>CAZIVB010000283.1:0-1909 GCA_964542565.1 uncultured Hyphomicrobiales bacterium | reverse complement strand
TGGTGGCATTACCCCTTGGGCAATGTGAAAGAGCGGCCGTTTTCGCAAATCTGGGTGGATACCTCCGATCCGGTCATGGCGGGGCTGAAGCAATCCCCGCGCAAAATTAAAGGCCGCTGCGGCGCCTGCCAGTATTTCGATATCTGCGGCGGCAACACCAGAGTGCGCGCCATGCGCCTCACTGGCGATCCGTGGGATGAAGACCCGGCTTGCTACCTTACCGATGAAGAAATCGGCTTGAGCAAGACGCAAGAGCGCTTGCAACTCAAACCCTTCCGCGGCGTTAAACACGAAGCGGTTAGCAAGATTGGCAAGGAATAAATTGAAAATGACCGGTCGGCATCTCCCCTCTCCCGTCATTCCTGCGCAAGCCGGGATCCCCTTCGCCTTGAAAAATATGGATTCCGGCTTTCGCCGGAAGGACGGATTCTGGTGGAGTGTATCCTTAGTTGCTTTTTTGTTTTTCACCCTCACATCCGCTCCGGCGCTCGCCGAACCTGATGCCGCCGCTCTGTTCAAAACCCATTGCGCCGAGTGCCACGGCGCCGACCGGCTGGGCGGGGTTGGCCCGGCGCTGCTACCGCAAAACCTGCGCCGCCTGCGCAAGAAAAAAGCCGTACAGGCCATCACCAACGGTCTGGAAGCGGCGCAAATGCCGCCCTTTGGCGAGGTTTTGAGCGCCAGTGAAATCAAATCCCTGGTCAAGCTGATCTTCACCCCCCTGGCGCAAATGCCGCGCTGGGGCAAGCGCGAAATTATGGCCAGCCGGGTGCTGACCCCGGCGAAGATTGCCACCGACAAGCCGCTATGGGACGCCGATCCGATGAATGTCTTCGTCGTGGTTGAAACCGGCGATCACCATGTCACCATCCTCAATGGCGACACCTTCAAACCCATGCACCGCTTCAAGAGCCGCTACGCGCTGCATGGCGGGCCAAAGTTCACTTCGGACGGGCGCTATGTCTTCTTTGGCTCGCGCGATGGCTGGGTGACGAAATTCGATCTTTACACCTTGAGCGTGACCGCCGAAGTCCGCGCCGGGATCAATATCCGCAATATCGCGGTTTCCAGCGATAACCGTTTTTTAATGGTAGCCAATTATCTGCCCCATACGCTGGTGCTCTTGAACACCAAAGATTTAAGCCTCGCCCGGGTTATCCGCGCCGGAAACAGCGAACGCAGCTCCCGCGTCAGCGCCGTTTACAACGCCCCGCCGCGAGGGAGCTTTATTGCCGCCATGAAAGATATCAAGGAGGTCTGGGAAATTTCTTATGCTTCGGGTGAAGCTGCTGATTTTCCCGTCCGCCATATCAAACTGGGCGATTATCTTGATGATTTTTTCTTCACCCAGAGCTATGACAAGCTGATCGGCACCGCCAGAAACGCCAAAAACGGTCAGGTGATCGATCTGGTCAAAGGCAAAAAGATCGCCGATGTCCCCATGAGCGGCATGCCGCATCTGGGCTCAGGCATAACCTTTGATTACAAGGGCCGCCGCGTCATGGCGACCCAGCATATTAGGGAGCCGAAAATCACCATCATCGATATGCAAAACTGGTCGATCATCAAAACCATTGCCACCAAGGGCCCCGGCTTCTTCCTGCGCAGCCATGAAAACAGCCCCTATATCTGGGGCGGCGTCTTTTTTGGTCCCAACCGCGACATGATGCATATCATCGACAAGAAAACGCTGGAAATCGTCAAGACCTTGCGCCCGGTTGCGGGCAAAACCCTGGCCCATGTCGAGTTTACCAAAAACGGCTCCCACGCCCTTGTCAGCCTGTGGGAAAAAGACGGCGCCCTGCTGGTCTTTGACGCCAAAACCTTCCGCGAAGTGGCGCGCCTGCCCATGTCCAAGCCTTCAGGCAAATACAATGTCCACAACAAGATCACTTATTCCGAAGGCACC
>CAZIVB010000282.1:0-2045 GCA_964542565.1 uncultured Hyphomicrobiales bacterium | reverse complement strand
ATACTCTGGGGATTATCTCTTTGATGTTTATCAAGTCGTGCGGATTCCGGCCGCAACAGCCCCGCTGTTCCAGCAAAAAATTGCTCCCGAAAATTGCTTGTTCGACAGGATGGCCGCAGGCAAAAAACCGGAGAATAACAAAGGGGTGCTGGCCCCGCCGGTGCGGGCCGGTGGGTTTAAACGCGAAAGTTCCTATAGCGTCGAGAGCCAGTAGGCGATGGCGCGCATATCGGCCTCGGGAACCTCGGCAATGCTCTCCTTCATGATCCCGTATTGATCATTGGTTCGGTGGCCGCTTTTAAAATCGAGCATCTGCTTGAAAACATAATCGGCGCTTTGCCCGGCCAGCTTCGGGTAGGCGGGAATGGCGGGCGTGGCCGCATCATCCCCGTGGCAGGCGTTGCAGTTGTGCTCCGCAAACATTTTCGCCCCCAAAGCCGCCAGTTTGGCATCGCCGGTAATTTTCGGCTTGGTCGGGTCTTCCCCGCTCGGCGCCATATCGGCTTCATCCTCGGCCTCATCCGTGACTTTCTGGTCCTTGGCGTGGGTTTGCATATACTGGATGATCAGCGCCTTTTTGCCGCCGGAGAGACCGGCGCGCACGGTCATGATCTTGAGAATTGAGGGCCACTGGTTGGCGGTAAATTCAGTTGGCCGGTGCAGGGCATGGCATCTGGTGCAGCGCTGGTGGAACAGGCGGCGGGCGGTCTTCCAGATCGCCTTGATATCTTCGGACGTGTCCTTTTTGGCAATCCAGCCGGTCAGGCGCACATCCTGCCAGACGCTTTCGTAATAATCCTCCTTCCTGGCAATCACCTTGCGCCCCTGAAGGCCTTTCTCGGTAATTTTCGCCAGACGGATGCGCTGGCCCATTTCAACGAATAGGTATTTCTCGCCGCCCTCGGGCGACCAGCCGGTGATCTCAACCTTGAGCTGGCCGTCTTTTTGCGCCAGAACGCGCAGCTTTGTTGCCGGGGAAATACTGGCGATAACCTTCCCCTGCGCCGCCGCGTCGCGCAAGGGGGTCTGGGTGTTGGTGTAAAGGATTTGCACCGCCGCGACGGGACTTGACGCGGCGGCAAGAACAAACAGCAAAGATGAAAAAATCAGGGTTTTCAGGACGGCATGGAAGCTCTGGATTCGCGGCATGTTTCAAATTCCGTACAAGGTCCGGGAGACTGGCATATTGCGCTAAATGCGGGGCGTCCGGACGAACCGGGCGCCCCGGGGGGTGGTCAGGAGGCAATTCTAAGCGCCTTTGGGCGGTGTAAATGCGGTAATCGCCGGGACCGGCCCCTTGAAGACTTCCACCTCCACAAGGGCGGTATTGGCGATATTGCCCTGCGCCAGCTTTGAAGTGCCCTTGTCGATGGTCACCAGATTGATATTGCCGTGTTTGCACATGGCGCCCGCCTCGCCGGGCTTGTCCGGATCATACCATGCGCCCTCTTGCAGCATCACCACACCGGCGCGGATGCGCTTGGTGGCAATGGCGCCGGCAAGGGTTGCGCCGCGGTCATTGAACACCTTGACCACATCACCGCTCCTGATGCCGCGCGCCTTGGCGTCCTCGACATTGATCCAAACCGGCTCACGCCCGGCAACCTCATAAGTGTTGCGCAGCCAGGTGTTGTCCATCTGCGAATGCAGGCGGTATTTGGGGTGCGGCGAGACAATATGCAGCGGGTGCTTGGCGGCCTTTTTCGAGCCGAGCCATTCAATGGGCTCCAGCCAGGTGGGATGGCCCGGGCAATCGTCATATTTAAACGATTCGATCTTGCGCGAATAAATATGAATCTTGCCGGACGGCGTACCCAGCGCGTTCTCGATCGGATTTTGGCGGAACTCCGCGAAGCGGGTATAGTTCTTCGCCTCTGCCGGGATCGGGAATTCGATGACCTGGGTCTCGTTCCAGAAGGTCTCGAAGCCGGGCATCTTGAGGCCCTTCTTCTTGCCATCCTTCAGCGCCTCTTCATAGAAGGATTTGATCCATATGTACAAACAATCTGGTTGAAGGTTAACAACCAACTACTGCGCCATTTCGG
>CAZIVB010000281.1:0-2055 GCA_964542565.1 uncultured Hyphomicrobiales bacterium | reverse complement strand
CGCGCCGGATGAAATCATCCGCGAGCGGTGGCTTGCCAGCAACACCAGGTCAAACCTGTTTTCAACTTTTTCAATGCAATCTTCAACGGTAACGCGCGCCATGAGCACAGCTCTCCACAATCTGGAATATCCAAGTGATTTGCCTTTAATTAGGGCTTTAACGGGTATTCCGCAAGCCTTGATTGATCTAAAATTCTTCCCGGCGCCGCCGGTGGCAGGGCTTTGAGCATCTGCGCCGGTGTCAGCCCCGTAACGGGATGGTGCCAGCGCGGCGCAATCGCGCCAAGCGGCGCAAGCACAAAGGCGCGCGCCGCAATCGCAGGATGAGGCAGCATGAGCGGGATAAAGCACGCCTGCGCGGCGGCATGATTTGCGCCGCGAATTACGCCGTGCCAGTCCAGCAGATCAAGATCAAGCACGCGCGAGCGCCAGCGCACCCCCCTTCGCCTTCCGGCCTGTTTTTCAATCGCGTGCAGCCGCCGCAGCAGCGCTTCGGGCGGCAAATGGGAGGTAACCTCGATAACGCCGTTGACATAGGCCCCCTGCCCGCCCCGGCCCAGCGGTGCGCTCACGAAAAGTTGTGAGCGTGCAGCGACCGGAATTCCGGCTTGTCCGATCGCCCCGATCGCCCTGATTACCGTATTTTTCGGAGTTCCCCAGCGTCCCGGCAGGTTTGCTCCCAAACCGATTAAAATCATTTAACATTCACACCTTCATCTTTAGGCTGATATAATCAACTTCCACTAGATTTCCTGAACGCTTTTCCTTACAAGGTTCGGGATCAGAGCATATAACAAAAAAGAAGGCTCACTCATGAGAATTTATCCCAATGAACGCGTTGCCCTTTTTATTGATGGTGCAAATCTGTACGCCACGGCAAAAGCGCTCGGTTTTGATATTGATTACAAAAATCTGCTCAAGGAATTCAGCGCCAAGGGGGTTTTTGTCCGGGCGCTGTATTATACCGCGCTCATGGAAGATCAGGAATTTTCCCCCATACGGCCGCTGATCGACTGGCTGGATTATAACGGATTTACCATGGTCACCAAACCGACCAAGGAATTTACCGACGCCACCGGCCGACGCAAGATCAAGGGCAATATGGATATCGAGCTTGCGGTCGATGTCATGCAGATGTCGGACAATCTCGATCACATCATCATTTTCTCCGGCGATGGCGATTTCCGCCGTCTGGTGGAGTCAGTGCAGCGGCGCGGCAAGAGGGTGAGCGTGGTCTCAACCCTTGCCACCCAGCCGCCGATGATTGCCGACGAGCTGCGCCGTCAGGCTGACCAGTTTATTGATCTTGCCGATATGGAGAGCATTGTCGGGCGCAGGGGCCAGCCCAGCCGCGTCGAGCCCGATGATAGCTATGACGATGAGGATTACGCCGAAACGTGAGCGGACAGCTAAAAGTTCCGCCTGCCGATTGTCAGCTTTGCGAGCGTCTTGCCCGGTTCAGGCAGGACAACCGGCGGCTTTATCCCGAGTGGTTTAATGCCCCGGTGCCGGCTTTTTCCGGCGCCCGGACAAAGCTGCTGGTTGTCGGTCTGGCGCCGGGTCTGAAGGGGGCCAATAAAACCGGCCGCCCCTTCACCGGCGATTATGCCGGTGATCTTCTTTATGCCGCCCTGCTGCGCTTTGGATTTGCCAGCGGTGTTTACGAGGCAAGCCTGGATGATTCGCTTGAACTCATCGATTGCAGCATTACCAACGCGGTGCGCTGCGTGCCGCCGAAAAACAAACCCGTTGCGGCGGAAATCAACATGTGCCGTCCGTTTCTCAGCGCTGAAATCGCGCATTACAAAACCTTGCGCGCCATTCTCGCCCTGGGCAGGATTTCCCATGACAGCCTGATCCGCACTTTTGGTCTCAGGCGGGCGGATTTCAGCTTTTCCCATGGCGCAACTCACCGCCTGAGCCGTGATATCACCTTGTTCGATTCGTATCACTGCTCCCGGTACAACACCAATACAAGGCGCCTGAGCGAGGAAATGTTCATGCAGGTTTTTTCCCAAATCAGAAGTTTTCTCAACGGTTGACGCGGGCGGCGTT
>CAZIVB010000280.1:0-2098 GCA_964542565.1 uncultured Hyphomicrobiales bacterium | reverse complement strand
AGGCGGGAATCCAGGGCCACGCGTCCATATCTTGCAAAACCGCTCTGGATTCCCGCCTGCGCGGGAATGACGAAAGCGCGCAGGCCTTGCATTTGTTGTCAAATCGTCGGTTCATCGCGCGAATAGCGCTCCCGAAGCTCGCGTTTCAATATCTTGCCGGCAGCGTTATAGGGGAAATCCTCCAGAAACACCACGCGCGAGACGCGCTGGAATTTTGCCCCCACGCGGGCATTGATCCACGCGCACATCTCCGCCTCGTTTTCCACGCTGTCTTGTTTCAGCACAATGGCGGCAAAGGGCGTCTCGCCCCATTTTTCATCCGGCACCCCGAACACCGCCACGCCGTGAACGGCCCCATGCGCCGCGATCACCTCTTCGATATCGCGCGGATACACATTCACCCCGCCGGAGATAATCATGTCCTTCTTGCGATCGGCGAGAAAAACAAAGCCGTCCTCATCCATATAGCCCATATCGCCCGAATAGAGCCATCCGTCCCTGATCGCCTCTTTGGTCAAATCCGGGCGCTTGTAATAGCCCGGCATGACGCAGGGACCGCGCCCGGCAATCTCGCCCACCTCGCGCGGCTTACAATCCGTGCCGTCCTCGCGCACAACCCGCACCTGGGTCAGCGGCGGCTCGCAGCCCACCGAGGCAAGCTTGCGCGGCGCATCCACCTTGTCGAGAATGGTGAAAAACCCCTCCGTCAGCCCGTAAAGCTCGTAATAACGCCCCGGAAGCTCGGCATTAATGCGCTTTTTCACCTCCAGATGCAGCGGCGCGCCCACCGATTGCAGCATTTGCAGGCTTTGCAGCTTTTCGGGCGAATATTCCGGATGGTTCAAAACCGCCACGATCTGCGAGGGCACCATCACCACATGCGTGACTTTTTCGCGCGCGATGGTGCGGATATATTCGCCGGCATCAAAGGCTTTATGCATAATAAACGTGCAGCCGAGGTAAAACGCCGGCAGCAGGGTGAGGAAAGCGCCGTTAAAGATGATCGCGCCCGAATGCAGCACAATCGATTCCGGGCTCATGCGCCAGGCATTGGCGAATAACGAGCCATACATGGCGCGGATAAAATGGGTATGCACAATGCCCTTGGGCGTACCGGTAGTGCCCGAGGAATAGAAGATATTGTACATATCGTCCCCCTCAATCCCGGCATCGGGCGGCCGGACGGCTGCGGCCCCGGCTACAAAGGCTTCATAAGGCATATAGCCCTCACGCTCGCCGCCCACCATGATATAATTTTCGGCCCGCACCGCCGCCAGATCATCGCGGCACTGATCGAGATTACCGGCATAATCAGGCGCGGTGAAAACCATCACCGTATCTGAATCATTAATCAAGGCGCCAAGCCCCGAGGGCAGCAGCAGCGGGCTGAGCGGCACAATCACAATTCCGGTCTTGGCGCAGGCCCAGTACAGGGTGAGCAACTCCATGCAGTTGGAAAGCACCGTTGCAACCTTGTCGCCCTTGACGAGCCCCGCCCTGAGCAAGGCATTGGCGAGCTGGTTGACCTGCGCGTCAAATTCGGCATGGGTGATCTTTTGCCCTTCAAAATCCACCGCGACATGATCGGCGCGAAAGCGCCCGTTGCGTGTAATCAGCGATCCGATATCCATGAAAAGCCTTCCCTTTTTGCGCCCCCATTTTAACGCTTGTCCGGCAAGCTGCAATCGGTAAAGACTCATTGCCTCTTTCTCTCCGCCCTGTATTGTGCCGGGCGTAGAAATCATGAGAGCAATTGAGGACAACATGAAGGAACTCGCCGCTATTTTCGTCACGGTCTTTCTGGCCGAATTGGGCGATAAAACCCAGCTCGCCACCCTGCTTTTTGCCTCGGGCGGCAAAATCTCGCCGGTTCTGGTGTTCCTCGCCGCCTCGACCGCCCTCATCGCCGCCACCGCCATGGCGGTTCTGGTGGGCAGCGCCGCGGCGCATTATCTGGAAAATATCCCCCTGAAACTCATCGCCGGCCTGGGCTTCATCGCCATCGGCCTGTGGTCGGTCTATGAACATTTCAACGCCGCGGCCTAACCCCGCCGGCTTGCCCATGCATCACAGCCGGTCCGGGGTTGTACTCCCGTCC
>CAZIVB010000279.1:0-2146 GCA_964542565.1 uncultured Hyphomicrobiales bacterium | reverse complement strand
ATTTGAATACCACCGCGAACTGAGCGTTAAGTCAGCGCAACGTGATATTGGCGCAAGATTACCTGATGTAGAACTTGCACCTGATCCGGTGCCTTTGCGCCCTGAATATGACCTTGCGCAACCGCTTATCATTCAGCCTGATGAAGACAGGCTTTCCATTGCTGAAAAAGTTGCGCGTGATCCGGCGCATATTTTGGAAGTGATCGCAGATAAGAAGGAAGCCTTCACCCGCGCCGATATTTTGCGCGCCTTGGTGCCGTATATTCCTGATCCGACAAAATTGCGATTTGCAGCGGATGCGGCATTGCCCAGCAACAGGGCAAGGGCGGCCTGAACCAGGGCGCGATTGTCTGAGCCGGGCGCGCCGAGGCAAACAAAGACGCCGCGGCCGTGCAGCGAGAGCCGGTTGCTCTCACCCGTTGGCCCCGGCAGATTGAGAATCGGGACCGGTATGTCCGGCGCCCCCGCCAGAATTTCGCCAATGGCGGCGGCGGTGGAAACGCCGCAGGCCTTGCCTGCCGCCTCGATTATGGCGCGGCGGTCAGAAATGCGCTCCCAGTCCTCCCGGGATGCAAAAGCCTCTGATACGGCTTTTTGCAAATCTGAGCCCGATTTGTTTTTGGCGGGAATAAAGACTGAGGATTGATCACGATTAACCTGCCCCGCCCGGGTAAAACGGCTCAGGTAATGCGGCCCGCCGGCCTTCGGACCGGTTCCTGAAAGCCCCTCGCCGCCAAAGGGCTGGGAGCCGACAACCGCGCCGATCTGGTTGCGGTTGACATAGATATTGCCGATATGCGCCTTGTCGCAAATCGCCTGCACCCGGCTGTCCACTCTTGTGTGCACCCCCAGGGTGAGGCCGTAACCACTGGCGTTTATGCTCTCGACCACCGCGGCCAAATCCTGCGCCTCAAAGGTGACAAGGTGAAGGACGGGGCCGAAAATTTCGCGTTTGAGCTCATCCATTGCCTCCAGCGAGTAGGCGGCGGGGGCGATGAAATACCCGTTTCCGGCAACACCCTCGGGGATGCGAAGTTTTTTGATCAGACGGCCCCTTTCCTCCATCGCCCGGCAATGCGCCTCAATATCGGCTTTGGCCTGCCGGTCGATAACCGGGCCCAGATCAGTGGCAAGCTGCCACGGGTCGCCAATGACCAGTTCATCCATGGCCCCCTTCAGCAGCGGAATGAGGCTATCGGCGATATCCGCCTGGACAAAAACAATCCGCAGGGCCGAACAGCGCTGCCCGGCGCTCTGGAAGGCGCTGGAGATGATGTCGGTTACCGCCTGTTCCGGCAGGGCGCTGGAATCGACAATCATGGCGTTCACCCCGCCGGTTTCGGCGATCAGGGGGGCTTTCGCATTGCCGCTGGCGGCCATGGCGCGATTGATGATCTGCGCCGTCCGGGTGGAGCCGGTGAAGCAAATCCCGTCAATGCGCGGGTCCGCCGCCAGAACGCCGCCCACCTGCGGCCCGCCGCCGGGGAGCAATTGCAGCACATCTGCGGGGATGCCCGCCTCATGCATCAGCTCAACCGCGCGCGCCGCCATCAAGGGGGTTTGCTGCGCCGGTTTGGCGATCACCGCATTGCCGCTGACCAGCGCGGCGGTGATCTGGCCGGTGAATATCGCCAGCGGGAAATTCCACGGCGATATGCATAAAAACACCCCGCGCCCCTGACGCCCGCCCCTGGTGAAAAGCGCCTCGGACCCGTTGGCGTAGTAACGGCAAAAATCCACTGCCTCGCGGACTTCGGCAATGCCGTCTTCCCATGTCTTTCCCGCCTCGCGGGCGGCCAGAACCATCAATTCAGCGGCATTTTTCTCATAAAGATCCGCGATGCGGCGCAAAAGGCGGGCGCGGTAATCGGGGGCGGTTTGCCGCCAGCTTTTGCAGGCGCTGCGGGCCAGCTTTATTGCCGTTTCAATCTGTTCCGGGCTGGCCTCCACCACCTCGCCGGCCACGTCACCGGTATTGGCCGGATTGAGGACGGGAAAAGATTTGCCGCCTTGCCATTTGCCGTTGATCAAGGGCGCGGCGGTCCATTTTTTATCCTTGAAAGCATCGCGCCGGTCTCCCAACTGCTGCAAAATGAGCGGATCGGCCAGAGTCCAGCCCCTCGAAGTTTGCCGTGCCGCGCCGAAA
>CAZIVB010000278.1:0-2223 GCA_964542565.1 uncultured Hyphomicrobiales bacterium | reverse complement strand
CAGCTTGTCGATGGCCTTGTTTTTCAGCCCGGCATAGTTGCGCGAGCCGGCCCGGTCGGCGGCGGCAGAGGAGAAATAGCCCTGAAGCTCATTACCGGGCGAGAGCGATTCAGCCCAGCCGGTATAGATCATGTCATAATCGCGCGAGCGGATGCGGGCGGTATATTGCGAGCTGTCAACGGTGCGGATACGCAGATCAATCCCCAGCGGCCGCAGATTGTTCTTGAAGCGCAGGGCGACGCGCTCAAAGGCCGGGCCGTTGAGCAGATATTCGATCTCGAAGGGCGCGCCGGTTTTGGCATTGACCAGCTTGCCGCTCCTGATTATCCAGCCGGCTTCTTTGAGCAGTTTGATGGCTTTTCGCAGATTGCCGCGCCTCTCACGCCGGTCTTTCGAGACCGGATTTTTGTACATTTTGGTGAACACCTGCGGCGGAACCTCGCCGCGCACGGTTTCAAGAATTTCCAGTTCACGGCCCTCGGGCAGCCCCTTTGAAGCCAGTTCAGTGCCGGAAAAATAGGAGCCGAGGCGCTTGTACTGGTTGAAGAAAATCGTCCGGTTCATTTCCTCAAAGTTAAAGGCATAGTTAAAAGCCAGGCGCAGGCGCGGATCGGCGAATTTTTCACGGCGCAGATTGAAAATAAACCCGACCATCAACCCGCGGCCGCGCTCGGGAAACAGCTCCTTGATGATCCGCCCGTCTTTTACCGCCGGAATATCATAGGCGGTGGCCCAGTTCTTGGCGGTGTTTTCCTCGCGCCAGTCAAAATCATCCGCCTTGAAGGCTTCAAGCTGCACCACGCCGTCGCGGTAATACTCATAGCGGATGCGGTTGAAATTATGCTGGCCGACATTGACGTTCAAATCCCGCGCCCAGTAATCCTTCACCCGTTCATAGGTGATGGAACGGCCCGCAACCACCGATTTGATCCGATAGGGGCCAGAGCCCAGCGGCGGCTCAAGGGTGCCCGAGGCGATATCGCGCCCGTTGCCCTTGGCGTCCGCCCCCTCCCACCAGTGTTTGGGCAGGATCATCAACTGGCCGACAATATGGGGCAATTCGCGATTGCCCTTGACCTTGAAGGTGAAGGTGACTTCCCGCTCGCCGGTTTTCTTCGCCTCTTTTACATGGCGGTAGTAAAAGCCCTGCTGCGGGTTCAGTTTGGTCAGTTTTTCAAATGACCAGATCACATCCTCAACCGTGACCGGCTTGCCGTCATGCCACCGGGCCCCCGCACGCAGGCGGAAACTGACCCAGGAATAATCCTTCGGGTAGCGCAGGGCCTCGGCAATGAGGCCATACATGGTGGAGACTTCATCGAGCGAGGAGGTCATCAGCGAATCATAAATCAGGCCGATGCCCATCGGGGTTGTGCCCTTGGGGATGACAAAATTGAGATTGTCAAAAGTTCCGTTATCGGAAAGCCGCGCGATGCCGCCTTTTGGCGCCTTCACATTGACATATTTGAAATGTTTGAAATCGGCGCCGTTGCGCGGGCTGCCGATCAGCGCGGTGGCGTTGCGCCATTGCGGCGGCTCTTCAGCCCCGGCCGCAATGGCCGGTGCGGCAACGAGAATGATCAACGCCAGAGAGAATAAAATATGCAGGGGAGAGTTTTTCACGCTTGCGGTTTCCTTGATTTACCTTGCCTTTGTCTTGCGCCATCATAAGAACTGGGCGGGAATTAGGAAAGGATGTCGTTTTTCCTTTCACAAAATTGTGCGCGGCATGTAGAGAAATGGAGCAGGAGTGAATATGAACCCGAACACGGCGCAAGATACCATCATCCTCATCCCGGCGCGGATGGGCTCCAGCCGTCTGCCCGGCAAGCCGCTGGCGCTGATTGCCGGGGAGGCAATGATTGTGCATGTCTGGCGGCGCGCCGTTGCGGCGCGGATGGGGCGGGTTGCGGTGGCAACCGATTCGGCCGAAATCTTCGATACGGTGCGCACCCGCGGCGGCGAGGCGATCATGACCGGGACGCAGCATCAAAGCGGCTCGGACCGGATCCATGAAGCGCTGGAGATTTGCGATCCGCAGGCCAGGTATCAGACAATCATCAATTTACAGGGCGATTTGCCGACGATTTCGCCCGAAGCCATCCGGGCGGCGGCGGGGCCTCTGGATGTAAAAGATGTCGATATCGCCACGCTGGCCAGCCCTATCAAGGAGCGCCGGGAAGCCAATGATCCCAATGTGGTCAAGGTGATCGCGGCGCTTGA
>CAZIVB010000277.1:0-2258 GCA_964542565.1 uncultured Hyphomicrobiales bacterium | reverse complement strand
CTGGCGCCTTACGGAATCCGGGTCAATGCCATCGGGCCGGGCTCGATCATGACCCGGATGCTGAGTTCGGTGAATGAGGATGCGGAGGCGAAGAAAACGGTTTTGTCGCGCACCCCCATGGGCCGTATCGGCAAGGCGGAAGAGGTTGCCTCAATCGCCGCCTTCCTGGCGTCGGAAGACGCCAGCTATGTGACCGGCCAGACGATTTACGCCGATGGCGGCAGGCTGGGGCTGAACTACACCGTTCCGGTCAGGGAATAATGCCATCGGCATTTTTTTGCCCCCAGGCCCTCGCCTTGGCATACCGACCCCCCCGCATTATACCGGCCCACCCCCGTCATACCGGCGAAAGCCGGTATCCATTGGGAGCTTTGCCTCCGGGTTAATCTTTCACGCTATCGGCAAAAGGGGCGACGGATTACTTGTCTTCCTCTTTCATCTTGTCTTTCAGCTTGGAAAGGCCGGAGAATACCGATTCGGCGTCATATTCTTTTTCGGCTTCCTTTTCTTCCGGTTTTTCGGAAAGATTGGCGAAGGTGGCGGCTTTTTCGGTGGTTTCCTTGTGAAGCTGCACCTCTTCGGCGGTGATGAGTTCGGCCAGCGGCGCGCTCTTGGGGGCCGCTTGCTCGACGGTTTCTTCCGTCGGCAGAAGGGTGCCGGCCTTGATGGCTTCCTTTTCTTCCTTTTTGCGCTCGCGTTCGACGCGCTCGGCCGCCTTTTTAATCACCGCGTCAAGTTCGGTTTGCAGGCAAAGCCCCAGGGTGACCGGGTCGGCGGGCTGAATGGCGGCCGAGTTCCAGTGGGTGCGCTCGCGGATGGCGGTAATTGTTGGTTTGGTGGTTCCCACCAGCTTGATAATTTCCGAATCGCGCAACTCGGGATGATTGCGCAGCAGCCAGGCGATGGCGGCCGGGCGGTCCTGACGGCGCGAAAGCGGCGTGTAGCGCGGCGCTCTTTTGCGTTTGATTTCAGGAATTTTAACCTTGGAGGCGGCCATTTGAAGCTTGTGGCTCGAATCCGCCTGGGCTTTTTCCAGCTCGGAGCGGCTGAGTTGACCGGCAGCTACCGGGTCCATGCCCTTGATGCCCTGGGCGACATCGCCGTCGGCGATGCCCTTGACTTCCAGAACATGCAAGTTGCAATAGGTGGCGATCTGCTCGAATGTCAGCGCCGTGTTTTCGACCAGCCAGACGGCCGTCGCCTTGGGCATGAGCGGGGTTCTCGACATTGGCTTTTACCTCCAGACACTTCGCTTACGGGCGATGGTGGCTATTAAGATTCAAAAATGAAAGGGATGAACCTCTATATAAGCACAAAGACCAAAGAAGCAAAGGATTTTGCCGCTATGGTCAATGACTTTTGACGGTTTTAAGAACAATCTTGCCGATGAGCGCGCCCGATTCCATATAGGCATGGGCCCTGGCGGCCTCGGTCAGGGGAAAACTGCGGTCAATCAGCGGTTTGATCGCGCCTGCCGCCAGATAGGGCCAGATGTTTTTTTCAAGCGCCCGGGCGATGGCGCCTTTATCCTCATTGGAGCGGGCGCGCAAGGTGGAGCCGGTGAGGGTGAGGCGCTTGAGCAACAGCGGCATGAAATTGACATCCGCCGATGCGCCGCCCATAAAACCGATCAGCGCAATGCGGCCTTCAACAGCGGCGGCGTTGAAATTACGCTCGATATAATCGCCGCCAACCATATCCAGGATCACATCGGCGCCTTTGCCGCGCGTGCGGGCTTTGACGGCGCTGACAAAATCCTGTTTCAGATAATTAATCGCCAGATCCGCGCCCAGCGTTTTGCAAGCGGCGCATTTTTTATCCGAGCTTGCGGTGGCGAAAACCACGGCCCCCATGGCCCGGGCGATCTGGATCGCCGCCGTGCCGATGCCGCTTGCGCCGCCATGGACAAGCAGGGTTTCGCCGCGCTCCAGCCTTGCGCGGTCAAACAAATTCGACCAGACGGTAAAAAATGTCTCGGGCAGGGCAGCGGCCTCCTCCAGGCTTAAAGAGGCCGGCACCGGCAGGACACAGTTTTCATTTGCAACGGCATATTGCGCATAGCCGCCGCCGGTGAGCAGGGCGCAGACCGGCTCGCCAATCCTGAAACGGCCGGTTTTTGCCCCCAGGGCGGCAATTCTTCCGGCAACCTCAAGTCCTGGCTCCTCCGGCGCGCCTTCGGGGGGCGGATAGTGCCCCATGCGTTGCGGGATATCAGGGCGGTTGACGCCCGCGGCGGCAACTGTAAGGAGAACGTCATG
>CAZIVB010000276.1:0-2517 GCA_964542565.1 uncultured Hyphomicrobiales bacterium | reverse complement strand
GGCGCTATGATTCCCTGGTGGCGCGTTTTAAGGGCCAGCCGGTTCCGGCCACCGGCTTTTCGCTGGGCCTCAGCCGCCTTTACGCCGCCCTTCACGCGCTGGGCAAGCTGGAGAGCGCTTCGGCCTCTGCCCCGGTGATCGTGCTGGTGATGGATAAGGATGAGATGGCGGGCTATCAGGCCATGGCGCGCGAGCTGCGCGAGGCCGGGATCAGGGCGGAGGTTTATATGGGCGGCTCAGGCATGCGTGCCCAGATGAAATATGCCGACAAGCGCGGCGCACCCGCCGTGGTAATCGAGGGCGGCGATGAGCGCGAAAGGGGCGAGGTGACCATCAAGGACCTCGTGCTGGGGGCGCAAAAATCAAAGGAGATTACCGATAACGAGGAATGGCGCTCGGGGCAGGCGGCGCAGGTCAGCGTGCCGCGCGGTGATCTTGTGGCGCAAATCAGAAAAATACTGGAGCGCAACCGATGAGCCCGCGCATCCGGGGCATTTTGCCTGCTGCACTCACCCCGTTCAACGATGATTTTTCCGTCAATATGGCAAAGCTGGTGGCGTTTTACGCCGAATTGCTGGAGGCGGGCTGTGACGGCATTGTCTCCATGGGCACCACCTGCGAGGCCAATTCGCTGTCCTTTGCCGAACGGCTTGGCGTTATGGAAGCGGTGGCCGAGGCGGGTTTGAGCCCCCGCACCATTGTCGGCGTCGGCTGCTGCAATCTGCCCGAGACCGTGGCGCTGGCCAAAAAGGCTTGCCGGAGCGGCGCGGCGGGGGTTCTGGTAATGCCGCCGTTTTTCTACCGCGATGTCTCCCAGGAAGGGATTTTCGCCGCTTACGCCCATACCATCGAGATGATCGGCGCCGATCAGATCCCGTTTTACATCTATGATTTTCCCAAAATGTCGGGCATAGATATCGCGCTGGAGACCATCATTCGCCTGCGAGAGGCTTTCCCCGGCGTTATCGTGGGCCTCAAGAACAGCTCCGGCGATTTTGCCGAAATGAAGCAGCAGCATGAAGCGCTGGATGATTTTGATGTTTTTAGCGGCACCGAGGAATATCTGCTCGATGGCCTGCGCGCCGGTTTTGCCGGCAGCATTTCGGCAACCTTCAACCTGTTTGCCAAAGAGGGCGCGGCGGTCATGCAAAACTGGCAGGGGCCAGAGGCCAACGCCTTGCAGGACAAGCTCAGCCGCAAACGCCGCACGGTGGCCGCCTATCCGCTTTTCCCCGCCGCCAAGGGGCTCATTGCCCGGCGCAAGGGCGATGCAAGCTGGGCCAATATCCGCCCGCCGCAAATGCCGCTGGGCGCGGACATCATTGAGGAACTGGACCGGAAACTTGGCGCTGTTTGACAGATCATGACACAAAAATCGGCTGATACGCTGGACGCTCTGGGCGCGATTGAAAAGGCCGTACTGGGCGTTTTCAAAGCCGCGGGCGGTGAACGGGTCGCGCCGGATATCTTGCAACCGGCAGACCCGTTTCTTGACCGGCTGGGCGAGAGCATCCGCGCCCGCACCTATGTCTTTACCGATCCGGGCGGCGCGGAGCTTTGCCTGCGGCCCGATTTTACCCTCCCGGTGGCGCGCATCTATCTGGCCCGCAACCCCGATTGCCTCGCCCCGCGCTGTTACAGCTACGCAGGCCCCGCCTTTCGCTATCAAAACCGCTGGAAAATCCGGCAAGGCCGCGCCGCCAGCGCGAATGCCAATGAGGCCGGCTATACCACCGTGGAGCATCCGCGCGAGTTTGAACAGATCGGCATCGAGTGCTTTCATGATGATGACTTTGAAGCGGCGGACGCCCGCATCGCCGGGCTGAGCGCAAAGGCGCTTCGCCAGGCGGGGGTGGCCGATTTTACCCTGCACCTTGGTGATCCGGGGATTTTCCGCGCCCTGCTGCAACAAATCGACATGCCGCCGCGCTGGCGCCGCCGCCTGCTGCACAAATTCTGGCGTCCCGACGCCTTTCACACCCTGCTGGTGAGCCTTGGCGAACATGGCGCGGCCATGCGGGCCGAGAGCCGCGAAAAAGAGTTATTGCAAGACCTCGCCGCGCTTTCCCCCGAGGCCATGGCAAGGCGGATTGACAAGACCCTTGAGGCGCGCAACATCCCCCTGTTCGGCGGGCGCTCGGTTGAGGAGATCGCCGCACGGATGCTGGAACATGCCGCCGACCGGGCCGCCGAAGCGCTGGCGGATGAGTATGTCCGGCTAATCCAGAATTATCTGCAAATCAGCGGCAATCCGCGTGAGTGCCTCGAGACCATCTCGGCCCTGACGCAAGGGGACGGCATCGACCTTGGCGCACCGCTTGCCGCCTTTGCCCGCCGCCTTGATTTGCTTGAAGCGCAGGGTTTTGATCTGGACACAGCCGCTTTTGACACTGAATTTGGCCGCCAGTTTGAATATTATTCCGGCTTTGTGTTCCAGCTCGAAGCCCCGGCGGGGCCGGGCGATGGCCCGCTGGCCGGCGGCGGGCGCTATGATGATCTGTTGCAGGAGCTGGGCGC
>CAZIVB010000275.1:0-2519 GCA_964542565.1 uncultured Hyphomicrobiales bacterium | reverse complement strand
GGTTCAGGAAGATAATTTCGACCTCGCCGCCGAGATGGCCGCCCTCACCGGGGGAAACCATGATATCGGCGCCGTGGTCAGCTTCACCGGTCTTGTGCGCGGCGGCAAGGACCAGAACGGCATTAGCGCCATGACCCTTGAGCACTATCCCGGCATGACGGAAAAGGCCCTTAAGGAGATCGAGGCCGAGGCCCGTGCCCGCTGGCCCCTGAGCGCCTGCCTCATCATTCACCGCTATGGCCGCCTTGAGCCGGGCGAAAACATCGTGCTTGTCATCACCGCCTCAAGCCACCGCCAGGCCGCCTTTGAAGCCGCCGAATATCTCATGGACTGGCTCAAGACCAAGGCCCCCTTCTGGAAACTCGAAGAAGGCCCGGACGGGGCCGAATGGGTGGATGCCAGAGAAAGCGATGATCACGCAATCAAACGCTGGCAGGATAAATAATCACGCGGCGAAGTGCCTTTCACCGCGTAAAAAAACACCTTGCACCTTGACTTTGATCATCAACTGGCCGATATACCCGCTATCAAGTCATTGGCTGCCGCGTGAGCAGCCCGCCCTTTTTTCTCGAAAATTGAGAGTGCTGACAACGCACTGCTCCCTTTTTAAAGGCGCAGGACAAAACCCTTGCGGTTGTTTATTCGCCGCAAGCCAAATCAACATGTTCCCATTTCACGCGGGGGTACTATGCGATCAAGGCGCTGATCGGGGCAATCCGGTCCTTCAGCGCAAGAAATGATCGCAGACCGCAACTCGATCAGGGCGCTGCCCGCCATTCCCGGCGCGGCAGATGCTCTTGCTTATTATTTTTTCAGCGCCGGGCAACAGCCTTGCGCACCAATCAAAAAGGTATATCCATTGTCACAATTCAAAGCCCTCGGGCTTTCCGAAACACTCGCTAAAACCGTCACCAAACTGGGATATGACACCCCGACCCCGATCCAGCAAAAGGCCATTCCGCTCCTGCTTGAAGGCAAGGACGTGATGGGCCTCGCCCAGACCGGCACCGGCAAGACGGCCGCCTTCGGCCTGCCGCTCATCGACCATCTGCTGAAGATCAAATCCAAACCCGCGCCGCAAACCGTCCGGGCGCTGATCCTGGCCCCCACCCGCGAGCTCGCCAACCAGATCGCCGCCAATATGCGCGATTATGTCCGTGGCACCCCCTTGCGGGTCACATGCATCGTTGGCGGATCATCCATTCACATGCAGAAGAAAAATCTCGCCCGCGGCACCGATATTCTGGTGGCCACCCCCGGCCGCCTGCTTGATCTGGCTGATCGCAAGGCGCTGTTTCTCAACACGGCAAAGTTTCTGGTTCTCGATGAGGCCGACCAGATGCTTGATCTTGGCTTTATTCATTCGCTGCGCAAGATCGCCAAGCTTCTCGGCACGCCGCGCCAGACCCTGCTGTTTTCCGCCACCATGCCCAAACAGATGGCCGAGATCTCGCGCACCTATCTGAACAATCCGGAACGTCTTGAAATGGCTCCGCCCGGACGCGCCGCCGACAAGGTTCGCCAGTCGGTGCATTTTGTCGATCAGGGCGCCAAGGCCGGTCTGCTCAAACAATGCCTTGGCAAACGCGACGAGGATATCTCACTGGTTTTTTCCCGCACCAAACGCGGCGCCGAAAAGCTGATGAAAAACCTTGTCGCCCACGGCCTGCCCGCCGGCTCCATTCATGGCAACAAAAGCCAGGGTCAGCGCGACCGCGCTCTAAAAGCGTTTAAAAACGGCGATATCCGCATTCTGGTGGCAACCGATGTCGCCGCGCGCGGCATCGACGTTCCGGGTGTCAGCCATGTGTACAATTTCGATCTGCCCGAAGTGCCGGAAAACTATGTTCACCGCATCGGCCGCACCGCAAGAGCCGGAGCAACAGGTGAAGCTGTGGCTTTTTGCGCCCCGGCGGAAAACCACCTGCTGCGCAATATCGAAAAACTGATGGGCGTTACCCCCCATGTCGCCAGCGGCGAGCCGGGGGAAGATGAAGGCAAGGCCCCGGGCAAAGCCCGCAAAAACCGCGCGCGCAACCGCAGCCGCAACAATCAGAACCCGCGCCGCGCCGCAGCCGGCGCAGACAAGGGTGCAAACAGGAAACGTAACAGCAGCCGGGGCCGCCCCGGACGCAGGGCCGCGGCATAACCCGCCGCTACAGCCCCGTTAATCATAATTCCACGGGAACCGGAACCCGGTTCCCGTGGAAACAAATTACGGCTGCACTTCCCTGGTGTAATCTTCCATCAGCACCTTGCTGATCTCGCCGACTTTGAAATTATACGACCCGATTTGCGAAACCGGCGTCACCTCCGCCGCCGAGCCGGTGAGGAAGCATTGCTCGAATGTGTCCATTTCTTCGGGCATGATCACCCGCTCATTCACCTTGATCTGGCGCCGTCCGGCAAGCTCGATCACCGTGCGGCGGGTGATGCCGTCGAGGAAGCAATCCGGCACCGGCGTATGCAACTCACCGTCCTTGACAAAAAACACATTCGCCCCGGTGGCCTCGGCCACC
>CAZIVB010000274.1:0-2552 GCA_964542565.1 uncultured Hyphomicrobiales bacterium | reverse complement strand
ATAATGTTTCCATTGCAGTTGAAAATGCGGGCCGTCCTTGAAGCGCTTCCAGTCGCCACCCCAGCGGATTTTGACGTTCAACTCTTTGGCGGCCTGTTTCATGGCTTTGGCGATGGGATAGAATAGCGACCAGTCCCAGCGGATTCTTCCGTTCAGATAGGGGGCAAGATCGACGGCATGGCCAGTCAAATGGCGTGATCGCATGGTGCGCGATGCGCCGCTTTTGACAAGATCGCGTTGTTCGTTAATCGTGCGCACACCTTCAATGACGGTGAAATCCACCTGGCTGATCTCAAGGGCGCGTCTGACCACTTTGACAAGTTCTGGCCGCACACCCTCAAGATTTTTTAGTGATCGTTTCGAAAAGTTAAAAGCCATGTTGCAATCCCGGTTAAATTCAGATTTGAAATTAATCGGGATCGCAACCCGCAATAACGCGGACAGATGTCCACGCTACAGGCTTTCAAACAGATCGTTTTGAGATGATTTGTTTTGTTTTTTTCGGTGACGGCGCACCGTGCGCTCATGGACTTTGAGCCTGCGGGCAATATCGGCCGCATTTCGCCCCTCGTCAAGCAGAGCATAAATCCGCCGCCGCACCGCGCCCCAGCCCGCGGTCGGACCCAGGGGAATGAGAATTTCCATGCCGCGCTCATCATTGGCGAAATGCTTACAGATTTTATCTGCCGCCGCCCGGCCGGCGCACAGAGTTAACCAATGCTCATCCGGCGCTTTGGCCGGAATATAGACCCGGGCGCCGCCCTTCACCTCGGCAACAGCCAGCGCCGCTTTAAGATTTGCGGTTTCCGCAATCTCGGCAAGAACGCCCGGGAGATAGGAATAGCTACCAGTCATGGTTGGTTTCCAGCTTCAATGCATTGATCGCAAAGCAGCGCGCCGCTAAGGTGAATTGTTGGATTTTTCAAATGGAGGCGAGTATGCGCCGATTGTTTATAGTTTTCATGCTGGCTACGGTGGCCAGCCCTGCCATGGCAGATGACTATAAAGTTATGTTTCAGGCTGCAACCGTCATTGCCGCGACAGAGCCTTGCGGGTTCACGGTCAATGAAAACGCTATGGTCAAGTATTTTGTAAAAAATATCGAGGCTGATGATATTAACCTTGAAGGTACGCTCAACACCATGGTTTATGGTGCCGTTATGTCTTTCAAAAAGATGACCAGCCTGCAAAGACGAGATCACTGCACAAAAGCCCTGCGTGTGGCAAAAGCTTACGGTCTCGTTAAGTAAAGCTGCTCCCCGGCCAGACGGGTGATAAAACTCAGGCATCACCGCCTCCGTCCGGCCAGTTGAGCGGGCGGGCGTGGCATTGTTCCTTCCAGACCGTAATTACGAAGCCGCCCTGGATACGATAGGCAATGCCGTTGACGGTGATGCCGGCAGCCCCTGAGGCCAGCGCTTGATGGGCGTCATCATGAATGCGCTGGCGGATCGCCTCTATATCAATGGCGGCGATGCGTTCCAGATAGCGCAATACGGCATGATCGGTTGTCGGCAAAGATTTTTTCATGCGGCACCGGCATAAGCTTGAGTAATCCGCCGGACAGCCGTTTTAAAGTACTTTTTAGAATTCTCAATGCCGGTAAAAATTCGGCCTGCGCGTATTGCGGCAACGCCGGTTGAACCGGTTCCCATGAAAGGGTCGCAGATATCTCTCCCGGCCACATTGGTAATGATCTTGTTCATTACTGCATCGGGCTTGACCGTTGGGTGATCGTAAGATGATTTTCCGACAGGGGATAATAGGAACCGGGCCTTGTCAGCTAGATCACCCTGAGGATGGAAACCTTGTTGCCAGGCATGAACGTAGAATTCCGTATCCGGCCGGTAATGTTTGTTGGCAACGGGCTGCGGATTGGTTTTATGCCATTGACAAACGACTGTGCGATGAAATCCCTGGCGTAGGCGCATGCCGACTTCAAAGAGCTGGTCATTGCTGCAAAAGCAAATAATCGCGCGGGCATATTTCCACGACAAGATTGAAACATCAAAACCCCGGCTAAGGCCTTCAGTTTCTATCGTATCCAGCATTTTTCTTTGTTTGCGATATCTCCCGCCGCCTGACGTGGCCAGCACATAAGGCGGGTCTGTCACCAGCGCATCAAACCAGCCAAACTCCGGCAAAACACGGTAAGCATCCCCCAAAATAAGGCGGTGGGGACCTATCATAACTGTTTGTTTAATGTGCGAGGCCATCAGTTTTGCTTATTCATCTCATATCTGAGCTTGCGGCCGAGCGCCGACATCAGCGTGTTCCAGTCGGCCTGCTTGTAAAATGTGAAATTGGGGTGCCGGGTGACGACACGGGCGTAATTCTCTAAATCGCCGAACGGCCTCGCCGGGATTGTTGAATGCACCGCGCCAATCTCGACCAGTTTTAGCCATTGTGCCAGAATAACCCGATAGGCTGGTTCATTTACATACGGAGGTACAAAAGGACTGTTATCATACCCCCAATCAACCCCCGCTTCGCGGGCGAGCCACGCTTTTAGCGCCTCAATGGCTTTATATGCATCACCGGCATCAATCAAA
>CAZIVB010000273.1:1499-2556 GCA_964542565.1 uncultured Hyphomicrobiales bacterium | reverse complement strand
ATGTTCAATGCTCGCAGCGAACATGCAAGCGGGCCGGTGCCGACTGAACGTGAAAGACTCTAACGCAAGGCCGCCTCGATATTGCCGCCATCGACGGTCAGGACATGGGCGGTTGTGCGCGTGCTTAAAGCAAGGGCGACAAAGGCCTCACCGACATGGTGCGCCTCCACTTCCCTTTGCAGCAGGTTGCCCGCCATATAGCTTTGCTCGTCAATACCGCGCGCCTTTGAACGCTCGGCGATAAAATCATCATCAAGCAGCCCGGAGCGGATGCGGTCGGCATTGACCCCGTTGACCCGCACCCCCGCCTCGCCAAGCTCCAGCGCCAGCTGGCGCAGCAGAAAGAAGGTGGCGGCCTTGGGCAGGCCGTAAGCGCCGAAGTTTTTACCTGGATTAACCGCCTGTTTGGAAATATTGAACAGGATTTGCCCGCCGCACCCCTGGGTTTCAAACAGCTTTGCCGCTTCTCTTGCAAAGGCGTAATGAGCGAAAAAGTTCAGCTCGAAGCTCTTTCTGAGCACGTCTTCATCAAGCCCGGCCAGCGCGCCGCTCCAGGCGGCCCCGGCATTTGAGAGCAGAATATCAAGCCCGCCAAAACGGGCGGTGCAGGCGCTCATGGCGCGTTCGGCCGCGCCCCTGGCCGTGACATCAAGAACAATTCCACCATGGCCGCCGCCAAGCTCCTCAAGGGCTTTGCCCAGCGCCGCTTCATCCCGTTCAACAAGAAAGATATCGGCCCCTTTTGCCGCAAAACCCTTTGCCGCCGCCAGACCGATCGCCCCGCCGCCGCCGGTGATCATGACAATATGGCCGTTCAGCTCTGGCGCCTTGGCCTTGCCCAGCTTGGCCTGCTCCAGCGACCAGTATTCCATATCAAAGACCTGTTCTTCGCTCACGGGATAAAACCCGCCGCAATCCTCGCCATTGGCCATGACGGTGAGGTTTTGTTCCGCCAGATCGGCGGCCACACCCGCCGCTTTGGCGTTTGCGCCGATACCCACCACGCCGACGCCTTCAATCCAGGCCAGATTCGGGGCCGGAGCCAGCATGGTTTTGT
>CAZIVB010000273.1:0-1399 GCA_964542565.1 uncultured Hyphomicrobiales bacterium | reverse complement strand
TGCCGATTACGCCGCGCAGGACGGGGAGGATTTGCGCCGCCGCCGCCAGCATTTCCGGCACAGGGGTTCGCAGCGGCGTTTTCACCCGGCCGCCGTTTTGTTCAATCCATTTCTCCACCTTGTTTGTCTGTTCAATCAGCCGGTCATAAGATTGTTTTGCTGTCTCGCCAAAGGCGAAATGGCCGTGATTGAGCAGGAGCAGCCCTTCGACACGGGGCGATTTTTCATAAATCGCCGCCGCCCGTTTCGCCAGCTCGAACCCGGGCATGATAAAAGGGACCAGCGCCATTTTATCACCGAAAATCGCTTTCACCACCGCCTCGGCCTCAGGCAGATTGGCCAGGGTGAGCATGGCGGTGGCGTGGGTGTGATCGACATAAACATGCGGCAGATAGGCATGCAGCAGGGTTTCAACCGAGGGGTTCGGCGAGGTGGAATCGAGCAGATTGCAGCGCTGGACATTGATCATATCCTCATCAGGCAGCGCCTCCAGAGCGCATAATTCCTGCAACGGATCGAGCCGCACGGCGGGCAGGCCCGCCGCTTCAATGCTGGCCAGATCCCAGCCGCTGCCCTTGACATGCAGCACCCGGATTGTATTGCCGAAAATATCCTTGCGGTTGAGCTTGACGGAGGTATTGCCGCCGCCATGCATCACCAGATCCGGGTCGGAGCCGATCAGCCTTGATGAGTAAACCCGCAAGGCCAGTTCGCGGTCCGCCGGATCATCGCCTGCCGCATCGAGCCATTTTCCGGCATCCTGCTCATTCCATTTATTGCGAACCATGTGGCGGCTTCCTCTTGAATTTATTGATAATTTATAATGCGCGTTGCGGAAACAACCCGGCCAGACCTTTGCGCGAAGCCGCGCATATTCCCCGCTCGGTAATCAGGCCGGTGACCAGATGTCCCGGCGTGACATCGAATGCCGGATTGCCGCCCCTTGTGCCATCGGGCGCAATTTGCACCTGCGCAACCGAGCCGTCTTCGAGTTTGCCCCAGATTTTGAGCACCTCTTCATCATCGCGCTCTTCAATGGGGATGTCCTTCACGCCGTCTTTTAATGTCCAGTCAATGGTCGGCGAGGGCAGGGCGACATAAAACGGGATCGCGTTGTCCCTTGCCGCCAGTGCCTTCAGGTATGTGCCGATCTTGTTGCAGACATCGCCATGCCCGGTGGTGCGGTCGGTGCCGGTAATAACCAGATCCACCTCGCCGTGCTGCATCAGATGGCCGCCGGCGTTATCGACAATAAGCTGATGCGAAACCCCGTGATGCACCATCTCCCATGCGGTCAGATGGGCGCCCTGATTGCGCGGCCGGGTTTCATCGACCCAGACATGCACGTCAATTCCCGCCTCCAGCGCATGATAGATGGGCGAGGTGGCAGTGCCCCAAT
>CAZIVB010000272.1:0-2557 GCA_964542565.1 uncultured Hyphomicrobiales bacterium | reverse complement strand
TCCGGTTTTTCAAAACCGTAGCGCTGCAAGATGGCGTGAACGGCGCGCGAGAGCAGATAGGCGGCAAAGGCCCTGGCGAGAGGCTTCGGGGTTTTGTGGCGGATTTCCACGAGACCGTGCCGGATCGGCTGATGTAGATTAGCGGGAATGATGGCATGGCTGCCCTTGCCGATCATGCCCGGCGAGAGGACCAGTGAAAAGGCAATCAGCCCTGCATCCACCGCGCCGCTCAGGACAAAATGCGCCGTCTGGCCGATATTCTCGCCGAACACAAAGCGCGCATATAAAGGCCCCCAGACGCCGCGCGATTGCAGCGCCTGTCTGGCCGCCAGGCCGTAAGGGGCGTGCGCCGGGTTGGCGATGGCGATGCGTTTGAACGAGGGCGCAAGCAGATCCCTTACATCAAAGCCCTCAACATTACGCCGCAGGCTCCAGATGGCGAGGCGGCCAAGGGCGAAAACCCGCACCTGCCCCGTGGTCATTCCCTGGTCAACAAGCGATTGCGGATACGCCATATCGGCGGATAAAAATAGATCAAATGGAGCGCCGTTGATAATCTGGGTGCGCATCTTGCCCGATGAGCCGTAAATCACTTCAATTCTGGCTTGCGGGTATTGGCGTTCAAATCCACGCACAAGATCGGGCAGGACATAGCGCAGGCTCGAAGCGGCGGCGATGGTAAGGTTTTCGGCGGCCTGAGCGCGGCTTCCTGCTGGCGCCAGCAGGGCAAAAATCACCAGAGCGGGGGTGAATATGGTCCAGGCCGACAGTTTCACGATTTTAGTTCCGGCAGATCGCGGTAGTGCTCAAGAGCTTCGGGATTGGCGAGCGCCTCAAGGTTTTTCACCTCGCGGCCATGGACAACATCGCGCACCGCGATCTCGGTGATCTTGCCCGATTTGGTGCGCGGGATATCGGCAACGGCGATCACCTTGGCCGGCATATGGCGCGGCGAAGCGCCGGCGCGGATGCGGTTGCGTATTTTCTTGAAAAGCTCCTGCTCCATCTTGACCCCTTCGGCCAGCACCGTGAACAGAATAATGCGCACATCATCCTTCCATTTCTGTCCGATGGCGATCGCCTCCTTGACTTCGTCCATCTGCTCGACCACGGCGTAAATCTCCGAGGTGCCGATGCGCACGCCGCCGGGGTTCAAGGTGGCGTCGGAGCGGCCATGCATGATGATGCCGTCATGAGTGGTCAGCTCGACCAGATCGCCGTGATGCCAGCAATTGTCAAAGCGCTCGAAATAGGCCTTGTGGTATTTTTTGTCACCCTCGTCATTCCAGAACCGGACCGGCCTTGAGGGGAAGGGCCGGGTGCAGACCAACTCGCCCTTTTCCTCCCTGACCGGCTCGCCGGCATCATTAAAGACCTCAACCGCCATGCCGAGCCCGGCGCCCTGGATTTCACCGCGCCAGACCGGGCGCACCGGGTTACCCAGCACAAAGCAGGAGACAATATCGGTCCCCCCGGCAATGGAGGCCAGTTGCATCTCGTTCCGGATGGCTTCATAGACATAATCAAAGCTTTCGGCCGCCAGCGGCGAGCCGGTGGAGCACATCAGCCGTAAAAACTTCAGATCATGGGTCGCCATGGGGATGATGCCGCCCTTTTTGAGCGCGTCGATATATTTGGCCGAGGTGCCGAAAATATTCATCCGGGCCTTTTCGGCAAAATCAAACAATGCCCGGCGATGGGGGTAGAAGGGCGAGCCGTCAAACAGCAGCAGGACGGCCTCCGCCGCCAGCCCCGAAACCAGCCAGTTCCACATCATCCAGCCGCAGGTGGTAAAATAGAACAACCTCTCGCCCGGCTTGATGTCGCAGTGCAGGATATGCTCTTTAAGATGCTGCAACAATGTACCGCCGGCCCCGTGCACGATGCATTTGGGCTTGCCGGTGGTGCCGCTGGAAAACAGGATATAGAGCGGATGGTCAAAGGCAAAACGCTCAAATTCGATTTCTTCAGGCTCATAATCGGCTATGAACCGCGCAAGAGTTGTCATGCCGCCTGCCTCTTGCGGATCGGCGGCGCCTGAATAGGGCACAATGATGGTTTCCGCCACCGTTTCCAGACCGGCGGCAATTTCACGCGCCTTGTCCAGTATGTTGTGGGTTTTGCCGTTATATTCGTAATAATCGCCGGTGATGAAGAATTTCGGCTCGATCTGGCCGAAACGGTCAAGAACGCCGGTAACGCCAAAATCGGGCGAGCAGGACGACCATATGGCGCCAAGCGAGGTGACCGCCAGCATGACGGCAATGGTTTCGGGAATATTGGGCAGCATGGCCGCCACCCGGTCGCCGGATTTCAGGCCGCGTCCGGCAAAGGCGCGGCGCAGACGCGAGACGAGATCATAAAGCTCATCGGCGCTTAAGGTGCGCTCCTGCGCCCCTTCGCCGCGAAAAATCAGAACCGGCCTTGCGCCGCGCCGGCGCAACAGGTTTTCGGCAAAATTAAGCCTGGCATGGGGGAAAAACCGCGCTTTGAATACCGAATTTTCATCTACAACATAAGGCGCAACGCCCTTGTCGCCGATTATGCCGGAATAGTC
>CAZIVB010000271.1:0-2638 GCA_964542565.1 uncultured Hyphomicrobiales bacterium | reverse complement strand
AGGCGACATGGCTTTCGGTTGCCGCAAACCAGGCGATCACCACCACGAGAGCAAGGGCAAGGGCGCCGTTCACAAAATGACGCCCGGGGAGCAAAATGGACGCCCCCGACATCGTGCCCTGCAATTTGGCAAAGGCGATGACCGAACCGGTAAAGGTGACAGCGCCAATCGCGGCCCCCAGCGACATCTCAACCAGAGAAGCGCCGTGGATTTGCCCCACCATTCCAATGCCAAAGGCCGCCGGGGAATAAAGTGCCGCCGCCGCCACCATCACCGCCGCCATACCGACGAGGGAGTGAAACGCCGCCACAAGTTGCGGCATGGCCGTCATGGGGATACGCCTGGCGATCACCGCGCCGATGCCGCCGCCAATGGCGATACCGGCCACGATCAGCGCCCAGCTCATGGATGAGGGCGAGGCGACAATAAGCGTGGTGACAATGGCGATCGCCATGCCCGCCATACCCATCATATTGCCTTGACGCGAGGTTTCAGGCGAGGAAAGACCCCTTAAGGCCAGAATGAACAACACGCCGGAGACAAGATAAAGCAGCGCGACTATATTTGCTGACATCCGCTTAACCCTTCTTCTTGTACATGGCGAGCATGCGCTGGGTGACTAGAAAGCCGCCGAAAATATTCACCGAGGCCATCACAAGCCCCAAAAACCCGAAAACCTTGGACCATAGCGAGCCACCCATCAGGTCGGCCCCCACCGCCAGCAAGGCACCGACGACAATCACCGAGGAAATGGCGTTGGTCACCGACATCAGCGGCGTATGCAGCGCCGGAGTCACGCTCCAGACCACGAAATAGCCGACAAAAATCGCCAGCACGAAAATCGCCAGCCGGAATACAAACGGGTCAATCTCGCCGCCGCCCAGCCCGGTCGCCTGCGCGGCGCTGGTCAAGGCCGCCACCGCGATATCGGCAAAGCCCTGCGCCTGATGCGCCGAGGCCAGAGCCTGATCCGCCGCTTCTTGCGCCTTGGCGGCCGCTTCCATTACATTCATGCTGCTGCTCATGCCGAACCCTCGCTGTCTTTGAGCGCCGGCAAGATGATTTCCCCATCTTTCGTCAGCGCCGTTCCCGTAATGATTTCATCCTCCCAGTCGATGGCGAGCCCGCCCTTGTCCTTGTCGAACTGGGAAGCGATGAAATTGTAAAGATTGCGGGCATAAAGCTGCGAGGCATCCGCCGCCACCCTTCCCGCGACATTGGTATGGGCGATAATCTTGACGCCCTTGTGCACCGTCACCTTGCCCGGTTTGGAAAGCTCGCAATTGCCGCCGCGCTCCGCCGCCAGATCGACAATCACCGAGCCGGGCTTCATGCTCTCCACCATGGCTTTGGTAATCAGTTTGGGCGCCGGACGCCCCGGAATGAGCGCTGTGGTGATCACCACATCCTGCTTGGCGATATGATCCGCCACCAGTTCCGCCTGGCGCTTTTTGAAATCCTCGCTCATCTCCCTGGCGTAGCCGCCCGCCGTCTCGCCCTCTTCATCACTTTCCACCATGATGAACTTGCCGCCAAGAGAGGCCACCTGTTCTTCCGCCGCGCGGCGCACATCGGTGGCCGAGACAATCGCGCCCAGCCGTTTGGCGGTCGCAATCGCCTGCAAACCGGCAACCCCTGCCCCCATCACGAACACCCGCGCCGGGGCAACCGTGCCCGCCGCCGTCATCATCATCGGAAAGGCGCTGGCATATTCGCCCGCCGCATCGATGACACTGCGATAGCCCGCCAGATTGGACTGGGAGGAGAGCACATCCATCGACTGCGCCCGGGTGATGCGCGGCATCAGCTCCATGGCAAAGGCCACCAGCCCGGCCTTGGCCATCGCTTCTATAGCCTTTTTGTCATCAAACGGGTTCATCACCGCCATGACCATCGCGCCCTTTTTCATCGCCGCGATCTCATCGGCCGAGGGCCGGTTGAGCTTGAGCACGATATCGGCGTCTTTCAGCAGGGTTTTGGCGCTTGAGGCAATCACCGCCCCGGCGCCGCGAAACGCCTCATCGGTTATGCCCGCATTCTTGCCCGCGCCCTTGAGCACGGCGACATCCATGCCCAGTTCAATGAATTTGGCCACCGACTCAGGCGAGGCGGCAACACGTGGATCATTTTTCTCCGCCGGAACAGCGATTTTCATCTTGATTTTTCCAAATTTGCTTCACAAAACCCCCTGCCGCGGCGCGCGCCGCAACAAGCCATACAGGAACATCATTAAGTACGCTTTTTGCAAAACACAAGAGGGCATAAGGAATAATCTTTAGAATAATTCTAATTTACTGGATTTTACCTCTCTGCCTTCCCGCCAGTCACGCGCTGGCGCGAATCCGGCAATGCACTATCCACAAATATTATCGTATAATTCAGCCCACTCCGGGGTGTTGCTTTCTTCTGTCAACCGCAGCTTACATCCCTTCCAGCTCATCAATAAAGCCCGAGATCATGTTGAGCCCCTCATTCCAGAAAGCCGGATCGCGGGCATCGAGGCCAAAGGGCTTGAGCAGTTCCGAATGATGCTTGGTGCCGCCCGCTTCCAGAAGCTCAAAATATTTTGCCGCAAACCCATCGGGCTCGCGCCGATAAACCGCATAGAGCGAGTTGACCAGACAATCGCCAAAAGCAT
>CAZIVB010000270.1:0-2668 GCA_964542565.1 uncultured Hyphomicrobiales bacterium | reverse complement strand
GCGCGCCGAAATAAAGCTGGCCCTCGGCGCCGATATTCCAGAATTTGGCGCGAAAGGCCACCGCCGCCGCCAGCCCGGTGAAGATCAAGGGCGTGGCCCGGTTCAGGGTTTCGGAAATGGCAAAGCGTGAACCAAACGCCCCCTTGAAGAGATGCCCGTAAGCCTGCAATACCGGCTCCCCGGCCCAGATGATCAGTCCGGCGCAGATGATAAAGGCGATGAGAATGGCAAATACCGGCGCCAGAAAGATGCGCAGCAAGGATATATTTTCGCGCGGTTCAAGCTGCATCTTCAGGCCGCCGTCTTCATATGGCCGCCCATCATGGCGCCGATTTGTCCGATGGTGGTTTCACGCACATCCATCAAAGGGCTCACCGTGCCGTGATAGATGACGCCGACCCGGTCGGCGATGGAGAAAATCTCGTCAAGGTCTTCGGATATGAGCAAAATCCCCGCCCCGTCCTTGCGCGCATCAAGAAGCTGCTCATGCACGAAGGCGATCGCGCCCTCATCAAGCCCGCGCACCGGCTGGTTGGCGAGAATGAATTTGGGCCCGGCCGATAAAATCCGCGCCAGAATGAGCTTTTGCATATTGCCGCCCGAAAGCAGCCTTGTCTGGATATCCATGTTCTTGCAGCGGATATCAAACCGCTCCATAAGCCCGGCGGCCATTTTGCGGCAGGCGGCAAAGTCGATGATGCGGCCAAAGCGCCACAAAGGAGGCTGGCGCAGCCTTTCCGATATGAGATTTTCCCACACCGTCATTTCGCCGATTGTCCCGGTATGGTGGCGGTCTTCAGGGATACGGCCAAAGCCCATTTGCAGCAATTGCCGCGGCGAGTTGGTTTTGACCGCCTCGCCGGCAACCTTGATCACACCGCTGTTTTGGGCGCAAACGCCGCTCAGAAGCTCGGCCAGCTCCTTTTGTCCGTTGCCGGCAACACCGGCAATGGCGACAATTTCATGCCGCCGCACGCATAAGGAGATGTTGTCGAGCCGCGGTCGCTGACCGGCTTCGCCTTTGACGCTAACGCCTTCAAGCTCGACAACCGGCGCGCCGCCTTTCATTTTTTCCGCCTTGGGGCGCGAGACCTTGCGCCCGACCATCATCTCGCCGAGCAGGGAATGATCGGCTTTGGCGGTCTCGACTTCGCCCACCTGCGCCCCGTGGCGCAAAACCACGACCCGGTCGGATATGGCGAGGATTTCATGCAGCTTGTGGGAGATAAAGATGATCGACATGCCCTTTGCGACCATGGCTTTAAGATTGGCGAAAAGCTGCTCGATTTCATCCGGGGTCAGCACCGCGGTGGGCTCATCGAGGATGAGGATTTTAGCGCCGCGATAAAGGACTTTCAAAATCTCGACCCGCTGGCGCTCGCCAACCGAAAGGTCGCAGACGCGCTTATCCGGGTTGATGTTAAGATTGTATTCACGCGCCAGAGCCCGCAACCGGGCGCGCGACTGGCGCACATTCGAGCGCAGGGAAAACAGGCTCTGGGAGCCCAGCATGATATTGTCGAGAACGCTCATATTGTCAGCAAGGGTGAAATGCTGATGCACCATGCCCACCCCGGCCCGGATCGCCGCATCGGTGGAGCCGGGGGGCAGGGTTTTGCCATCGATTTCGATATGGCCGCTATCGGCCACATAATGGCCGAACAGGATATTCATCAGCGTGGTTTTACCGGCGCCGTTTTCGCCGAGCAGAGCCACAACCTCGCCGGGTTTGACCTCCAGCGAGATATCGTCATTGGCGATAAGCGAGCCGAAACGCTTGCTCACGCCCTTGATGGACAGATGTGCCATGCCCCCAAACCCTCAGTTCAGCCCCCGGCGCGCAACATTGCGCGCCGGGGATTTGAGCGTTAAAATGTCGATTTGGGTTCGCTGTCGATGATCTCGACGACAAACTTGCCCGCCATGATCTCGGCCTGGGTTTTTGCCACCTTCGCCTTGATGGCGGGATCGATCTTGTCCTCGAACTCATAATAGGGCGCCAGCGTTGCGCCGCCCTTGGCCATCATGGTCCATTCCTTGTAATCCACCGCCTTGAATTTTCCGGCGGCAACTTCGGCAATGGCGTTGTTGATCGCCGCTTCCATGTGCCACAAGGCAGAAGTGACCACGACATCCTTGCCGTTTTCCTCCTTGTTCATGTCATTCACATTGCCAAAAGCCAGAATGCCCTTCTCGCGCGCCGCGTCCACAACGCCGGCGCGTTCGGCATAAAGAATATCCACCCCGGTCTCGATCTGGGCAAAGGCGGCTTCTTTTGCCTTTGGCGGGTCATACCAGGAGCCGATGAAGTTGACCTTGAACTGCACCTTGGGATTGGTGGCCCGCGCCCCGTTCATGAAGGCGTGGAACAGACGGTTCACCTCGCCGATGGGATAGCCGCCCACCATGCCGATCTTGTTGGTTTTGGTCATGGACCCGGCGATCATGCCCATCAGGTAGCATGGCTCGTGGATGTAATTGTCAAACACGGCGAAATTCTTGCCATGGGGCTTGAAAGGATCACCCATGAGAAACGCGACATTGGGATAGTCATCCGCCACCTTGCGGGCTTCTTTTGAAATGCCGAAGGCCTCGCCGACGATGAGCTGAACCCCTGATTCGGCATATTCGCGCAGCACGCGGACATAATCGGTGTTGGCGACTTTTT
>CAZIVB010000269.1:0-2713 GCA_964542565.1 uncultured Hyphomicrobiales bacterium | reverse complement strand
GTCACATGCCCCAGCATCGGCGTTGGCTTTACCCCTTCCCGGGGCGTTGCGATTACATGCGCGCCTTCTTTCAGGACCAGTTCGGGATCATCGGTCAAAAGTCCCACAAGCTGCTTGCGGTCCTCTTTCATCAAAGCGGACATGGATAGCGAGCGGCGACCGATAAAATCGCCGCTTTTTTTCACAATCCAGCTCATCTGCAAATCCGCCGGCGTCATGGTGCCGTCGGTGTCCTGCCCGGTAATGATATAACCCTTCTCCGCCCTGAGAAGGTGCATCGCCTCGGTGCCATAGGGGGTGATGCCATATTTAGCCCCCAGTTCCATAACCCTCTCCCACAGCCACAAACCATAGCTGGCGGCGATATTGATCTCGTAGGAGAGCTCCCCCGTAAACGAAATCCGGAACACCCGCACCGGCAAGCCATCGATATGGGCATCCTTCCAGCTCATGAAGGGAAAGTTTTCAGGATCAGGATCAAGATCATCCAGCAACTCTTTTACAAGATCAGCCGAATTTGGCCCGCACAGGCTGATCACCGCCCATTGTTCGGTGGTGCTGGTGAGATAAACCTCCAGTTCCGGCCACTCGGTTTGCAGATAATCCTCCAGCGTGCTCATCACCGGAGCCGCGCCGCCCGTGGTGGTGGTCATGTGAAAATGCGCATCCGTGATGCAGGCGGTGACCCCGTCATCCTTCACCATGCCATCCTCGCCCAGCATCAGCCCATAGCGGCAATGGCCCGGTTTCAGCTTCATCCACGCATTGGTGTACACCCGGCTCAGAAAAATGCGCGCATCCTTGCCGCGCACATCAATCTTGCCAAGGGTCGAGGCGTCAAGCACGCCAAGCGATGAACGCGCCGCCGCCGCCTCGCGCATCAGCGTTTCGTCAAAGCTCTCGCCTTTTGCACGAAACACCCAGGGGCGCAGCCAGTCCCCCACCGGCTCGAACAAGGCGCCATTGGCCTCATGCCATTCATGCATCGGCGTGGTGCGGCGCGGACTGAGAAAATCCCCCACATGCTGCCCGGCAAGAGCCCCCATGGTCACCGGCTTGTAAGGCTGGCGGAAGGTGGTAATGCCAAGCTCGGCGATTGATTTGCCCTGTTTGGCGGCCAAAATGGCAAAGGCGTTCATATTGGCGGTCTTGCCCTGATCGGTTCCCATGCCCGACGTGGTATAGCGCTTGGTATGCTCAACGGATGTATAACCTTCAAGCTGGGCCAGGGATAAATCCTTCACTGTGACATCGGCCTGCAAATCGACAAAGGCGCGGGTTTTATGCGCCGGGCGCGCCGAAGGGACCTCCCAGACAGCCTCATGGCCCAAATGCCGCGCCCGATCATTTACTATATCCGGAAGCCTTAAAGGCGGCGCCTCAAATCCGCAGTTTCGCGCCGCCTCCACCCCGGCAACCGCTCCTTCATCGAGGCAGCTTTCCAGCGAATATTGCCCGTTACAGGCCCCGGCGGAACGCTCCTTCTGCCATGATTTTCCGGGCCGGAAACCGGCAATATCCTCATCATAACGCAGCTTGCCGCGCGATTGCGAAAACAGCGCCACATTGGGCGACCAGCCGCCCGATACCGCAAGAAGATCACAAAATACCGCTGATGCTCCAGAGGCCACCTTGCCCGCGCCGTCAAGCTTTTGCACCAGCGCCGCCTGGATGCGGTGACGGCCTGATGTGCGGGTAATCACACTGTGAAGATGCACATCAATGCCGCGCTGCCGGGCCGATTTTAAAAGCTCCGGGTCCGGGTCCTTGCGCATATCAATAATGGCGGCAATCCCGGCGCCTGCATCTTGCAGGTCAAAAGCGGCGGCCCAGGCGCTGTCATTAGCGGTAAAAACCGCCGCTTTTTTACCCGGCAGAACGCCGTAGCGGTGCAGATAGGTGCGGCAGGCGGAAGCCAGCATGATACCGGGCCGGTCATTGCCGTGAAACACCAGCGGGCGCTCGATCGCGCCGGTGGCCAGCACCACCTGCCGGGCCCGGACATGCCACAAACGCTGGCGGACAAGCCCTTCATCTCTATCCTCAGGGGGCAGATGATCGGTTACATTCTCGATAACACCGACATAATTATCGGCGTAATAGCCAAAGGCGCAAGTCCGGGTGAGAATTTGCGCCTCTTCATGCCCGCGCAATTCATCCTCTGCCTCCCGCACCCATTGGGCAGGCGTTTTGCCGTCAAGTTTCAAGCTCTCCGGGGCCTGCGAAAGCAGCCTGCCGCCAGGCTGCGCCGTCTCTTCCACCAGCATCACCCGCGCGCCCGCGCGCGCTGCTCCCAGCGCCGCCATCAAACCGGCTGGCCCGGCCCCGATGACGAGCACATCACAGTGCCGGTTTGTGTGCTCATACCGCGCCGGATCGGCTTCAAGCGGCGCTTTGCCCAGCCCCGCCGCGCGGCGGATAACGGGCTCAAACAGCGCCCATGAACCGGGCGGGCCTTTAAACGTCTTGTTGTAAAACCCGGCCGGAATGAAGCTTGAAAACACATCATTCACCGCATTGAAATCATAGCGCAGCGAAGGCCAGCAATTTTGCGCATAAGCTTCGAGCCCGTCGTAAATTTCCTGCTCGCTCGCCCGCGTATTGGGAACAGCGCGCGCCGATTTACCGATCTGCACGATCCCCGCCGGGTCCTCGCTGCCCGCGCCCATGATCCCGCGCGGCCGGTGATATTTAAAACTGCGTCCCACCATAT
>CAZIVB010000268.1:0-2759 GCA_964542565.1 uncultured Hyphomicrobiales bacterium | reverse complement strand
CCTGCCTCCGCAGGGGTGACGGCGGGTTGCTCTGCCGGACGGGGGTTGTACCCCCGTCCGGAACAGTTCATGAAGCGGGTAGAGCGGAAACCTTGCGGTCGGGGGGTCAAGGCTGGGGGCTATTTTTGCCGGTAGGCTTTTTCGGCTTCGTAATACTCATCAAAACCGACAATCTGGCGCAGCTCGGCAAAATCAAGCAGGGCGTCATCGGGGTGCGCGCCGGTTTTCATTACGCCAAGAGCATCGCGCATGGCTTTCATGGCCGCCGAAAGAATAGTGAGGGGATAGGCGGCAATCGAATAGCCCACCTTGCCCAGTTCGTCAGCGGGCAGGAACGGGGTTTTGCCGCCTTCGAGCATATTGGCCATGTGGATGCCGGGCGCTTCAGCGGGAATGCGCTTTAATTCCGCAACGCTTTGCGGCGCTTCGACAAACAGGATATCGGCGCCGATACCGGCAAAGGCGTTGGCGCGCCACAGGGCTTCATCCAGGCCGTGATCATGGCGCGCATCGGTGCGGGCGAGGATGAGAATATCGGCGCCCGCCTCGCGCGCATCCACCGCGGCGCGGATGCGCATCAGAGCCTCGTCGCGGCCCGCCACCTGTTTGCCTCTGGTGTGGCCGCAGCGTTTGGGGGCGATCTGGTCCTCGATCATCACGGCGGCAAAACCGGCGTTGGCGTAAAGCTCCACCGTGCGGCGCACATTGAGCGCATTGCCGTGGCCAGTATCGCCGTCGCCCAGCACCGGGATGGAGACGGCAGCGCAGATATTGCGCCCCTGATCCACCATCTCGCCCAGTGATATGAGCCCGGTATCGGGCGCGCCGATGCGGGCGGCGGAAACCGCGAAGCCCGACATGAAAGTGAGATCAAAACCGGCCTGGCCGATCATGCGGGCCGAAAGCGCATCCCAGCAGCAGGGCATGACCAGACAGCCCTTGCGCTCCAGAAGGCGGCGCAGTTTCGCAGCAGGAGACGGGCTCATGACTTTTTCATCCCGTCGAACCACCAGGTCTCGACAATGCCTCTTGAGTAGCGCGGTTTGGTTTCGGGGCGGCCGAACTCGTCCCAGAAGGCAATGGTGTGCGAGGCCTTGAACCATTGCGGCACCCAGTAGCGCCCGGCGCGCAGCACCCGGTCAAGAGCCCGCGCGGCGATGATCTGCTCTTTGCGGCTTTTGGCCTGAATGATTTTTTGCGTCAGGGCGTCCACCACTTTATCGGCAATGCCGGACAGGTTGCGGCTGCCTTCCAGATTGGCATCAGAAGAGCTCCAGTAGCGCAAGATTTCCTCGCCCGGGGTGGGGGGGATGGAAAAGCGCCTTGTGGTGAGATCAAAGTCAAAGGATTTGAGCCGCGACTGGTATTGCGCCGGGTCCACCATGCGCAATTTTGCCCTTATGCCGAGGATTTTGAGGTTTTTGATATAGGGCATGATGATGCGTTTGAAACCGGGGCTGTCTTCGAGAATTTCAAGCTCGAACAGCTCGCCGGATTTGCTGCGCAGCAAACCGTTGCGCACGGTCCAGCCTGCATCTTTCAACAGTTTTGAGGCATGGCGCAGCAAGCGGCGGTCCTGACCCTTGCCGTTTGAAACCGGCGGCGTGAAGGGGAGCCCGAAGACCTCATCGGGCACCTGGCCGCGAAAGGGCTCCAGCAGCTTGAGCTCTTCGGGCGAGGGCTCGCCTTTGGCCATCATGTCGGAGTTTTCAAAAAACGAGCGGGTGCGCTGATATGCGCCGTAAAACAGCACCTTGTTGGTCCATTCAAAATCAAAGGCGTAGATGAGCGCCTCGCGCACCCGCGGATCGGCGAATTTGCCGCGTCTTGTATTGATGAACCACCCTTGCGCGCCAGACGGCGTGTCGTCCGGCAGAACCATCCGCTTGACGCGGCCGTCTTTTATCGCCGGGAAATTGTAGCCGGTGGCCCAGGTCTTGGAGGTAAACTCCTCGCGCAGACGGTAATCGCCGGATTTAAACGCCTCGAACTGGGCGGTGCGGTCGCGGTAAAACTCAAATCGTACCCGGGCGAAATTAAACCTTCCCCGGTTTACCCCAAGCTCCCTGGCCCAGTAATCCTCCACCTTGTCGTAATTAATGAAGCTGCCGGCCCTGAACTGCCCCACCTTGTAGGGGCCGCTGCCCAATGGCGGCTCAAGCGTGGTCTTGTCAAACTTGTTCTGGCTATAATAGGCTTTTGAAAAAATCGGCAACTGGGCGACAAAAAGCGGCAGATCGCGCGCGTGCTTGCCGCTGAACTCCACCTTGAGGCGGTATTTTTGCGGCGCGGAAATTCCGGCGACTTCGCGCAGGGCCTGGGAGATCAGCGGATGGCCTTTGGATTTGAGAATGGCAAGCGAAAAGGCGGCGTCTTCCGCCGTCAGGGGGCTGCCATCGTGAAAACGGGCTTTTTTATTGATATTGAAAATACAGGTTTTGCCGTCCGCCGATATTTCCACCGTCTCGGCGGCAAGAGCGTAGATGGCGTCGGGTTCGTCATTGGCCCTTGTCATCAAGGTGTCGAAAACAAGCTCCATCCCCTGGGCTGCATCGCCCTTGAGGATATAGCTGTTCAGGGAATTGAAGGTGAGAAAATTCTGGTTATAGGCGGCATTGGGGCCGATCTGGCTCAAGGTGCCGCCCCGGGGGGCTTGCGGATTGACGTAATCAAAGTGTTTGAAGCCCGGTGGATATTTCAGATCGCCGAACACCGAAAGGCCGTGGCGCGGCATCCGGGCCCAGAGCCTTGACGGCAAC
>CAZIVB010000267.1:0-2772 GCA_964542565.1 uncultured Hyphomicrobiales bacterium | reverse complement strand
TTCCGGCCTTGCCATCGGCGATCCGTTGGCCGAAGGCACTCTTGTCGGGCCGCTGATTGACAGGGGTGCTTTTGAGGGCATGGAAAAGGCACTGGCGCAGGTGCGCGCTGATGGGGGGCAGGTGCATGGCGGCGGCCGGGCGCTGGGAAACACTTTCCCGCAAGCCTATTTTGTCCATCCGGCGATTGCGGAAATGCCGGAACAAACCGGGATTGTCAAACAAGAGACTTTTGCCCCCATTCTCTATGCGATGAAATATAACGAGCTTGATGAGGCGATCGCGATGCAGAACGATGTGCCGCAGGGGCTTTCCTCGTGCATTTTCTCAACCGATATACGCGAAACCGAATATTTCCTTTCCGCCGCGGGTTCCGATTGCGGTATTGCCAATGTCAATATCGGCCCCTCGGGAGCGGAAATCGGCGGCGCATTCGGCGGCGAGAAAGAGACCGGCGGCGGGCGCGAATCGGGCTCGGACGCCTGGCGCGGCTATATGCGCCGCCAGACCAATACAGTGAATTATTCGCGCGAGCTGCCGCTGGCGCAGGGAATCAAATTTGAGATTTAAGGGGCGTTTTGACCATGTCATTCAATAAAATTGCCGTTCTGGGCCTTGGCAAGGTGGGCAAGCTGGCCGCCAGATTGCTGCATGAATCGGGCTTTGAAGTTACCGGTTATGATCAGCACCCGCCGCGCCAGGAGCTGCCCTTTGCGGTTAAAAACACCGATCTGACTTCGCTTGACTCGCTGGGGAAGGAATTTATTCGGGTTGAAGCGGTGCTATCATGCCTGCCCTATCATCTGAATGTGGATGTGGCCAAAGCGGCGCATGGGGCGGGGGTGCATTATTTTGATCTTACCGAAGATGTGCCCACCACCAGGGCGATTATTGAACTGGGCAAGACCTCAAAAGGGCTGATGGCGCCGCAATGTGGCCTCGCGCCGGGTTTTGTCGGTATTGTCGGGGCCTCGCAGATCGCCGCTTTTGATAAATGCCGCACGGTGCGCATGCGGGTCGGGGCGCTGCCGCAAAACCCCACCGGATTGCTGGGTTATGCCTTTAACTGGTCGCCTGAAGGCGTGGTGAATGAATATTTGAATGATTGCGAGGTGATCGAAGAGGGGGTGCGCAAATGGGTCTCGCCGATGGAGTGGCACGAGATGCTCTATATTGACGGGGTCAAGCTGGAGGCGTTTACCACCTCGGGCGGGCTCGGCACCATGTGCGATACCTATCTGGGGCAGGTTGACAATATCGATTACAAGACCATGCGCTATCCGGGGCATATGAAAATGATGAATTTCTTTTTCCATGAGCTTCTCATGCGCGAGCGGCGCGCGATTGCCGGTGAAATCCTCACCCACGCCAAACCGCCGGTGGAAGATGATGTGGTTTATGTGCATGTCTCCTCAGAAGGGGTGATCGACGGGCGTTTGCAACGCAAGGAGTTTGTTCACGGCTACCGCCCGATCACGATTGCCGGCGGGCCGCAAACGGCGATCGCCTGGACGACTTCAGCCTCGGTGGTGGCGGTTATCGAGATGGTGCGCGGCGCGGTTTTGCCGCAGCGCGGTTTCCTGAAGCAGGAAGATATTCCGCTTGAGGCGTTTTTATTGACGGCAACGGGAAGCCTTTATGCCCGTGAGGGGTAATGGGGAAGAACGGATGCCGGTCAGGATACGCCAACCTGCCATGTACCGGATAGTTACTTTCCGGTTAACGCAAGCGGGTGCCAGCCAGCTTTCCGGATTTGCTTCGGTTATTTGCCGGGAAAAATGCGTAACACGTTGATAAACAACAAATAAAGCCAAGTGGCATAATTCCTGCTGAGGTTTCCCTCAAGTGACGCCGTTTCGAGCGTCAATTTGCAGCGTCTGAAAACAGGCATTCCGGGGGAGCTTATGGCCAATCACAGCTTTGAAACCGATGATTTTGATTTTTCCAAAATTGAGAAACGGCTGGGCGTATCGCGCCGGGTGTTCCTGCAATTTTGCACCGGCGTTGCCGCCTCGTTAGGGCTTTCCACCAAGGGGGCGATGGCGATGGCGAAAGCGGTGGCCGAGACAAAGAAGCGCCCGCCGGTGATCTGGCTGCACGGCCAGGAATGCACCGGGCCGACCGAATCCCTGCTGCGCTCGGAGCAGCCGAGCCTTGAGCATCTCATCCTTGATCTGATCTCGCTTGATTATCACCAGACCCTTGACGCCGGGGCCGGGCATCAGGTGGAGGCGATGAAGAAAAAAATCATGGAAGAGAACAAGGGCAAATATCTTCTGGTTATCGAGGGCGCCATTCCGGTCAAGGATAACGGCATTTACTGCAAGATTGCCGGTGAGACCATGCTGGATCTGACAAAAGAGGCGGCGGAGAATGCGGCCGCGATCGTGGCCTTTGGCTCCTGCGCCAGTTGGGGCGGGGTGCAATCGGCCGCGCCCAATCCCACCGGGGCGCAGGGCGCGCCGCAGGTGCTGAAAGGCAAGACGGTTCTGACCATTCCGGGCTGCCCGCCGAACCCGGCCAATTTCCTCGGCACGGTGCTGTATTTCGTCACTTATGGCAAATTGCCCCCCATTGATGACAAGGCGCGGCCCAAATGGGCCTATGGCCGTCTCATTCATGAAAATTGCTATCGGCGGCCGCATTTTGACGCCGGGCGCTTCGCTACCGAGTTTGGCGATGAAGGGCACAAACAGGGCTGGTGTCTTTATAAGCTGGGTTGCAAGGGCCCGGAAACCTATAACAACTGCCCCTCGCTTGAGTTTAACAATATC
>CAZIVB010000266.1:0-2780 GCA_964542565.1 uncultured Hyphomicrobiales bacterium | reverse complement strand
CTTGAGCATGGAAAGCTCTTTTACGGCGTCGCGGGGGGCTGGTTTTCTCATTTTATATTCCGCTCCATAGTTTGATCGAATCGGCAAAGGCGCCCGCCTGCTCGCGAATGGGCTGCATCTGGCCGGAATTTTCGGCGTATTTGAACGCGATATTGGGGATGTTTTCCTTGTCAATCGCGTTTGCCAGCATCGGCCGGTCGAGAAGCGCCGGGTCGCAAAAGCTCGGTGCGGCGAAGATCACCCCTTCAGCGGCGCGTTCCCTGACCATGTTTATCAGGAATTTGCCCTTGTTGGCGGCAACCGGCTCGTATTTTGCCGCTGTTTCCACCGAATGGTGCAAAAACGCGGCGCTTAAATTCTCCAGCGGGTCACCATCGAGCGGCACATCTTCGAGCAGCCAGCGGGTCACCAGCATGAAATCGTCATCGACAATATAGCAGCCCGCCATCTCGATGGATTTTACCAGATTAAGCGGCGGCTGCTCGCAAAACGAGCCCTGAAGCACAATGCGGCAATTATCGCGCAGCGGGCGGTCCTGGGCCTCGGCGGCGGCAAGATAGGCGCGCATAAGCGCGCTATGCTCTTCAACCGGCAGCACCATCCCGGCGCGCATGAGAAGATAAACCTCCGGCGAAGGCGCCTTCCACGGGGTTTTGGCCCTGAAATCATAAACCGCGTTCACCAGCGCCCGGTTTTCGTTATAAACCGCGACGGAGCGGCGCAAATCATCATCACTGATCTTGACCCCGCCCAATTCCTCAAGGCCGCTTTTAAGCTCTTTAAGCTCGTTGATATAAAATTCACCGCCCAGATCATCGCGGTAGTTTTGCGGCACGTCAAAATAGCGCACATAGGTTTCCGGCTTCATCAGCTTCCACATGCCCGAAAGATTGCGGATCACATCGCAAATGCTCGGAAACAGCATCGCATCGACAAAATCCAGCCGCCCGGTGATGGAAAGCTCGATGGTCGAGCGCGGGATGCGGCAGATATAGCTCTGGTAATAGGCGTCGCCGTGGATAACCTCCATATTCTCGCCGCCGCCCAGAACCCCCAGCGCCATCATGCCACCGGCATGGATAATCTCGCGCGGTACGTAAACCGGCATATAGCCGACCACCTTGCGCCCGGCTTTTTTGTCTTTCCACTCCCGCGCGGCGGAAAAATCAATATCTTCGAAAAGCTCGCGGCAATACTCGAAAATGCCCTCGGTTGTATCAAATTTTCTGTCAGACATGATTTACCGGTGTTTCCATTTGGCGCTGCGTTTGGCAAGAAAGGCGGTGAGCCCCTCATTTGCGTCTGCGGTTTCCATCAACTCGTCAAGATAGAGTTTCTCAAGCCTCTCCAGTCTCGCCTTGACCCTGGCGGCAAAGGCGCTTCTTGCCGCCTTGACGCTGAAACGCAGCGAGGCGGCGCTGAGCGGCGCAAGATGCTTATCGAAATAGGCCAGCGCCGCGGCCTCCGGATTATCGCAGGCCTCAACCGCAAGGCCGATCCGCGCCGCTTTTTCGCCGCTGATGCTGCGCCCGCTGACCAGCAAATCCTCAGCCTGCATCTGCGATATGCGTTCGGGCAGCACGGCGCTCGCCGCGGGGGCAAAAACGCCCAGCTTGATCTCCGGCTGGCCGAAACGGGCCTCGGGCGAGGTGAATATCAGCCCGCCCGCCGCCGCCAGCTCAAAGCCGCCGCCAAGACACTGCCCCTTAACGGCCACGAGAACCGGCGCCGGGCAATCGAGCATCTGGCCGATCAGCCCGTGCAAAGCGCGCAGCATGGCAGCGCACTGGCCGGGAAGATGTTCTTCAACGCTGGCGCCAAAGGAAAAATGCGGCCCCTCATGATCGAGCAAAACGCCGCGCAGATCAGGCCTTGCCGCAACGGAGCCAAAAGCATCGCTCAAGGCCTTTGTCATCTCGCCATCAATAATATTGCCCTTGGGCCGCGCCAGACGCAGGCGCAAAAGCGCCCCATCGCGCTCAAGCCATATTTTAAGGGGGCCGCTCATGCCCCTACTCATCACCCTTTAAACGCGGCATCAGGGCCTCGGTCAGATCATCACTCCACGGTGTGCCCCTGGCCAGAGCCTGACGCAATTCGACAAAATCAATCTCGCGCCCCGTTTCACGCGTCCCCTCATTAAAGGCGCGGAAACCGGCGCGGGCCTCGGTCATCATATTGAGCGCCAGCCAGGCGCGCGAGCCGGCCTTGTTGCGGTTCCACGAATCAAGTTTGGGTTTGCGCAACTCTTCCAGTGTTTTGGTGGTGCAATCTGGGAAGGTCATCAGCAGTTTGGCGCAAAGCTCCTCAACCCTTTCATCAAGCCTGGAAAGATCAACCTCGCCGCTTTTCAAAAGCGCCTTGCCTTCACTGAGCGCCGCGCCGGTCTTGGGCGCGCCGTGGATAATACGGCCGAAATCATCCACCATTTTATCGGTCACAACCAATGGATTGGGAACAAACTCGCCATCAACCTTAAGCGCCGGGACGATATCCATTATAACGCCGAGCCGGTAGGCCTGATGCGCCGAAAACGGCTCGCACAAAACCCCCGAAACCATCGCCTGCTCGCAGCCGATCATCACGGGCAGAAAATCGGTTGAGCCGCCGATGGGAGCCGAGCCGTGCTTGGGACCGGCCTGGCCAAAGCGCGCCAGATCCTGCGCGATGGAGAAATCACAGGCCATGCCAATCTCCTGCCCGCCGCCGATTCGCATGCCGTTGACGCGGCAGATAACCGGCTTGTCGCAGGTGAGGATCGAGGTGACCATTTCATTGAA
>CAZIVB010000265.1:0-2821 GCA_964542565.1 uncultured Hyphomicrobiales bacterium | reverse complement strand
CTCACGCCCGGCGCACATAGCTGTGATAAGACTTGATCCAGACGTTAGACAGGGCCGGATAGTATAGCTTTCATATTAAATATAATCAGGAGCTATACCATGAAATATTCAACTGTATTTGCAGCCGCCGGTCTTGCCGCTTTATTGGGGATGGGCGGCGCGGCGCTCGCTGCCGGCGGGCCGCCTTTTGGCGACAAGGCCAGCGTTTCGTATTCCAAGGCGCTGTGGAGCGCCATGAAGGCGGCGCGGCTTGTCGGCGCGGATTCCATCCGCACCCGCCCCTATGAGGGCTCCGAACCCCATGGCGCCATATTGGAGACGCTTGATACAAGCCTTACCGTGAAGGGCCATAAGGGGGCTTTGATCATCAAGAAGAATTTTGGTCCGGCGGGGCTTTCGATTGAAGATGCGGCCAATGATCCGGCCAAGCATATCAAGGCCATCACCGTGATGTTCAAACGCGAAAAAGGCTATGATAGCGAGAACAAGGACTGGTTCTGGGTCAAATACAAGCCCAATGGCTCGCTGCATATGAACCCTAAAAAGATGATGCTGGCCGGGCGGATCGCCAAGGGCGCCGACAAGGGCTGCATCGCCTGTCACAAGGGGGCGGACGGCAAGGATATGGTGTTTAACACCAACCGGATCAAATAAACCGCCCGCCGGAGCAAATTGTCGGGGGATGCGGCGCTTGCGGCATCCCTTTTTTCTTGTGCATCACCCGTTTGTTATAAAGGTTAATGAATTGTTAACCATATGCGCGCAGATTCCGCCCCGTTGGACAGCATTGGTTTTCAAGAAAGGCAAGCCCGTGGCAAAAAGCCGGGGATAGGGGTCAATATGAATGCTCAGGCCGCCTCTGTATCCACAAAACCGGAATATACCGGCACCGGGGATTTTGAACGGTTTATCGGCAACTCGGAGCCGATGCATAATGTTTACCGCCTTCTCAAACAGGTCGCCTCTTCCAGCGCCACCGTTTTTGTCACCGGCGAGAGCGGCACGGGCAAGGAGCTGTGCGCCGAGGCGCTTCACAAGCGCAGCGGGCGCGACCATGGCAGGCTTGTCTGCATCAACTCCAGCGCTATTCCGCGCGATTTGATGGAATCGGAAATTTTCGGCCATGTGCGCGGCGCCTTTACCGGCGCGGTGACAAACCGCGACGGGGCGGCGATTCAGGCCGATGGCGGTACGCTGTTTTTTGATGAAATCTGCGAGATGAGTCTGGATTTACAGGCCAAGTTGCTGCGCTTCGTGCAAACCGGGATTATCACCAAGGTCGGCGGTTCATGTCCGCACAAGGTCGATGTCCGCATCGTCTGCGCCACCAACAAGAACCCGCTTGAGGAGGTCCGGGCGGGGCGTTTCCGCGAGGATCTGTATTACCGGCTGCATGTGGTGCCGCTGCACCTGCCGCCGCTGCGCGAGCGCGGCGATGATATCTTGCGCATTGCCGATTATTTCCTGAGCCGGATATCCAAATCGGAGAACAAGAATTTTAGCGGGTTTTCGGCCAAAACGCAGGCTCTCCTGCTCAACTATTTCTGGCCGGGGAATGTCCGCGAGCTGGAAAATGTGATTTATAATATCGTGGTGATGAATGAAGGGGGTAGGGTTTGCGCCCGGAAGCTGCCTCTGGCGCTGGCGCGCAGCCAGCACGATTCCGGCGTGCTCCCCGGTCTGGCGGTGAGCGCCCTGACCCAGATGTTCAAATCCGTTTCACCTCACGCCCCGGCACCGCCAGCGCAGGCGGCCCGGATTGAAAATTCGCCCGGACTTGTGGATATCAGGCCGCTGTGGCTGGAAGAAAAAGAGATTATCGAACGGGCTATCGAGCTGTGCAACGGCAATATAAACATGGCCGCCGTGCATCTGGATATCAGCCCATCAACGATTTACCGCAAGAAACTGAGCTGGAAAGCCCAGAAGGCGGCTTAAATTATGGTTCATCTTTGATTGAATCGGCACCGGCCCGCCCGCCCAGAGCGGAAATAATCTGATCGCGGAGGGTTTCCACCGCTGCGGCAAGAGGCGTTTTTGTTGCCGCCAACACGGCCTCGGAGCGCAGGACCAGACCATCTTCAAGAATTTTCAAATGGTTTGCCGTCAGTGTCGATCCGGTCGAGGTGATATCGACGATCGCTTCGGCCGAGCCAGCCGCCGGAGCGCCTTCGGTGGCGCCAAGGCTCTCGACAATCCGGTAACCGGCCAGACCGTGGGAGGCAAAAAAGCGCCTTGTGAGGTTGATATATTTGGTCGCCACGCGCAAACGGCGGCCATGGCAGGCATGGTAGGCCAGCGCCACCTCGTCAAGATCGGCCATATCGCGCACATCGAGCCAGGCTTCGGGCACGGCGACAATCACGTCGGCATGGCCAAAGCCAAGGCGCTTGGCAATCTCGATATGATTGTCGATATCATCCATCAATTCGCGCAGCAAATCCTCGCCGGTGACGCCGAGATGCACTTCGCCCTGACGCAGATTGGCGGCGATTTCCGAGGCCGAGAGGAACGCCACCTCAACCCCTTCCAGCTCCATGATTTTGCCGCGATAGCCGCGCTCATGGCCGGTCTTGACGATGCTCATTCGGGCATCGGCAAACAGATTGACGGTTTTTTCCATCAGCCGTCCCTTGCTGGGGATGGCCAGAATCAGCTTTTCACTCATCGGCCCTGCCCTTTCGCGCCGCCAGAATACGCTCAGGATGCAGCGCCGCCCCCACTGCGGGAACTTTATGCGGCGCGCCCAGCTCCTGCAACAGATCATCATAGCGCCCGCCGCCGGCCAGCGGGCCACCGGCCAGCGGGCCACCGGCCAATG
>CAZIVB010000264.1:0-2930 GCA_964542565.1 uncultured Hyphomicrobiales bacterium | reverse complement strand
GTAATCGCAATCTTCTCCCATGCCGCCGGCGGCATGGGAGAAGATTGCGATTACCGCCAAGGCCCGCAGCGCCATCAAGCGCGCCACAAGGGAGGCCATGCGCAACCAGTACACGTCACTGGGGGCCGAGATTCTAAAGCGCGCCTTTGAGCGTGTGGGTCTGGTTTATGATGAAGAGGTCATCTCGACCGTTTTGCCGCGTCTGGCGCGCGGGCAGGTGAATGATGTTACCGAGGCGGTCGGCCGCGGCGAGCTTTCGAGTGAAACGGTCATTGAGGCGGTTTCGCCAAACCGCAGCCGCGAGCGGCCCGTCAATAGCAAACGCAGGCTAAAACCGGCCCGCACCGAGGCCAAGGGCTGGTTTGGCCTCGGCAAGAAAGCCATGGGGCTGAAATTCAAGCTGCTTGACGGCGGCAAAAAGAAGGGCGGCCGGGTAAGCGGCGCCATTCCCATACGCGGTTTGATGCAAAGTGACATGCCGGTGCGATTCGCAACAAGATGCAGCGCCATTCCGGGCGAGAGAATTGTCGGCATCCTGACGCCGGGGGAGGGCATCGTCATTTACCCGATAGATTCCAAAAAGCTTGCAAATCTTGGCAAGGATTCGGATATGTGGATCGATGTGGCCTGGGATATTGACGAGAATAATCCTGAGCGTTTTCATGCCGCTATCCGTGTTACGGTCATGAATGAACCGGGTACCCTGGCTCAGGTCACCCAGGCCGTTGGCGCCGCTGACGGCAACATCGAAAACCTGACCATTACGGATCGGGCACCGGATTTTTTTAAAATGAATATTGAACTTTCGGTCTGGGACATTAAACATCTCAACAAGATTATTACCGCGGTCAGCCGCAAACCGGCCGTTTCCAGGGTCCGCCGCCTGACCTGTGACGACATGCCTGATCAGTCTGGGGAATAACCGAATGTCAATAGTTCAAAGATTTCTACGTCTGGAGACCGCCGGTGGCTTTTTACTGGTCGGCGCGCTTGTTCTGGCGATGCTGGCGGTCAACACCCCGTTCAAACCGTTTTATGATCTGCTGATCAATACGCCGGTGGAAATCCGTATTGGCGCGCTGCATCTGGCCAAACCGCTGCTTTTATGGATCAATGATGCGCTGATGGCGGTGTTTTTCTTTCTTGTCGGGCTGGAGTTGAAGCGCGAGGTTCTTGAGGGGCAATTGTCATCGCCCTCCAAGATCATGCTTCCCGCTATTGCCGCTATTGCCGGGATTGCGGTTCCGGCAATTGTCTATACCGCCCTGAACCATAGTGATCCGGTCGCGATGAAAGGCTGGGCTATCCCGGCGGCGACCGATATCGCTTTTGCTCTCGGGGTGTTGTCCTTGCTGGGCAACCGGGTGCCGGCGGCGCTGAAGCTGTTTCTTCTCGCGGTTGCGATCATTGATGATATCGGCGCGATCGTCATCATCGCCATTTTTTATTCCGGCGACCTTTCCATCTCCATGTTTGTGGTGGCCGGCGCCGCCATGATCATCCTGGCAATCCTGAATGTGCGCAATGTCACATCCGCCACCCCGTATGTCCTGATCGGCATCGTTCTCTGGGTGGCGATTTTGAAATCGGGTATTCATGCCACTCTTGCCGGAATTTTACTGGCCATGTTCATTCCCTTGCGGGGAAGTAAAACCGCCAAAAAATCCCTGCTTGGCCGTCTGGAGCATGACCTTCATGCCACGGTTGCCTTTATCATCCTGCCCGTATTTGCCTTTGCCAATGCGGGGATTAATCTTTCGGGCCTGAAACTGTCCGATCTCACGGCGCCGGTGCCGCTCGGCATTGCGCTGGGGCTGATCATCGGCAAGCAGATCGGAATTTTCGGCGCTGTCGTGCTGAGCGTCAAAATGGGGCTGGCGCGGTTGCCGGAAAAGGTCAACTGGCTCCAGATGTACGGAATGTCGGTCTTGTGCGGCATCGGCTTTACCATGTCCTTGTTCATATCCTCGCTCGCCTTTGAACAAGGCGGCATCGCCTATGCCATGAATGACCGTCTGGGCATTGTTGTCGGGTCGCTGATTTCGGCTGTGCTGGGCTATCTGATCTTGCGGTTTTTTTCAAAACCAATGAAAAAATACCCATAGAATTAACATATTTTTGTATCATCGTGCCATAATGCGCCGGGCTTGGGGAAGTGAGGTGATTTCATTTCACTATTCTTTTTACGAGAGCTTTGTTAAAAGCGTCTTCGGAGCCAAATCGCCACGCGATCCTAAGAGTTGAACCATGCTGTTCAAAAGCAGAGAAAAACCGGGCCTTCTCAGGCGTATCCGCCTATGGATGTGGCCGCGTACGGCGTGGAACCGTTCGGTTAAATATGTCTGGCGCCGGTTATGGCGCCTGACGGCCACACCGCACGCTATCGCCCTGGGATGCGCCGCAGGCGTCTTTGCCTCCTTTACGCCCTTCATGGGGCTGCATTTCGTCATCGCGGCGGTTCTGGCCTGGTTGACGGGCGGCAGCGTCATCGCCTCGGCGCTGGGGACTTTTTTCGGCAATCCCCTGACCTTTCCGCTGATATGGTTCAGCACTTTTAATCTGGGCAGCTTCATCCTGATGGAAACCGAACAGATGCATGCCGATATCGGGCATGCCCTGATGAACGGGTCTTTTTCATCGCTTTGGCCGCTCATGAAACCCATGATGGTCGGCGGCGTGCCGCTCGGGATAATCTTTGGTCTTGCGATGTATTTTCCGGTGCGCGCGGCGGTGGCGAGCTACCAGCAAAGACGGCGCAAGCTGCACCGGCAAGACGCCTAGAAAATAATATTGATTGTTATCTCTCTAATATGGTTTTATTCCCCGTAACAAAAACGGAGAGCATCATGTCCCAAACCGCAAATGCAAAACTCAGGCTCGGTGTAAATATCGATCATGTGGCGACGATCCGCAACGCGCGCGGCGGCATG
>CAZIVB010000263.1:0-2931 GCA_964542565.1 uncultured Hyphomicrobiales bacterium | reverse complement strand
CCCGTATCAACCAATAGCATCTGGCCCGAAAATACTGAAAATTGTATATATTCGGCTCCTGTTAAGTCCGCGCGTGTAAGGGTTTTACCTTAGCGCGAGGAGGGGATGCAGATGCACGGATTGATTAACCGGATAATTGAGCGGTTTGTTCGCGATACCTATGGCCGTGATGTCTGGGCGGGGATCATGCAACAGCTTGATCTCGGCTATACTGAGTTTGAGCCGATGCTGACCTATGATAAAGAGCTGACGTTGCAGGTGGTGGATGAGATTGCCAAGGCGCTGGATAAACCAGTGCCGGATGTGCTTGAGGATATTGGCACTTATCTGGTGTCGCACCCGAATGTTGAGGCGGTGCGGCGGTTGCTGCGCTTCAGCGGCGAAAACTTTGTTGAGTTTCTGCATTCTCTGGATGATCTGCCCGCGCGCGCCAAACTGGCGGTTGAGGATTTGCACCTGCCGTCATTGGAATTGCGTGAACACGGGGCGAATTTTTATTCGGTGGTGATCGGCGCGGCCCCCGGCAATGTTGCAGGCTTTGGCCATGTGGTGATGGGGTTGTTGCGGACAATGGCCGATGATTATGGCGCGCTGGTGTTTCTCGACTATAAAGGGCAGCGTGAGGGTATGGAAATTGTCGAAGTCCGGGTGCTTGAAGCCGCCTTTGCCGAGGGCCGCGATTTTGAACTGGGCGCAAGAGCGGGATGAAGGATATGGCTGAGACAAATGTTTTGCAGGCGATGCTGAACACGCTGTGCCCGATGCACGCGATACTAAATAATACCGGCCATATCGAACATGCGGGGCCGGCATTGCAAAAGCTGTTGCCCGAGGCCGAGCTGACGGGCATGAGGTTTTTGGAGCTGCTACAGGTCAAGCGCCCGCGCATTGGCGCGTCGATGGCGGATTTGCGCGGCATCGGGGGGACAAAGCTGCATCTCAAACTGCGCCATCCGCCTTGTACCGAGTTGAAGGGGGTGTTGGTGCCATTGCCTGATGATGCCGGATTTGGGCCGCCGGGTGGGGCGATTGTCAATCTGTCATTTGGCATCTCGGTGATTGAGGCGGTGCGGGATTTTTCCCTGACCAGCGCGGATTTTGCCGCCACCGATCTGACGGTTGAGATGCTCTATCTGGTTGAGGCAAAATCAGCGGCGATGGCGGCGTCTCATAAGCTCAACATGCGGCTTCAGGGGGCCAAGATTGCCGCCGAAGAACAGGCTTTTACCGATACCTTGACCGGCCTCAAAAACCGCCGTGCGATGGATCATATATTAGAGCGCCTGATGCAATCCGAGCAGGAATTTGCCTTGATGAACCTTGATCTGGATTATTTCAAGGCGGTGAATGACAAGTTTGGCCATGCGGCGGGGGATCATGTGTTGCAGCATGTGGCGCAGTTGATGGTGGATGACATTCGCGGCAATGATACGGTTATCCGCACCGGCGGCGATGAGTTTGTTTTGATTTTCAACAACCTCTCTGACCGGGGCATTTTGGCGGAAATAGCCGATCGGTTGATTGCAAAGCTGGAGCAGCCGATACCGTTCAACGGGCAGGAGTGTAAAATATCCGCCAGCATCGGGGCCGCTTTGAGCTGTGATTATAGCAAACCGGGTATTGACCGGATGATGAGCGATGCGGATGTGGCGCTTTATGCCGCCAAGGACCGGGGGCGGGGGTGTCATGTGATTTATGACGCCAAGCTGCGCGCGGCGGGGCATGATCCGCAGGCGTGTCAGACCGGTTGAAGGCTGGGTCCAGACCCAAAGCACCTGTTCATCTTGTTGCCTATAGGTTTATTTTCCCTTCCACACCGGATCACGCTTTTCGGCAAAGGCGCGGGCCCCTTCCAACTGATCCTCAGAGGCATAAAGCGCGTCAACGCTGGCATATTGCCGCCGGGTGATCCGGTTCATGCAGTCCTGAAAATTTGAGCCCTCGGCGTCGCGCACGATCTCTTTGATCGCGGCATAAACCAGCGGCGGGCCTGAGGCCAGATGATCGGCCAGCGCGCGGGCCTCGTTCATCAGTTGATCGGCAGGATAGATATGGTTGATAATGCCCCAGCGCGCGGCCTCTTCGGCGTCAATCCAACGCCCGGTCAGCAGCATTTCCATCGCGATATGATAAGGGATGCGTTTGGGCAGCTTCACGCTGGCGGCATCCGCCACGGTGCCGGAGCGGATTTCAGGCAGGGCAAAGCTGGCATGTTCGGCGGCCAAAATGATGTCAGCCGAGAGCGCCAGTTCCAGCCCGCCACCGCAGCAAATGCCATTCACGGCGGCAATCACCGGCTTGTTCATGCCTCTGAGTTCTTGCAGGCCCCCAAAGCCACCGACGCCGTAATCATCATCCACCGCGTCGCCCCCCGCCGCCGCCTTGAGATCCCAGCCGGGGCAGAAGAATTTCTCGCCCGCACCGGTGAGGATGGCAACACGCAATTCCGGGTCGTCGCGAAAACCGGCAAACACCTCGCCCATGATCCGGCTGGTAGCCAGATCAATCGCATTGGCCTTGGGCCGGTCAAGCGTGACCTCAAGCACCGGGCCACGGCGCACTGTTTTGATAGGGGAGTCAGTCATGTTTCATCTCCGATTATGATCAGGGCGTCGGCGGCTGTGGCGCCGTTAGTTGTGCAGATCAGTGGGTTGATTTCCACTTCTTTCAGCGTGTCCGCATGGGCGATAACATAAGCCTGCACCGCCAGCACGACTTTGACAATCGCAGAAATATCCGCCGCCGGTTTGCCGCGATAACCGTGCAGCACCGGGGCTATGCGCAACTGGTTCAGGGCCGTATTTATTTCGGCTTCAGTGACCGGCAGCAACAGTGAGGTGCTGTCGGCCATGATCTCGGTCAGGATGCCCCCGGCGGCCAGTGTCAGGACAAACCCATGTGCCGGATCGCAGACCACTCCGATCAGCAGCT
>CAZIVB010000262.1:0-2998 GCA_964542565.1 uncultured Hyphomicrobiales bacterium | reverse complement strand
GGCGATAACCTTGAGGCGTTCAATATCGCGCTGTTGCAGACGCAAGGTAATGGCCTTGCGAACCGCGGTATTCCGGACAATATCGCTCCATTCACTGCGCGCTGACTCCAGGGCCTTACCGGTTTTTGGAGTTATCTTTTTCTCGTCAAGCGCCTTTTCAAAAGCGCCAACAAGTCCCTTTTCCTCATCATCAAGGAACGGGGCGTCATGGCCTCTATGCGGTTTTTTATTCATCATGGCTATGATCCAGATATAAACGTTGCGCCTTGCGGCTTCTGTATATGGTTTTCAGGAACAAGGTTTCGCCATCAACAACGTAAGGAACGATGCAGGCATATCCGTCAATCTCGACGACAAGAATGTACTGGTGCGGGTAGCGCTTTGCATCGGGGTGCGGCATATCATCAAGCAGCCGTCCCTGTTCAAGCGCGTTTTCCACATCTTCAAAACTCAACCCGCGAGCTTCTTTGAGTTGGCGGTTTTTCTCTCTGTTCCAATCCAGCCATTTTTCACTCATATGCAATATGATATCGAGTATATATCGAATGTCAATATATGATGGCTTTTCAGGAATAAATGAAGAGAAACAACCCCGCTCAGTCGGCCAGAATGGCCAGCGCCTGTTTGTGCATTTGCGCATCCCCGGCTGCCACGACCCGGCCGCCGCCAGCCGCGTTGCCGCCTTCCCAGTTAGTGATGATGCCGCCGGCGCCCTCGATAATGGGAATGAGCCCGGCGATATCATAATCGGCCAGGCCGGTTTCCACCACGAGGTCGATCTGCCCCGCCGCCAGCATGCAATAGATATAGCAATCGCCGCCATAGCGCGACAGCAGGACTTTTTCTTCCAGACGTCCATAGGCGCGCGCATCCGCGGCATTGGCGAACAGCCGGATATCGGTTGTCGCCAGCGCCGCCCGGTCAAGCGATTGGCAGCGCCGCACCTGCAAATCGCGGTTACCCTGCGGCGCTTCAAGGCGGCTTTCCTGCCCGTTACCGGAAAAAATCTCGCCGCCATAGGGCTGGCACATCACCCCGGCGACCGCCTTGCCGCGATGGGTCAGCCCGACAATCGTGCCCCAGACCGGAACCCCCATGATAAACGAACGGGTGCCGTCGATGGGGTCCAGCACCCAGGTAAATTCCGAGCCCTTGTCCTCAAGGCCAAATTCCTCGCCCTTGATGTTGTGATCCGGGTATTCACGCCCGATCATGGCGCGCATGACCTGTTCGGCCTCCCGGTCGGCCTTTGTCACCGGATCAAAGCACCCCTTGCCCGGTTTGTGATCAACCGCCACCCCGGCCCTGAAATAAGGCAGCGCCGCCTTGCCGGCTTCACGCGCCAGTTCACGGGCAAAGGCAAGATAGGGGTCCTTGTTTTCGATAGCGCTGCGGCTCATTGGAATATTACCCCGCTTTGGCGCGCGCGGCGCGTTTGCGTTCATTCGGGTCCAGATAGCGCTTGCGGATACGCAGCGCATTTGGCGTTACTTCCACCAGCTCATCATCCTCGATATAGGCGATCGCCTGCTCCAGGGAGAGAATTTTCGGCGGCGTGAGCCGGATGGCGTCATCCTTGCCCGAAGCGCGGATATTGGTCAACTGCTTGGCCTTGAGCGGATTGACGATGAGATCATCGGGTTTGGCGTTCTCGCCGATCACCATGCCTTCATAAATCCGGTCCCCCGGCCTGACGAAAATCGTGCCGCGTTCTTCCAGATTCCACAGCGCAAAAGCCACCGCCATCCCGGTGCCGTTGGAGACCAGAACCCCCCGGCGCCGCCCTTCAATGGGCCCGCGCCACGGCGTAAAGCCGTGAAAAATCCGGTTCATGATCCCGCCGCCTCTTGTGTCGGTCAAAAACTCGCCGTGATAGCCGATCAGCCCGCGCGAGGGCACATGGAAGGTCAGGCGCACCTTGCCGCCCTCTTGCGGCCGCATGTCTTTAAGCTCGCCCTTGCGCAGGGAAAGTTTTTCGATCACGACGCCGGAATAATCCTCGTCCACATCAACAATCGCCTCTTCCACCGGCTCAAGACGGTTGCCCGCTTCATCTTCCTTGTACAGCACCCGCGGCCGCGAGATGGAAAGCTCAAAGCCCTCGCGGCGCATGGTCTCGATCAGCACCCCGAGCTGCAACTCGCCGCGCCCGGCCACTTCAAAGGCGTCCTTTGAGCCGGTCTCGGAGATCTTGATCGCCACATTGCTTTCCGCCTCGCGCAGCAAACGCTCGCGGATCACCCGCGATTGCACCTTTTTGCCGTCCTGGCCCGCCAGCGGCGAGTTGTTGATGGAAAAGGTCACCGCAAGGGTCGGCGGGTCAATCGGCGGCGCATCCAGCGCCGTGACAATTTCCGGCGCGCAGATGGTATCGGCCACGGTGGTTTTTTCCAGCCCCGCAATGGCGACCAGATCGCCAAGCCGCGCCTCTTCCACCGGCACCCGCGCCAGGCCGCGAAAGGCCAGCACCTTGTTGATCCGTCCGTCCTCGATCTTTTTGTCATCGCGCGCCAGCGACTTGATCGCCATGCCCGGCCTGACCGTGCCCGTCTCCACCCGCCCGGTGAGCAGTCGCCCCAGATAAGGATCACGCTCGATAAGGACCGCGCGCAGGGAAAAGGGCAGCTGCTCCGCATCGGTTCCTGCCCCTGCCGGTTGCGGCGTATGGGAGATGATGGTTTCAAACAAGGGCGCAAGGGCGGCCCCTTTATGATGCGCCTCGCCCTTTGGCGCATGTTCCTCGCGCGCCCAGCCTTCCTTGGCCGAGGCGATGATGAGCGGAAAATCCATCTGCGCCTCGCTGGCGCCCAGATCGGCGAAGAGATCAAACACCTCCTCATGCACCTCTTCCAGCCGCGCATCGGGCCGGTCCGCCTTGTTGATGACAACAATGGCCGGCAGGCCGAGCCCCAGCGCCTTCATGGTGACAAATTTGGTTTGCGGCATCGGCCCCTTTTTTAAGGATACGGCGACCACCGAGATCTACACCATGGACAAG
>CAZIVB010000261.1:0-3055 GCA_964542565.1 uncultured Hyphomicrobiales bacterium | reverse complement strand
CGCCCGGTCGATAAGCTCCAGGGTTTCACGCACATTGTGATCCGTGATAAGCACGCCGATGCCGCGCGCCGTGAGATGGCGCACGAGATTGCGGATATCGCCGATGGCGATGGGGTCAATCCCGGCAAAGGGCTCATCGAGAAGCATGAATGAAGGTTCGGTCGCCAATGCGCGGGCAATCTCGACCCGGCGGCGCTCGCCGCCCGAGAGGGTGAGCGCCGGGCTGGCGCGTAAATGAGTGATTCCAAACTCTTCCAGAAGCGCATCGAGTTTTCTATCCCGTTCCTCTTTATTGTGTTCCACCAGTTCCAGAACAGCCCTGATATTTTCTTCAACCGTCAGACCGCGAAAAATCGAAGGCTCCTGCGGCAGATAGCCGATCCCCAAACGCGCCCGGCGGTACATCGGATAACGGGTGATATCATACCCATTCAGGTAAATATTGCCATAATCGACCGCAATCAGCCCGGTGATCATGTAGAATATAGTCGTTTTTCCAGCGCCGTTGGGGCCCAAAAGCCCCACCGCTTCGCCCTGTTGAACGCTTAAAGAGACATCCTGAACCACGAGGTTTTTTTTATAGCTTTTCCCCACCGCGCGAACCGCGATGCCGGTGGCGGGGATGGCGGGCCTGTTCTCCTCCCCCTTTTCTTTTGTTCTCTCGGCCGAATCGAGCACAGCATGTTCCAGTCTTGTTGCGATTTTCCGGTCAGGCAGGCTTACTTTGCGGTCTTTTTTGTCTTCTGTTCGGGAAGGAAGAGGCCGCGAACCCGGCTTTTGACGCCGCCGGCAGAAGAGATAAAGCGGGTTTTACCGGTTCTTTGATTGACAAACAACCGGCGGCCGCGAATGACGTTCTTGCCCTGGGTCACCACAACATCGCCGCCAACCGTAACCGTATCGGCTTTCAAATCAAACTTGGCCCATTCGCCGGTAATCTTCTGGGTGCGCGTGATGATAACCACCCCGCCCTTGGCGTCCATGCTCTTGACATCCGTGCCGCCGCCCTTTTTTTTCTCGTAATAAACCACCAGTTCCGTGGAGTTCAAACGCAGATCATCCTGTTTGGCGATGACATTGCCGGAAAACACCGCCGTGTTTTTATTCTCGTCAATTTCCAGAATATCCGCCTCGATATCGACCGGCGCCTTGGAATTCTTGTTCAATCCGCCGCCGATGCTCTGCGCCTGCAGGGGCGCGACCATCAGGGCAAGAAAAAAAACCAGCCCCGCATACCCCATGCCCGAATGCCTGATCCAGCCTGATCTCATTTTTTTTGACCTTCCTTGTTCAGATTTAGTTTCATATGTACCCGGTTTTCAAAGCGGAAAACTTTGCCACGCTGAAGGATTTCCATGCGACTGGCGCGGATAATACCGTTTGGCATAGTGACCACAACAGGGCTCCTGGTAACCAGATCGCCTTTTTTGACATCCAGTTTGGCCGTATCCATGCGCGCCACCTGTCCATTGTCGGAGCGCATTTCAACATTGGTTTTCAAATCCAGTATATCCGTATTTTTATCATAAACGCCATGCTCGGCGCGCAGCTTCGACCATCCGCCGGATTTCTTGTTCAGGGTGGCCTTGACATTCACCAGCAAGAACCGGCTCGGATTGTCAATCCGGCGCGTGGCGGTATCCGCCGTCAATTCGTAATTGCCCTCGCTCTTTCCCTTGGTCACCAGTCTTGGATTCTGCATGATCACGGAATCCTTGTTCAGCTGAATACTCTCGACCTCGGCGGAGAATTTATCCGTTTGCAGTTTGCGCGAAGGCGAAAATGCCCCGGAGGCATAAAGAAAGGTTCCGATCACGAGAACGACAATAACCGGAAGAATATATTTCAGCTTCCGGATGATGCGGGAATGATGCTGCGCCTTTTGAAATCCGAGAATATCCGGCGGGTTTATGTTTGCATTTTTGCCGGACCGGGGCGCCGAGTAAGAAGATATTTGCATCAAAAACGCCTTGTTTGCCTGGCGGAATACTTATGACAGGTCCAAAATCCGCTCAGATACGGTCACATACGGATACTCGGGCCTGCCCGGCAAAGCCCAAAACCTAATGTGAAAAAATATCACTGTCCGGCCACCCCGCCAGATCAAGCCGGGCGCGTACGGGAAGGAATGAAAAACACGCCGCCGCCAGATCTTCTCGGTTTTCACGCACCAGCATCATATCCAGCCGCGCCTTGAGGGCATGCAGATGCAGCACATCGAGCGCCGCATAACGCTGCTGCGCCTCGCTCAGGGTTTTGGCCCCCCAATCGGAACTTTGCTGCGCCTTGGAAAGATCAATATCAAGGATTTCCCGGCACAGATCCTTCAGCCCGTGGCGGTCGGTGTAGGTGCGCACCAGCTTTGAGGCAATTTTCGTGCAGTAAACCGGCGCGCAGGCGACCCCGAGATACTTGTCCAGCATGGCGATATCAAACCGGGCGAAATGAAAAATCTTGAGCACTTGCGTATCGCCCAGCAAGCGTTTCAGATTGGGCGCGTCATAGCCGGAACGGTCAAGCTGCACCAGATGCGCCGAGCCGTCTCCGCCCGAAAGCTGCACCAGACACAGCTTGTCGCGCACCGGATTGAGCCCCAGGGTTTCGGTATCAACCGCAACCATCGCGCCCAGATCCAGATCATCGGGAAGATCGCCTTGATGTAGCGTTATCGTCATACCAAGCCTTGTAAAATATAACCTGCTGAATTTATTTTCTTATCACGGCAAGTCTGAGCTGTCATGTAGCAGCTCGCCTGAATGGCCGCAACCGCCAAATTCGCGCCGCGGCAGACACAGCAAAACCGCCGCCCGGACTCATATCGGGCGGGGGACTGAATTTTCACATCAGTTTCCGGCGCGGTGGAGAGCTTTAAAACTCGTCCCGGGGCTCAAGAATCTGACGGCCGTTATATTTGCCGCTTTTCAGATCAATGTGATGCGGCCGGCGCAACTCGCCTGAATCCTTGTCCTCGACATAGCTCTGCTGCTTGAGTGCATCGGCCGAGCGCCGGAAGCCGCGTTTCATCCGCGACACTTTTTTCATTGGGACGGCCATA
>CAZIVB010000260.1:0-3069 GCA_964542565.1 uncultured Hyphomicrobiales bacterium | reverse complement strand
TTCTTTAAGAGCTGGTTCTCAATTTTCGAGATGCTGTCGTTGTTTGCCCATGCCGATAATGATAAAGACACCAAAAACCGAGAAAAACCACCCCAGATTCAGAACCAGATCCTTGAAAAACGGAAAAGTAATCGATTGCGACAGCGGCATTTTGCCCACATGCATAAACCCGATCACCGCAATCAGGGCGATGATTGATTCCAGCAACAGCCTGACCCGGCCGGAAAAGGCATGGGTGGCCGAGCCGCCGGTGACTTTCAGGTAATCATCATAAAACCCGATAGTGCCAAACCCCATGGTGACAAACAAAACCAGCCAGACATAAGGATTTGTCAGATCGGCCCACAGCAGCGTCGCCGCGCCGATGCCCAGCAGGATCACCAGCCCCCCCATGGTCGGCGTGCCCTGTTTTTCCAGGATATGCCGCCGCGGCCCGTCCTCGCGGATCGGCTGCCCCTTGCCCTGGCGTTTGCGCAGGGCCTCGATGATCATGGGCCCAAATAAAAAGATAATCAGCAGCGCCGTCACCACCGCGCCGCCGGAGCGGAAAGTGAGATAGCGAAAAACATTAAACGCCGGAATATGGTCGCTTAAACCGTAAAGCAGATGATAAAGCATGAATTAATCCTTTTGAGGCGCATACGCCTTGCCTGTGCCTGCCTCCGGGTAGCGGTTTTTGAGCGCTTCGGCAAGCTGCCCCATGCAACTTGCCAGCGACCCCTTGATCATAACCACATCTCCGCCGCGAATTTCATCAACAAGTCTCTGTTTCAGCCCGCTCGCCTCTTCGGCGTAAGCGCCGCGCAGGGCCTGCGGAATTTTCGCCCATAACAGCTTCATATTCGCCCCGCTGGCGAAAACAACATCAACCTGCGCCCCCAAAACGCTTGCCGCCAGTTCCGCGTGAAGCACCGGGGCGTAATCCCCCAGCTCCAGCATATCGCCCAGCACCGCGATCCGTCTGGCGTCCGTACCCTTTGCCGTCGTCGCCAGAAGCGACAATGCGGCGCGCATGGAGGCGGGATTGGCGTTGTAGCTTTCATCAATCAGCACCGCCTCGCCGCCCGGCACCCTCAGCCGCGTCCGGGCGCCGCGCCCTTCCGGCGCGCGGATATTGGCCAGCGCCAGCGCTCCCAGCGCCAGATCGGCGCCAAGCGCCTCCACGACCGCCAGAATACCGAGCGAGTTCAGCACCATATGCCGCCCCGGCGCGCCCATTTTATAGATCGCGTCATGATCGCAGATTTTCGCCGCCACGCAGGAATCATCTTCATGCATGGCGGCGTCCTTAAGCCTGACCCGTGCATCCTCATGAACGCCGAAACTCAATATCCGCCCGGCGCCCTTTGCCCTTGCCTGCTGCTCAAGATAGGCAAAATGGGCATTGTCGCGGTTCAGCACCGCCGTGCCGCCCGGCTCCAGCCCGTCAAAGATTTCCGCCTTGGCCCCGGCAATCGCCTCAAGCGATTTGAAAAAGCCGATATGCACCGGCTCCACCGTGGTGATAAGCGCCACATGCGGGCGCACCAGCTTGGCCAGCGGCGTAATCTCGCCCGGATGGTTCATGCCGATTTCAAAAACCGCATAATCCACATCCCGCGGCAGGCGCGCCAGAGAGAGCGGCACCCCCCATTGATTGTTATATGATTTTTCCGAGACATGAACCTGCCCCCCCGCCCCGAGCGCCAGCCGGAGCGCCTCCTTGGTGCCGGTTTTGCCCACGGAGCCGGTCACCGCCGCAACCCTGGCCTTGCAGCGCGCCCGCGCCGCCCGGGCCAGGGCATTGAGCGCGCCAAGCGGTTCATCAACCCGCAGCAAAGCCCCCTTGCCTTCATAGTCATGCCGCACCACGGCGACGGATGCGCCTTTTTCCAGCGCCTGAGACACAAATTCATGCCCGTCATGCACATCGCCTTTGATGGCGAAATAGGCATCTCCGGGGTTTAATGTGCGGCTGTCGATGGATATTCCCGTCACATCGCCGCCGCAAGGCCTTCCGCCCGCCGCCTCGGCGAACTCGTCGCGTATCCAGAGCGGCATCATGACCCCGCCCCTTGTTCCAGCGCGGCGCGCACCGCCGCATGATCGCTGAACGGCAAGACCTTGTCGCCCACAATCTGCCCCTCTTCATGCCCCTTGCCGGCGATAAGCAGAACATCGCCCCTGCCAAGCCCGGCAATGCCCGTCTTTATTGCCGCGCCCCTCCCGGCAATCTCCAGCGCTCCGGGACAGCCACTGAGAATTTCAGCACGAACAAGGCCCGGTTCCTCGTCGCGCGGATTGTCATCCGTGACAATCACCTTGTCCGCCAACCGCGCCGCTACAGCCCCCATCAGCGGCCGCTTGCCCCGGTCCCGGTCGCCGCCGGCGCCAAAGACAACCATGAGATTTCCTGTTGCATAGGGCCGCAGCGCCGCAAGCGCATTTTCCAGCGCATCGGGCGTATGGGCGTAATCAACAAAAACCGGCGCGTCATCGCCGGTCTTGCCCACAAGCTCCAGCCGCCCGCGCGCCCCTTGCAGTTTTTCCAAAGCGGCAAGAACCCGCGCCGCAGCCGCGCCGCAGACAATCGCCAGCCCGGCGGCCACCAGTGCATTGGAGATTTGAAATCCTCCCGCCAGCGGCAAATGCACATGATAGGTTTTGCCATCATATTCAAGAACAAGATTTTGCCCGAACCCGTCTGCCGCCTGACCGGCAAGCTTTAGATCGCGCCCCTTGCCGCCAACCGAAAAAACCCTCAGGCCCCGCCTTTGCGCGACATCGAAAACCCGCTGCGCCCCGGCGGAATCAAAATCGATGACCACCGGCGCGCCTTCGGGCAGAAGCTCGGCGAACAAACGCAGTTTCTGGGCGAAATAATCCTCAAACCCGTCGTGATAATCCAGATGATCGCGGCTGATATTGGTAAAGCCGCCCGCCTTCAGGCGCACACCGTCGAGCCGGTTTTGCTCCAGCCCGTGCGAGGAGGCCTCCAGCGCCACATGGCCGACCCCTTGCGCATCAAGATCATGCAGAATTTCATGCAACTGCACCGGCCCCGGCGTTGTCAGGCCAAGATAGTGATGG
>CAZIVB010000259.1:0-3140 GCA_964542565.1 uncultured Hyphomicrobiales bacterium | reverse complement strand
GAAAAGCGGTTGCTCAGGCCACCATGGACATATCGATATCCGGGTCGGTTTCGGCCTTGACCTTGTTCCTTCCGGTGCGTTTGGCGGCATAGAGACAGGCATCGGCGCGCTTGATCAGTTCCGGGATCTCCTCGCCATGTCTGTAGCGGGCGGCGCCAAAGGACATGGTCACGGCGCCAAGGCTCTCGCCGGTTGAGCGTTTCACCAGTTCCTTGGCCTGTATGGTCTCGCGGATGTAATTCCCCAGCTTGACCGCATCGCGCAGATTGGTGTGGGGCAGGATAACCGCAAATTCCTCGCCGCCGTAACGGGCCGCCACATCCCGGCCCTTGACATTGCTCTTGATGGCGTGGGCCACGAGACGCAGCACCTGATCGCCGGTCTGATGGCCATATGTGTCGTTGAATTTCTTGAAGAAATCAATATCGCCAAGCAGAAGGCTCAGCTCCTGACCGGTGTCTTTTGCCTGCTCGGTCTTCAGGATCATCTGTTCATCGAAACTTTTGCGGTTGTCTATGCCGGTCAGCGCATCGGTGCGCGACTCGGAGCGAACCTCGTCAAGAGAGCTGTTGAGTTCCTCGATCTTGCGTTTGGATTCCTCCAGCTTGGCTTCAAGCTCGCGCGTATTGCTCTCCATATCCCTGGTGGCGGTCAATATGGTTCCCATGACGGCTTTTAACTGTTTTGAATTTTCAACATCTCCAAGCTTGTCGGAAATATTTTCCATCGAATCGCCATAGGAGCTTGTCACTCCGACGGAAGCCTGAATCATCGTGGTGATTTGCTCGGCCTCAAGCCCCATCTGGGAACAGACCTCGTCAATCTTTTCCCCGAGAATATTGTCGTTAAGATAGGCATTGTAAATCTGGCAGGCGTCAGCCGGATCGAGGGCCTCGGTACTGCTCAGAGCCTCATTTATGGCGCTGATAAGGTTTTTATCCTGCCCGAGGCAATAATTGTACCAAAGTTCAAAATTCTGCGGTGTTGCAGGGGTTAAATTCTTTTCCATCAGGGTCATTGCCTGATGGGCATAACTCAACGTGCGCTCATAATCTTCATTGACGCTCACAAAAACTCTCCCTCGGCCCGTACACTCCAGATCGAACGCCGTCTCCTGCGGTGCAGCAAAACAACATGTAATCAGTGTTGAGGAAAAACTAGCAAGCTAGGGTTACAGTAACGTAAACAAATAGCCGAAAATATATTCAAATCCCCGGCTACCGGATGCGAATCATGTCTCGCGGGCGGAACGCAGGAGAAATGCCGGGACATGATCGCCCAGACCGGTAACCGGCTTGCCGGAATTATTGCGGGCGCTATCTCCGGCGCGGTCCTTTTTCGCCGGGCGGCGCGAGGGTTTGGGGCGCGAGCTGCGCTTTTGCCGCGGCTCGTCGGTAGCAGCGGGCGCCTTTTCCGCCGGTTTGACTTCGGAGGCCGGCTTGGCTTCGGAGACCGGCTTGGCTTGGGAGGCCGGTTTGGCTTTGGACGCCGGTTCTTTTTCCGCCCAGGGGATGTTCTGGCCGATCAGATTCTCGATCGCGCCGAGATATTTCTTGTCGGCCGGCATCACCAGTGAAAAAGCATGGCCCTTACGCCCGGCCCGGCCGGTGCGTCCGATCCGGTGCACATAATCCTCGGCATGGCTCGGCACATCATAATTGAAGACATGCGAAACCGAGGGAATATCCAGACCACGCGCGGCAACGTCGCTGGCGACCAGATAGGTGATTTCATTATCGCGGAATGCCGCCAGCGCCGCCATGCGGGCCGACTGGTCCATATCGCCATGCAGACACACCACCTTGTAGCCGTGTTTCCTCATCGAGCGCTCAAGAACGCCGACATCGCGTTTGCGATTGCAAAAAACGATGGCGTTGCTGACCTCCTGGGCATCGATAAGCCGGCGGAACGCGGCGCGTTTCTCCGCCGGTTTATTGGACACCGAAAGCAGTTTCTGCTCGATCGTCGCGGCCGTCGAGCTTGGTTTTGAAGCCTCGATTCTCACCGGGTTGTGCAAAAACATATTGGTGATGCGGCTGATTTCCGCCGGCATGGTGGCCGAGAAAAACAGCGTCTGGCGGGTAAAGGGGGTGAGCTTGAAGATGCGCTCGATATCGGGAATAAAGCCCATATCCAGCATCCGGTCGGCCTCATCCACAATCATCATCTCAATCGCGCTCAGCATCAGCTTGCCGCGTTCAAAATGATCCAGCAAACGTCCCGGGGTGGCAATCACGATATCAGCGCCGCGATCCAGAATCCGGTCCTGATCGCCGAACGAAACGCCGCCGATGAGCAGGGCCATATTGAGCTTGTGATTCTTGCCGTAGATATTCAGCGCATCGGCAACCTGGGCCGCCAGCTCGCGGGTCGGCTCCAGAATAAGCGAACGGGGCATGCGCGCCCGCGCCCTGCCCTTTTCCAGCCGGGTCAGAATCGGCAGGGCAAAGGCCGCCGTTTTGCCGGTGCCGGTTTGCGCCAGCCCCAGAACATCGCGGCCCGCAAGCGCCGGCGGGATCCCGTGTTTCTGGATCTCTGTAGGGTTCTCATAACCGGCCTCTGCAATAGAGGCCATGACTTTCGGGCTCAGACCGAGTTCAGAAAATGACATTTTAAGAGTGTTGTAACTCCGCTAAGGGTGTGTCCGCTGCATCTTTTTACACGAAAAACCGCCTGATTACAGACAAAAAACGCCCGATTACAGACAAACCACCCCGGTTAAATATGCCTGAAACATAAATAATCGCGCTTATATGTCAACTCCCTGTTTTTGCAACAACTCTGCATTGAACCGCTTTTCCCCGGCAATCCTTCGATGAAAAAACGGATTGAACGGTTTACGGGGTTAAATTTGCAGCATTTTCATCCGGATTCTGCGCCAAACGGTTTTGGCGGATATCTGCATCGCACCTTGATTTTTCCTTGTCCTTCGCCGGTTTGAAGCCATGACCTCGTCCTGCGCCGTTCACAATGGATGCAATTGACGGGACAAATGCCGCCGTATTTTACAGGTATTTTTCAAAGGGTTGCCTGCTTTTTTGCGTCGCAGCCCACAGTGCACGACACAAATAGTTTCGTCATTCCCGCGCAGGCGGGAATCCAGGAGGTGGGAGTCAACCCATTGATATTGCTGGATTCCC
>CAZIVB010000258.1:0-3151 GCA_964542565.1 uncultured Hyphomicrobiales bacterium | reverse complement strand
GTCATTCCGGCCCCCTCTTCGTCATTCCTGCGGAGGCAGGAATCCAAACAGGGCTGTCATCTGGCTGGAAACCCGTTTTGGATCCCTGCCTCCGCAGGGATGACGCCGTTTAGAACAAGGAGAAAGACATGGACCAATCTGTACTTCTGGTCATTCTGGCGCTGGTCAGGGGCGAGGTTTCCGCCTCTTTCGCCAATGCCGCCAATATGAAAGCCTGCGAGGTCAAGCTGGGCCAGATTCGCCCGACCCTGAAACGTGCCGGTTATGAAATCCTGCAAGGCCGCTGCGTAATCAGCCCGCAGAAATTCACCTCCTACCGCACACGGCGCTCCAAAAACGCCCCCAGGGTGCATTATCTCATCACCTTTTCCGGCACCGGCGTCACCATAACCCCCATGGCCGGAAAAATGGCCTGTGAAAAGGCCAGGGCAGGCAAGATGAGCTATTGCACAACCTCACGCCAAAAACTGCTTTGATAGCGACCGAACCCTTTCCCCCCTTGTCGTCATTCCCATTCCGGGCGGGGTAGCATACCCCGTCCGGCAGAGGCGCATCGGGATCAATCCAGCCCCAGCGAGACCAGCCCGTCGGCCAGTTTTGGCTCGAACCATGTCGATTTGGTCGGCATGACCTCGCCCGCATCGGCGACCGCCATCAGATCGTCCATGGAGGTGGGGAAAAGCGAAAACGCCACCGCCATTTCGCCGCTGTCCACCCGCCGTTCCAGCTCGTCCAGCCCGCGCATGCCGCCGACAAAATCGATGCGGCTGTCGGTGCGCTGGTCGGTAATGCCCAGGATGGGGGCGATGAGATTGTCCGACAGCAGGCTGATATCAAGCCTTGCCACCGGATCGTCTTCAGGAATTTTGTCATGCGGCAGGGTGAGGCGGTACCACCGGCCTTGCAGATACATGCCGAAGGTGGCCGGGGCGTCCGGGCGCACCGGGCCGGGGCTTTCGTGCAAACCAAAAACCTGCCCCACGGCGGCCAGCAATTCATCCGCCTCAAGCCCGTTCAGATCCTTGATCACCCGGTTGTAATCGAGAATTTTCATCTGGTTATGCGGGAAGATGACCGATAAAAACCGCCGCCACGGGGCGTTGCTGTTCTCCGGCTCAAGCGCGGCGCGTTTGGCGCAGACCCGCGAGGCGGCGGCCGAGCGGTGATGCCCGTCAGCGATATAAAGCGCCGGCAGGGCTTCAAATTCATCCGTCAGAGCGGTGATGATCTCATCATCGCGCGCGATCCAGATGCTGTGGCGGATGCCGTCATCGGCGGTAACATCCATATCCGGTTTGCCGCTTGAGGCCCTGGCCAGCAGCTTGTCGATTCGGGGCGCGGCGGGATAGGCGCTCATCACCGGGCCGGTATGGGCGTTGACGGCTTCCACCTGCCGCACCCGGTCATCTTCTTTTACCGGGCGGGTATGCTCATGGCGGCGGATATGGTTGGCGTCATAGGCGGCAACCGAGGCCGCGGCGATCAGCCCGGTCTGTTCATGATCGCCCCAGACGAGGCGGTAGATATAGTATGAGGGGCGCTCTTCGCGCACCAGAACTCCGGCCTCGATCATTTTGGCGATATTTTCCGCCGCTTTGGCATAGACCGCGTCATCATAAGGGCTGATATCTGCGGGCAAATCGATCTCGGGCCTGGAGACATGTAAAAAACTCCATGGCTTGCCCTTCGCCCGCTCGCGCGCCTCGGCGGAGTTCAGAACATCGTAAGGCGGCGCGCAGACATCCCCCTCGCGCCCCAGAGCCGGGCGCAGCCCGCAAAATGGCTGGATCAGTTTCATAATTTTTTCCCGTTCAGTCGGCGCCGGCCCGCCCCCCTCCCCGCCACCTTCAGGGATTTTGTAAAGGGGAGCGGGGAGCGGGGCGGGCCGGCGCCGAATACTCACATAGAGGCACCTTTTACCCCCTTTACGCCAGCCCGCCAAGAAAACCTTCCGTTTCCCCTCCAAAGGCCAGCGCCAGCCGCACCGGCCCCCCGCAATGGCGCGCCCGGCAGATGCTCATGCGCTCAAGCTCGTCAATATAGATGAACTGCAATTCCGGCCGCCGCAGCAAGGCCGTGATATTGATATAGTAGCTGTAACCGCAAAGTTTGCACACGGCTTCAAGGCGCTGCGCGCCGCCGATATCGCGCAATTGCAGATCGGTTTTCCAGTTCACCAGAAATCCTCCGCCCGCGGGATGCGGGTATAGGAGATTTTGCCCCCCGCATTGCCGCCCGGCGGCGGTACCCACGGCCCAAGGCTCACCGCGGTGCGGCCATATTTGCGGTTCAGCCGGTCAATGGCGTTTGTGACCGCCTCCCAGCGCCGCCGCTCGGGGTCATCATCAAGCAGCAGGTCAAGCTGGCGCGCCCTCGCCGGGGCAAGCTCAAGCAGCGTGACATGCAGGCGGATGATGCGCGCCTCAAGGGGCAGCTCGCCGCGCGCCTTGCCCCAGAGCTGCATCAGCGCCGCAAGGATGGCGGCGTCATCATGCACGAAGGGCAAGGGCGATTGCCCGAACCAGCGCCCCTCGCGCAAACTCAGCCCCAGCCATAACCGCCCGGCGTAAAACCCGCCCCGGCGCATCCGCCGCGCCGCCTTCACCACCAGCAGCCGCGAGAAGGTGATCGCGTGTTCAAACTCCCGGTGCGAGGGCGGCAGCACCCGTCCATGACCATACATGCCGCGCTCCGAGCGCCCCGATTGCAGCGCAAATCCGTGCAGCGCATACCACAGCCGCTCGCCGGTGACATTGCGCCATAATTTGCGCATCTGCTTGGGGGCGGCGGCGAGCAGGGCTTTCATGTCGAAAATCCCGGCCCGGTAGAGCCGTTTTTCCATCGCCCGCCCGATACCCGGAATATCCGCGAACGGCAAGCCGAGCAGCGGCCCCGGCATATCGCGCGGATGCCAGATCGTCACTCCATCGGGCTTGTCCTGCTTGCCGGCGATCTTGGCCAGTTGCCGGTTGGCGGCAAAGCCGATGGAACAGGTGATACAGGCCCCGATATGGGTCTTTATCCGCGCCTTGATATCCCGCGCCAGAGCTTCCGGGTCGGCAATATCGCGCGGCTCAAGGTCACAGGTAACCTCGTCAATCGATTTGACCGCCCGGATCGGAATAACCGCCGCAATCTCGCAAAGCAGCGC
>CAZIVB010000257.1:0-3165 GCA_964542565.1 uncultured Hyphomicrobiales bacterium | reverse complement strand
CATATGGGGGCCGAACCCGCCCATGGCCTATGCCCTGATCGCCTCGGTTTCGGTGCTGATTATCGCCTGCCCCTGCGCTCTGGGACTGGCGACGCCCATGTCGATCATGGTGGCTACCGGCAAGGGGGCGCTGGCGGGAGTGCTGATCAAGAATGCCGAGGCTCTGGAACGTTTTGCCAAGGTTGACACTTTGATTGTTGACAAAACCGGCACCTTGACCATGGGACGCCCTGCCCTGACCGATGTCATCGCGGTGGAGGGTGTTGATGAAACGCAGCTTCTCAGCCTCGCCGCGTCGCTGGAGCGCGGCTCGGAGCACCCTCTTGCCGAGGCGATTGTCAAGGGCGCTGAAGAGCGCGGGGCTGATCTTGTCAAGGCGGTTGATTTTGAAGCCGTCACCGGCAAGGGCGTCAAGGGCAAGGTGTCAGGAAAGCAGGTTGCACTCGGGAACGCAAAACTGATGCAGGCTCTTGGTCTTGATCGCGGTGATCTGGCGGCAAAGGCCGATGAAATGCGCATGACGGGAAAAACGGTTATGTTTGTCGCCGTTGATAATGCGGTTGCCGGACTTGTCGGCGTCTCGGATCCGGTCAAGGAGACGGCGGGTGAGGCGATTGACGCGCTTCACGCAGCGGGGCTGAAGATCATCATGGCCACCGGCGACAATGCGCGCACGGCGCAGGCGGTGGCGGACCGGCTCAACATTGACGAGGTGCGCGCCGATATGATGCCGCAAGGCAAGGCGGCGCTTATCAAGGAATTGCAAGAAGGCGGCGCGGTGGTTGCCATGGCGGGCGACGGGGTCAATGACGCCCCGGCTCTCGCCCAGGCCGATGTCGGGATCGCCATGGGCACCGGCGCGGATGTGGCGGTGGAAAGCGCCGGGTTTACCCTCCTGAAGGGCGATCTGCGCGGCATTGTCCGGGCGCGGCGGCTTTCGGTCGCCACCATGCGCAATATCCGCCAGAACCTGTTTTTCGCCTTTTTCTACAATGCCCTCGGAGTGCCGATCGCGGCCGGTGTGCTCTATCCGGTGCTGGGGATTTTGCTCTCGCCGATCATTGCCGCGGCGGCCATGAGTTTCAGCTCCGTTTCGGTCATTACAAATGCCCTGCGTCTGCGCCGGGTCAGGCTTGAGGGGTAAACAAGGAGATGGGGGAGATGGCAAATTTGACCAAGAGCAAGGATCAGGTCCTGACGGAGCCGCCGGCTTCACAAAATACACCGGAAGAAAGGGAGTATTTTTTACGGCAGGCGCGTTCGCTGGGGTTTTCGGTCAAGGAGTGCGAGCGGCTTCTTTCGCTCTATTTCCGCCACCAGATGCTGCCGTTTCGCTGATGCGATGCGGGTGTTACCCCCCCGGCAGAAGAGATGAATTTTACGCAGGAGATCATAAATGAACATTGGAATCGTTGCCCGCAAAAGCGGCTTGCCGCCAAAAACCATCCGTTATTACGAGGATATCGGCCTCATTTTGCCCGACCGGCTGGATAACGGCTATCGCAGCTACAGCGAGGCGGATAGCGAAAAGCTGATCTTCTTGCAACGCGCCCGCTCACTGGGGTTTTCCATTGAAGACTGCCGCCGCCTGCTTTCGCTTTATGAAGACAAGAACCGCGCCAGCTCCGATGTCAAGGCGGTGGCGGAGAATCATCTGGAAATCATTGACAAGAAAATCAGGGAGCTTGAGAGCCTGAAAGCGACATTGAGCGTCCTTATCGACGAGTGCCGCGGCGACCACCGCCCGGATTGCCCGATCATTAATGATCTGGCGCGTCACAAGGGCTAGAGGCGCGGCGGGTTTATGAAAAAACGCAATCTGATGCTTGTTATCATTGTGCCGGCCCTTGCCGTCATTGGCGCGGGGCTGGGGGGCTGGTGGAAATCGGGCAAGGCCGAGGCGGAAATATCGCTTCGTCCCGGTGATGCGGCGCTGGTTTCGCTGGGCGGGAAGGTTTATGCCGAGAACTGCGCCTCATGCCACGGCGACAAGTTGCAGGGACAGCCGGACTGGCAAACCCCTCTGGCTTCGGGGCGCTATCGGGCCCCGCCGCATAATGTGCAGGGCCACACCTGGCACCATACCGATGAGCTGTTGTTCCGGCTGACGAAATTTGGTCCCGCCGCCGTGATCGGAAACGGGCATGAGAGCGATATGGCGGGATATAAAGACCTGCTTTCGGACCGTGAAATCCTGGCCGTTCTTTCTTTTATCAAAAGCACCTGGCCGCATGAAGTGCGCCGCAACCATGATCTTCTCAATGAAGAAGTCAGAAAACAACAGGGAAAGAATTCGTGATTTCAGACAGACGGCAATTCATCCAGGCGGCCGGGCTGGCGGCTGGATATGCGCTCTTGCCCGGCCTCGTCTTTGCCGGCAAGGACAATGACGGCTTTATCAATCTGGAAGCGCGGCCCGGAGACATGCCGTTGCTCGGGAAAGGCAAACCGCTCACCGGTATCTGGGGCTATCAGGGCACCTCGCCGGGGCCGCAGATCCGGGTGCGCCAGGGCGATGAGGTCAAGGTGCGGCTGATCAACAAATTGCCGCAGCCCACGACCATCCACTGGCACGGGGTGCGCATCGTAAACGCCATGGACGGGGTTCCGGGCCTGACGCAAGAGGCGGTGCAGCCGGGAGAGCGCTTTGAATATGTCTTTACCGCGCCCGATGCGGGCACCTACTGGTATCACAGCCATAACCGCACCTGGGAACAGATGGCGCGCGGGCTTTACGGCGCGTTGATTGTCGAGGAAAAAGACAAACCGGCCTTTGACCGCGATGTGACACTGGTTGTGGATGACTGGCGGCTGACCCGCGAGGGCAAAATTCATGAGGAAAGCCTGGGATTGCTGCGCGAATGGGCCCATGGCGGCCGGGTGGGCAACTGGCTCACGGTCAACGGCCAGGAGCAGCCGGAGATCCCCCTTTATGCAGGCGAGCGGGTCAGGCTGCGCCTGATCAATGTCTGTAATGCCAGTATTTTATCGCTGGGTCTAAAGGGGCTGGATCCTGTAATAATCGCCTATGACGGCCAGCCGGTGGAACCGGCGGCTCTGGGCGAGGCCCCGTTCCTGCTCTCACCGGCGCAGCGCATTGATCTTGTTATTGATGTCAGCGCCAAAGCGGGCGGCGGCGCCTTGCTGGCGTTCGAGGATGATCAG
>CAZIVB010000256.1:0-3241 GCA_964542565.1 uncultured Hyphomicrobiales bacterium | reverse complement strand
GTGCGTCAAGAAGCGATATGGGGTTGGAACGTGATGCGCGCGCCATAAACGCAGCGCGCCCCGGCCCGGCTTCAGCCGGTACGGATTTGCTTGATAAAGACGCCAACCTCGTCTTTGAGCCTTTCCGACTGGCGCGAAAGCTCGTCAGCCGCCGACATCACCTGCATGGAAGCTGCGCCCGCCTCCTGCGAGGCTTCGCTGACGCCGGCAATGTTGCGGGTGACCTCCCCGGTGCCCGCAGCGGCTTCTTGCACATTGCGGGCGATTTCCTGCGTAGCCGAGCCCTGCTCCTCCATCGCCGCCGCGATGGCGGTCGATGTCTCGTCAACCTGCCGGATGATCTTGCCGATGCCGTCTATGGACACCACCGCCTGTTTGGTGGCGTTTTGAATCTCATTGACCTGGGCAATGATTTCCTCGGTTGCCCTTGCGGTCTGTCCCGCCAGCCCCTTGACCTCGCTGGCGACCACGGCAAAGCCCTTGCCGGCCTCGCCGGCCCTGGCCGATTCAATCGTGGCGTTGAGCGCCAGAAGATTGGTCTGCTCGGCAATATCGGAAATCATGCCGATGACATCGGAGATCTTGTCGGCGGTATCGGCCAGGGTTTCGATCTGGGCGCCGGTCTTGCCAACCTCCACCACTGCCTGCTTGGCCGAATGCGAGGCATGATTGACCTGCTGGTTGATTTCGGCAATCGAGTTTGACATTTCCTCCGACGCCGCCGCCACCGTTTGCACATTGGCCGCCGCTTCCTCTGAAGCGACAGACACCGCCACCGACTGGCTCCGGGTTTCCTCGGCAATGCCCGACATGGATTTGGCGGTGGCATTGAGCTCGGCCGAGGCGGAAGATACGGTTTCGATAATCCCGCCGACGCTGGCGTCAAAACTGTCCGCCAACTGGTCCATTAGCGCGCATCTTTCCTCTTCGGCCTTGCGTTTTTGCCCTTCTTCGCGCTGCGTCATCTGTTCGATTTCCGTCAGCGTCTGGCGGAAAACCACCAGAGAACGGCCAACGGCGGCAAACTCGTCTTTTCCTTCAGGATTGGTGGCAAGCTGCGTTTCGGTGTCCTTGTTCATGACAATAGCCAGATCGTCCAGCAGATGATTGAAATTGCGCCTGATGGTCATAAACAGATAAATGCTCACGCCGGCGATGAAGAGAAGGACAAACGCCATCTCAAACAGCATCTCCCTGACAATGCTGCTGTTGCGCGCTTTCAGATCGGAAGACTGCATGGATAACTGGCCCAACTGCCGGGTTGTCTCCTTTTCGACGGATGTGATAAGCGCTTCAAGCGCCCCGCCGATCTCCTCGGCCACCGCGTCAAAGGACGACATCATCTTGTTGCCCTCTTCGGGCCCGCTCTTGATATAGACATTGGCCATTTTTACCCCGGTACTGTAATAGGGGCCAAATTTCTCATTGGCATCGTCAAGCGATTTGATCACATCGTGCAGGCCGAGCGCTCCGGCAAATTTGCGCGCTTTTTGCAAATCAACCTTGAATTTGTCCGCCGCTTTTTTTGCCTCCGCCAGACCATCGTCAAGCCCCGACAAAGCCCGGGTTGCCGATATATCGGTTATCCATTGCTGCACCTGCACAACATCCATATGAAGATCATCAATAGCCTTGAGCAGCGGCACGGATGCAGCGGTGGTTTTGCTCACCTCCGCACTTATGCTCTCAAGCTCTGGGCCTTGAGAAACAATCTGGCTGATTATCACTGCGAAAGAGACCCCAATCGAAATGAAAATCACTCCGAAAGTCAAAAGAATCTTGGCCTTTATTGTCATTGAATTAACCCCTCGAAAACAACTTCATCGCTTATGAAATTTCATTTTCGGAGACAGTAAATGACCATTCACTTATGAAGAGTTAATATTACTATTATTATAATTTGATAGCTTTACCTTGCGGGACAGCAAACTCTTTAGCGGTTCAAACAATGAAGAGCCGCAATAATTACTTAAAACCAGCTTAATCACCGCTACTTATTGTTGATTATTTCTACTTGTGATTGCGTTTTAGATTTATTCAAGCATTTTCAACACGTTGCTGCCATGCCCACATGGCTGGATTCTTACGGAAACAGCGGTTGCTGGCCAAGCCCTGTCGTTTCATCCAGCCCGAACATCAGATTCATGTTTTGCAGCGCCTGCCCCGATGAGCCCTTGACCAGATTATCCAGGGTGGAGACAAGGATAACACGGCCCGGCACCCGGTCGGCAAAAACGCCGATGAGGCAGAAATTGGAACCGCGCACATGGCTCGTGCCGGGAACCACGCCTTCGGGCACAACCCGCACGAAGGGCTCGCTTTGATAACGCGCTTCCAGATGCGCCCGCACATCATCCGCGCCCGCGCCCTCATTCAGATCGGCATAAACGGTCAGCAATTCCCCCCGGCTCATGGGGACCAGATGCGGGGTGAAGGTAATATTCAAATCCCTGGCGGCGGCTTTGGAGATTTCCTGCTCGATCTCGGGCGCATGGCGATGCGCCGCGACGGCGTAAGGGGCAAGCCCCTCGCCCGCCTCGCAAAACAGCGTATTTTGTTTCAAGCCGCGACCGGCGCCCGAAACGCCCGATTTGGCGTCGATAATCAGCCGGTTTTCCCCGATCAGCCCCGCTCCCATCAGCGGCAGCAGCAGCAACAGCGCCGCTGTCGGGTAACAGCCGGGACAGGCCACCAGCCGCGCTTTGGAAATCGCGCCGCGGTAATGCTCCGATTGGCCGTAAACGGCCGTTTTTTGCAACTCCGGCGCCCGGTGCCGATGGCCGTACCATCTGGCATAGATCTCAACATCGCGCAGCCGGAAATCCGCCGACATGTCGATAACTTTCACCTGCCCCGGCAAAGCGGCAATCACATCTTGCGTGGTGCCGTGGGGAAGGCCGCAAAATACAGCATCAAGTTTGCCCCAGTCGGCATCGTCAATCTTTGTCAGCTTTGGCAGGTCAAGACCGGCCAGATGTGGAAAAACCTCTCCCATCGCCTTGCCGGCATGGGTGTTCGCCGTCAACGCCGCAATCTCGATTTGAGGATGCACCGCCGCCAGACGCACAAGATCAGCCCCCGTATAGCCTGATGCGCCCAGCACGCCGATTTTCAGTTTGTCCACCATTTGATTTTTCCTTTATCCAGCGTCATACCCGCGCAGGCGGGTATCCAGAGCAGCCCGCGGCAGAAATCCAAGTTCGGCCCCTGGATTCCCGCCTTCGCGGGAATGACGAAGGGG
>CAZIVB010000255.1:0-3248 GCA_964542565.1 uncultured Hyphomicrobiales bacterium | reverse complement strand
CCTCTTCCACCAGACAGGCGCTCTCGTTAATATCGGGACGCCATGCGGGGGGCGAGACTTTCAGCTCATGGTCTTGCCCGGCGGTCCAGAAGCCCAGTCTTTTCAGGATTACCTTGATCTCGACACCGGCAATTTTCGCGCCGGTGAGGCGTTTGACCTGGGCCGTGTCAAATTCAATGATCCGGTCGGTATCGGGCATTTTCCCGGCCAGAATCATATGCGAGGGCTCGCCGCCGCAAATCTCCATGATGAGCCTTGTGGCCAGTTCCGCCCCCGGCCCCATGAAGGTGGGATCAACACCGCGCTCAAAGCGGTAGCGGGCATCTGATTCAATGCCCAGACGCCGCCCGGTGGCGGCGATGCGGTCCGGATCGAAAAGCGCTGATTCGATGAAAACATTTACCGTGTCTTCAGAGCAGCCGGAGCCTTGCCCGCCAATAATACCGCCAAGGCCAAGCACGCCGCTGTCATCGGCAATCACGCAGCAGCTTTCATCAACTTCATAAGTTTTGCCGTCAAGGGCTTCAAATTGCTCACCATTTACTCCCATGCGAGCATGGATATTGCCGCTTAGCTTGTCGGCGTCATAGACATGCAGCGGGCGGCCGTAATCATAGGTGATGTAATTGGTGATATCGGCCAGGGCGTTGATGGGGCGCAGGCCGATGGCTTTGAGGCGTCTTTGCATCCAGTCCGGGCTGGCGGCGTTTTTCACGCCGCGGACCATGCGGCCGGTAAAGGCGGGGCAGGCGCTAGCATGGGGATCATCAAATTTCAGATCAATGCCAAGGGGGCTCTCAAACGCGCCTTTGACCGGCGCGATGGCGCTGTCCTTCAGCACGCCGAGACCGGCAGCGGCGAGATCGCGGGCAATGCCGTAAACCCCGAGGCAATCGGGGCGGTTGGGGGTGATGGCGATCTCGATCACCGGGTCGTCAAGCCCGGCCAGCTCGGAAAACGGCGTGCCGATCGGGGTATCCTTCGGCAGATCGATAATGCCGTCATGCTCATCGGAAATTTCAAGCTCGCGTTCGGAGCACAGCATGCCGTTGGATTCAACGCCGCGGATTTTGGCCTTTTTCAGCATCATATCAATGCCCGGCACATAGGTGCCCGAAGCGGCGAAGACCCCTTTCATGCCCGCATGGGCGTTGGGCGCGCCGCAGATCACCTGCACGATGTCCTCGCCGGTGTCCACCATGCAGATTTTCAGCTTGTCGGCATCGGGGTGTTTTTCCGCCGAGACCACATGCGCCACCTTGAAGGGGGCAAGGGCGGCCGCCGGGTCGGTGATCTCTTCGACCTCCAGCCCGATCATGGTCAGGCAGGTGGAGATTTCATCCAGTGAAGCGTCGGTTTCAAGATGCTCCTTGAGCCAGGATAATGTGAACTTCATGAGGACAGCCCTCCGGCCAGAGTGGGGACATCGAGAACTGAAAAACCGTAATGTTTGAGCCAGCGCAGATCGGCGGCGAAGAAGGCGCGCAGGTCGGGCATGCCGTATTTGAGCATGGCGAGACGGTCGATACCCATGCCAAAAGCAAAGCCCTGATAAATATCCGGGTCATAGCCCACATTGCGCAACACCTGCGGATGCACCATGCCGCAGCCCAAAATCTCCAGCCAGTCATCGCCCTCGCCAATGCGGATTTCATTGCCCACGCGGGCATGGCCGATATCAACCTCGGCGGAAGGCTCGGTGAAGGGGAAATGCGAGGGGCGGAAACGCATCTTGATTTCATCAACCTCGAAGAACGCCTTGCAGAACTCTTCCAGGGTCCATTTCAATTGCCCCATATGGGTCTGTTTGTCGATCACCAACCCTTCGACCTGATGAAACATCGGTGTGTGGGTCTGGTCGTAATCGCAGCGGTAAACCCGGCCCGGGGCGATGATGCGGATCGGCGGCTCGTGTTTTTCCATGGTGCGGATTTGTACCGGGCTGGTATGGGTGCGCAGCACCATGCGTTTGCCATCGGCCCGCTCGGGCATGTAAAACGTGTCCATCATCTGGCGCGCCGGATGGGTCTCGGGAATATTGAGCTGATCGAAATTGTGATGCTCGTCCTCGATATCGGGGCCCTCAGCGACTGAAAACCCCATATCGGCGAAGATGGCCTCGATTTCCTCCATCACCTGCGAGACGGGATGAATGCGCCCCTCTTGAAGGGGGCCGGGGCGAGTGGGCTGGGTGATATCGACCCGCTCGGAGGCAAGGCGCTCTTGCAGCGCCTTGTCGGCAAGGGCCTGCTTTTGCGCCGCTATGGCCTTTGTGATGCGCGATTTGAGGCCGTTGAGCGCCGGGCCCATAACCTTGCGCTCATCAATGCTCATGGTGCCAAGGGATTTCATCAGCGCACTGATGGAGCCCTTTTTGCCCAGAGCGGCGATGCGCACCTCCTCAAGGCCGCGTTCGGATTCGGCCGCTTGTATGGCGCCGGAGATTTCAGCTTCGAGGGTTTCGATGTCAGACATGAATTTTCCCGGAATATCGGTGAGATTTTTTCACCGCATCCCGGGAATAATCAGTTGGTTGCAAATGTCCGGGTGCGGCGAGCTTGGAACATCTGGAAGGGAGCAAGAAAGGTCAGATCGCACGGCTTCAAGCGAGTGCGGCTGCCGCCTTGTCCACCAGCGTTTTGAAGGCCTCAGGCTCGCGCACGGCGAGGTCAGCCAGTACCTTGCGGTCCACTTCGACGCCGGCAATGCTGAGGCCGTTGATAAATCGGCCATAGGTGAGGCCGTGCTCGCGCGCGGCGGCGTTGATGCGCTGAATCCACAGGCTCCGGAAATTGCGCTTGCGGACGCGCCGGTCGCGATAGGCGTACTGACCGGCCTTTTCCACCGCCTGATTGGCGGCGCGGAAGGTGTTTTTGCGGCGGCCGTAATAGCCCTTCGCAGCTTTGATTACTTTTCCATGACGGGCGTGCTTGGTGACGCCCCGTTTTACACGAGCCATTGTGAGCGCTCCTTCAAATTTTCAGGTCTTGCATGTACTTCACGCGCTTCTTGTCGGAAAACCGGTTCCCGTTTTAACAAGAAGTGCTCTAGCCGTAGGGCAGGAATTTCTTGACGATTTTGGCATCAGCCGCTGACAGCACAGCCGTACCGCGCGCATTGCGGATAAACTTGTTGCTGCGTTTGATCATGCCATGCTGCTTGCCGGCCTGCCCCGCCTTGACCATGCCGGTCTTGGTGAGTTTGAAGCGCTTCTTGGCGCCGCTCTTGGTCTTCATCTTGGGCATTTT
>CAZIVB010000254.1:0-3272 GCA_964542565.1 uncultured Hyphomicrobiales bacterium | reverse complement strand
GACCCTGCACCGTTTCATGGACAAGGATGTGCCGATTTACGGCATGAATCTGGGTTCCATCGGGTTTTTAATGAATGAATACAACGAGGAAAACCTGCTCCAGCGCCTTGCAAAAGCAGAAGTGACCCGGATCCATCCCCTGCATATGGAGGTTGTTGATACCTGCGGCAACACACATAATGCGCTTGCCATCAACGAGGTTTCCCTGCTGCGCCAGACGCATCAGACCGCCAAGCTGAGAATTTCAATTGACGGCAAGACGCGCATGGAAGAGCTGATTTGCGACGGTGTCATGGTGGCGACGCCGGCGGGCAGCACCGCCTATAATCTTTCGGCTCAGGGGCCGATCCTGCCCATCAACACGCCGCTTCTGGCCCTCACCCCCATCAGCCCGTTCCGCCCCCGCCGCTGGCGCGGCGCCATTCTGCCGCATCAGGCCAGTGTCACGATAACCGTTCTGGAAGCCGAAAAGCGCCCCGTCAGCGCAACGGCGGACACCAAGGAAACCCGCAATGCACTCAGTGTCACCATCCGGGAGGACAAGAATCACTCCGCCCTCATGATGTTCGATGAGGGGCATAATCTGGATGAACGCATCCTGCGGGAGCAGTTTTTGTACTGACTGGCAAAAAATATATTGCCGGTTGCAATCATAACTGGCTGAATTCTGCCGATTTTTAACCAAATATCAAAGCCTGATCACTTATATTGGCCAGAGTATTTTTCAAATCTGTCTCACAACAGAAAAACACTTAAAAAGACAAGAATCCATGGGCAGCATGCACTTTGACAGGATGCGTTTCGTCGTTGCCGATGACAATGCCCATATGCGCCGCATCATACGCGCCATTCTGCACTCGCTCGGGGCCCGCGAAATCCACGAAGCCGAGGACGGGGCGGTGGCGCTTGAAATGATAGAAAACCAGCAGCCGGATATTCTGATTACCGACTGGGTCATGCCGGTGATTGACGGTATCGAGCTTGTCCAGTTCGTCCGCAACCCCAAAGGGCGCTGCCCGTTTTTGCCCATCATCATGCTGACCGGGCATACGGAAAAAAGACGCATCCAGGAGGCGCGCGACGCCGGGGTGACCGAGTTTCTGGCCAAACCCATCTCGGCAACCTCATTGTATGAACGCATCATCAGTGTTGTCGAGATGCCGCGGCCGTTTGTAAAGGCCAAGGGATATTTCGGACCCTGCCGCCGCCGGCAGGTGAAAAACCACAAGGGGGAAAAGCGGCGCGAAAAAGACAACGTGAATATGAATGACGATGAAGACGCTCACACCCAGATCATGGTATAGCCGATTATCATGATGCGGAACGGGCGTTTTTCTTGCCGCGGGAGATTTTAAAGCGTCATTTAACACATCTGTGCGCTTTTTCGCCAAAATGATGCGGTAGGCAAGAGGCCGGGATATGAAAGCGATTGTTATAATCGCCCGTGGCTTGAAAGAGGAAGTAAATGGCCGAGGAACAAGAAGACACAACTTTTCAGATGATCACGCCGCCAAATCACCTCAAGTCCAAGGTCAAGGTCATCGGCAGCGGCGATGGCATAGATATGGAGGCCGTTGCCCGCGCGGAGGCCGCGATCAGCGAGCTTTCGGTTGAATTCGACGACTGGCTTGCCGATGAGGTCGAGCGTCTGGGAAAGGCCCAGGAAAGAGCCGCCAGGGAAGGCATAACAGGAGAGGCCGGCGATGAGTTCTTTCGCGTTGCCCATGATCTGAAAGGTCAGGCCGGGACGTTCGGTTACCCTCTGGTCACCGATACCTGCGCCTCCTTGTGCCGGTTATTCGACAGTATAAAGGATCTGGAATCCCAGCCCGACAGTGTGATTGAGAAATTCGCCCGACTGGCTGAAAACCACGTCTTCACCGTGCGCGCTCTGGTGTCGGGTCAGATCAAGGATATCTCCCATCCCATGGGCAAGAAGCTCACGCAGGAGCTGTATTCCACAACCGTGAAATTCATCGAGCGCTTTCTGCCCAAGGAAGATAGTGGCAAGTAAATGAAAAAACCCGGCCGCGTTCAAACCGGGCAGGGGTCATTTCTCAAGGAAGCTGACATCGACAGGATCACGCCCATTGGCCTCAAGAAGCAGATTCACCGCCTCGGCCCAAAGCTCATATCCTTTTCTTCCTTGTTCGGCGCGGAGAAGTTCAAACTGCTTGACCACTTCAGGCGGAAGCTGAATGCCTTTTTTAACCAGCGCCGCGCCCGACGCTTTTGCTTTGGACTTGCGCTGCCGCAGCGTCGTGACCTTGCCAAGCTCCGGCCGCGGTCCGCCCGCATTTACCTTCAGTCTAGCCAGTTTGTCTGCGCTGCTCATCTTTAAGCCTCTCCATTTGATACGCTATCCACACCCATGAATTGGTAATATCGCGTTCCGCCGCCTTGTCGCGCGGCCGCCATTCCTGTACAGCCTTGCCATCAATCAGTGAGTCCATCAAGGCCGCGCGCCTGACAATATGGGTCGGGCAGATTTGCAGCCCGTAGGAATCCAGCTTGCCCGCCGCCGCCGCGTTGATCGACGAGTTGGGGCGGGCCTGGGTAACGACGACGCCCGCCGGTGTGTCGGTGGATTCCAGAATCTCCACCGATGGCCCCATAGCCTCAATGTCAAGAATCGAGGGGCCGCAGGGGATCACGGCAAAATCAGCCAGACGGGCGGCCTCCACACAAGGCGCCTCGACCCGGGGCATGGTGTCGATAATCACCATATTGATCTTCTCACCCTCAAGCGCCAGCATGACATCCGACATGGACACGTCATTGCGCCACAACGTGTCCTCATCGGCCTTGATGGTGATTGGCGTTTCCAGTTTGAGATTTTCGCGCCGCCGCTCGGCCCATTTGCGCGCCGAGCCTTGCGGGTCGATGTCGATGATCGCCACCGGGCCAAAACCCTGACGCTCCGCCTCAACGGCCCAGTGCAGCGACAAGGTGGTCTTTCCCGCGCCGCCTTTTTGCGAAAGGATTGAAACGACAATCATGAGTTGGTATCCCGCACTGCCCGTTACGTTTTCTAGAAATCTTGATGTCTCGAAATATGATTCTCTTGATTTCTTGACAAAGCTTAAAGGAAAATCCGGCCCGGCGTCAACGCAAACTCCTGGGAACTGTGTAAAACTCGATAATAATGAATACATTAGCAAAATCTAAAGATACTCGGAGCGCCCGGTTGCGGCCACAATGCACGACAGTGGCTGTTTTGCGCTTGCTAGCCCCTTTTCGTCATTCCCGCGCAGGCGGGAATCCAGCAATAT
>CAZIVB010000253.1:0-3289 GCA_964542565.1 uncultured Hyphomicrobiales bacterium | reverse complement strand
GTAAAAGCGCACGACATTCTAAAAACCAATGAGGATGCGGACGTCACGGTCCATGCCGGCTGAAGAGGCCTGCTCAACAAAAGTTAGCAACAAGGAGGAAAGATCATGAAAACCTATCTGAAAACCGCATTCTTGTCACTGGCCGTTATCTGCCTGCTGGGCGGCGCTCTGACAGCCCCGATGGCCGCCGCGGCGAGCTCTACCACAGTCCAGACCCTGGCCCCGGCGGTTCGCGCCAAACTCATAGAGGTCAAGCAGAACGTGGCCTTTGCTGAAAACTTGCAAAAAGAGGCCCGAAGCGATCCTGAGGATATCTTCAAGAGTCTGGACAATTCCGTTTCCATTCTGGACAAGCTGATCGCTGATCCGGGCAATAAGGGGATCAGCGATCAGTTGGCGATCATCCGCGACGCTATTCTCAGGATCAGGGAAAATGTCAAGGAGCCTGGCAGCTATACCGAAGTGCGCACTCTGCTGGAGATTATGACCGGTAATCCGAAAGAGTAATTTTCGGCGAACCCGGTTGGCGGCTCATGTATCTGCGCATCGGAACTGCGGATTCATGAGCTGCCGCCCCTTGCCGCTTTGCGGTTCAATCAAAAGATGAACCAATCCGGCCGGAAAACGCCTTGACCTTCCAGTAACAGGATGGGGTATGCATGAAGTCTCCGGTAACGCCGGAGACTTCACGATTTTACAATTCCGGGACAAGGGCGGGAAAGGCCATGCTGAATTCTCACAACGGACATCCGGTAAGCCGAACCATAAAGGTCGGCGGCATATCCTGCTCCGGCTGCGAGCGGGGCATATCAGAGGCGCTGGCGGCGTTGAACGGGGTGTTTGAAGTCAGGCCCGATCATCAAAGGGGTGAGGTCGAGGTCGTTTATGATTTACGCAAAATCCGCCTGGAATCGCTGGAACAAAAGCTCAATGAGCTTGGCTATCCGCTGAAGGGCGGGTTCTGGGCGCGCAAGAAGCGCGGTTTCGCCCATTTCAAGGAGCAGAACGAGTTTGACGCCATCAGCCATAAGGGGCATTGCTGCTCAAAACCCCCGCCGGGTTCCTGAGTGCGGGGGTAAAGGGCCGGAGCGCGGCTCAAAACCGGGAAAATCCGCAATCGGCAATCTCCAATCATGCCGGTTGACAATCCGCCCTGACTTACGATACCCCTTGATGCGGATGGTCTTTCGCCGGGGAATCCGCCGGGAGATAATAGGGAACGCGGTGAGGCCTGATTGCAAAGGGCCGATGCCGCGGCTGCCCCCGCAACTGTAAGCGATGAGTTGTCTGTCCTGATTTAAGTGCCACTGGTTGCCATGTAGCTTAAAAAGGCGCCGGGAAGGCTGGACAGATAATGGTGATCCGCAAGCCAGGAGACCTGCCATCCTTGTCGCCGGAGCGATGAACCGGAACGGGGTGTTTCTAGGGTGTTTCAGGGGGTAAATCTGATTCGCCGTTTCCCAATCCGTCTCGCGATGGCATGGACCTTTGAACCAAAGAAGGAGCACCATGACCATGGTCAAGAGACTTATCCGAACAACCCTTACCGCCGCCCTGTTCGGCGGCCTTGCGGCAACGGGCGCCCTGGCGCTCGAAGCCCCTTATGATCACTATGTTTTTGTTCCCAACCGCAGTTCGGCGGATGTCGCCATTATTGACGCCGATACCGACAAGCTGGTGGCCAATGTCAAGGTTGGCAATATCCCGCATCAGGTGGCGGTATCGGACACTTTGGGGAAGATGATTACCTCCAATACGCATGACAATACAATTTCAATCACCGATCTTAAAACGCTCACAACCGTCGCCACCATAACGCTGGGCAATGAGCCGGAGCATATGGAAATCGGCCCGGCGGGCAATATCGCCGCGATCGGCAATATCGGCGAGGGCACCGTCTCCTTGATCTCCATAACGCAAAACAAGGAGGTCAAACGCATTACCGGCCTGTACGAGCCCCATAACATGACGTTCAGCCCCGATGGCAAATTGCTGTTTGTCGGCAATCTGGGGGCCAATTTCGTCTCCGTTATCGATGTGGCCAAGGGCAAGGTGATCAATGAGATCGGCGTCGGGGACGGCCAGGCTATGGCGGCTCTGCCGGGCGGGGATGACGAGCATCAGGGCATTATCAATGTGACCCGCACGCCCGATGGACGCCTCGGTTTTGCCGCTTATGGCGACGGCGATGTCATGGCGGTGATCGATCTGCGCAGCCAGAAAAAACTCGCCACTTTAAAGCTCGGCGATGAGCCCTGGCGCGCCTATACAACAGCAGATGGCCGTTTCATGATCATTCCCAATAACGGCGATGAAACCGTCTCGGTCTTTTCAACCACGGCGCCTTACAAGGAGGTTGCGCGTTTGAAAGGCGCGGCGGATATGACCGGCGTCAATACCGGCTGGTTTGAAACCACCGCTTTTGTCATCAGCCGCGGCGATGACAAGGTGGTTATCCTTGATCTGGTGGATATGAAAAACGCCGGTGAGATCAAACTGCCCGGCGGCTCGCCGGAAACCGCGGTAACCTCGCCGGACGGCACCAGGCTTTATGTGGCGCTTTCGGGGAGCAATGAAGTGGCCGTGATTGACACGCGCGGGCGCAAATTGCTGCGCAAAATCAAGAATGTCGGAAAGGAGCCCTGGGGTGCGCATATGGTGGGTTCGCTCAACTATTGCCATTAGCCTTGGCGTGTTTGTGAGCCTTCTTCCGCCGGGGGCAGCTCTGGCGGCGGGGGGCGGCATGGAGCGGCTGGCGGCGCGCGCGGGCGCGTTTGCCGGCGCAGCGCTTCCGCCGCCTGAGGCGCTGAGGGCAGCGTGCGGCGGCGATATGCTGTGCGCGGCGCGGCGGCTGGTAAAACGGCTCGGACCCAGAGCGCGGCTGGAGCGGGTCCGGCATCCCGATACCGACAGCATAAGGCGGGTGAGTTCCGCGCCCTCGCTTGCGGGCTGGAAAATGCTTCCCGGCCGCGGCCTGCGCCTTGATCTTGTGCGGTTCGGCCGCAAAGCCATTCCGGAGATTGAGGCGGCCCTGTCCGCCGCCCGGGCGCGGAGCGGTGGCGACCATTCGCTTTACCGGTGCATGTTCTCTGCTCGAAGCAGCCAATCCGCCGTTGTTTCAACTGGCTAACGCGCAGCCTCTTTCCAGCCTGCCCACAGGAAATATTCTCTTCACCCATTGGGGAACCGGCGTTACCGAAGATGTCGTGCTTTGTCGGCAGTCAGATCAAATTCTTGATATCCATTGTCATGGCGGGAACGCTGCCACAACCAGTATTCTCAACGACTT
>CAZIVB010000252.1:0-3289 GCA_964542565.1 uncultured Hyphomicrobiales bacterium | reverse complement strand
GTTGTGCCGGAGGTGTAGTTGAGCGAGATGGCGTCCCATTCATCATCCGGCATCGCCCAGGCGAATTCGGGATTACCGGCGCTTATAAACTCTTCATAGTCAATGGCGCCGGGAAGGTGATTTTCATGGGGCTCTTCAGGGTCGTTGTAAACAATCACCAGTGGTTTGGTCTTCGCCAGCGCCAGGGCCTGTTTTATGAAATTCGAGAATTCTCGATCAACAATGAGGAGCCGGGTTTCGGCGTGATCGAGCATATAGGCGATCACCGGCGCATCGAGCCTTGTGTTCATGGCGTGCAGCACCGCGCCGCACATGGGGACGCCGTGATGCGCCTCCAGCATCGGCGGCGTGTTGGCCAGCATCACGCTCACGGTGTCGTTCTTGCCGATCCCCCTTTGCGCCAGAGCCGAGGCCAGCGCCCGGCTGCGGGCGTAAAACTGCGCATAGGTAAAACGCTGTTTGCCGTGAATAATGGCGCTTTGACCCGGAAAAACAGCGGCGGCGCGGGCAAGAAAACTCAGCGGCGTCAATGGCTGGTAATTGGCCGGGGTTTTGTCCAGCCCGGTTGAATAGATAGAAATTGCGCTCTTCCTCCTTTAGTGTGCCGGTAAGCTTAGCCGATAGTTGGCTTGCGAAAAAGTATGCTGCGTCTAAAAAATATATGCAGGTATGGAATTTGGGGAGATATTGATAATGAGCCGTTATGCGGAAGTTTACAAAGGCTGGCGGGCGGACCCGGAGGGGTTCTGGGGCAAGGCCGCGAAAGAGATTGACTGGTACAAGCCCTGGGACAAGGTGTTTGATGAAAATGCCGGGGTTTACGGGCGCTGGTTTCCCGGGGCGCAGTGCAATACGGCTTATAACTGCCTTGACCGGCATGTGGCGGGCGGGCGCGCGGATCAGCTGGCGCTGATTTATGACAGCCCGGTGACGGATCAGGTCAGAACCTATACCTATGCGGAGCTGACCGAAGAGGTGGCGATTTTCGCCGCCGTATTGCAGGATCTGGGGGTTGTCAGGGGCGAGCGGGTGATCATTTATCTGCCGATGATCCCGGAAGCGGCGATCGCCATGCTGGCCTGCGCCCGCATCGGGGCGGTGCATTCGGTGGTTTTTGGCGGTTTTGCCGCCAATGAGCTGGCAACACGCATAGATGATGCCGAACCCAAGGTGATCGTGTCGGCCTCTTGCGGCATCGAGCCGGGGCGGGTTGTCAAATACAAGCCTCTGCTGGATGAGGCGATAGAGCTGTCATCGGCAAAACCGGACAATTGCGTGATTTATCAGCGTCCTATGGAACTAGCCGCCATGGTGGAGGGGCGCGATGTGGACTGGAGCGCGGTGGTTGAGGCGGCCCGAAAGGCGGGCCAGCGGGCCGATTGCGCCGTGCTGGAGGCTACCGATCCGCTTTATATCCTCTACACTTCGGGCACCACGGGCGAGCCCAAGGGGGTTGTGCGCGACAATGGCGGCCATATGGTGGCGCTGAAATGGACCATGAAGGCGATCTATGACACCGATCCGGGGCAGGTTTACTGGGCGGCCTCGGATGTGGGCTGGGTGGTTGGTCATTCCTATATCGTCTATGGACCGTTGTTGCAGGGCTGCACAACTGTCCTTTATGAGGGCAAGCCGGTTGGTACGCCCGATGCGGGGGCATTCTGGCGGGTGATTGCCGATCACAAGGTCGAGACGCTCTTTACCGCCCCGACGGCGTTCCGGGCGATCAAGAAGGAAGACCCGGAGGGCAAGCTGATCGGGGATTATGATCTGTCGCATTTCCGCACGCTGTATCTGGCCGGTGAGCGGGCCGATCCGGACACTTTGCAATGGGCCGAGGACAAGCTCGGCGTGCCGGTGATTGATCATTGGTGGCAGACCGAGACCGCCTGGGCGATCGCGGCCAATCCGGTTGGGCTTGGCAGGCTGCCGGTGGTGCATGGCTCGCCTGCCGTGGCGATGCCCGGTTATGAAATTCATGTGCTTGATGATGCGGGCCGTGAGGTGCCGGTGGGTAAAACCGGCGCCATTGTCATTAAACTGCCGCTGCCGCCGGGCTGTCTGCCGACCCTGTGGCAAAAGGACGAGCGTTTTAAGGAAAGCTATCTGAGCGAGTTTCCGGGCTATTATGAAACCTCCGATGCGGGATATGTCGACAAGAACGGCTATATCTATGTGATGTCGCGCACCGATGATATTATCAATGTCGCCGGGCACCGGCTTTCTACTGGCGGCATGGAGGAGGTTCTGGCGGCGCATCCTGATGTGGCCGAATGCGCTGTGATCGGGATTGCCGACAAGCTCAAGGGGCAATTGCCGGTGGGGCTGCTGGTTCTCAATGCCGGGGTTGAACGCGATCCGGCCGCTATCGAGAAAGAAGCGGTTTTGCTGGTGCGGCAAAAAATCGGTCCGGTGGCGGCCTTCAAGCTTGCCTTTATCATCAAGCGCCTGCCCAAAACCCGGTCCGGCAAGGTACTGCGCGGCACCATGCGCAAGATCGCCGATAGCGAGGATTGGAAACTACCCGCCACGATTGATGATCCGGTTGTTCTGGATGAAATAACAGATGTGTTGAAAGCGCGCGGGATTATCGGCTAGAACACGTGGCGGTGCCTGTCTCTTTCGCGCCCCTTTCAAGGGGGCGGGGCAGGTTGCAGCGCGGAATGGATGGTTCATTCCGCGCTCTGGTTTCAAGGGGGTGATGTCATGCCATTGTCGGGAAAAGTTGCGGTTGTCAGCGGCGCGGCCAACGGGATCGGGCTCGCCTGCGCGCGGCGCCTGGCGGAAGATGGCGCTAAAGTTGTCCTTGGCGATATTGACGAGAAACAGGGCGCCGCGGCGGCGGAAGAGCTGCGCGATGCCGGGCTCGATGTCCTGTTCACGGTGTGTGATGTGACCGAACGGCTCACGGTGCAGAATATGATCAAGCTGGCGGTTTCCAATTATGAGCGGGTTGATATTCTGGTCAACAATGCCGGCGTTGTTCATGACGCCGATTTCCTTGAGCTTACGGAAGAGGATTTTGACCGGGTTCTGAACGTCAATCTCAAGGGCTATTTTCTTTGCGGTCAGGCGGCGGCAAGGCAGATGGTCAAGCAGGTCGAGGCCGGGGATGCACCTGGTACGATCATCAATATGTCGTCGGTGAATGCGATCTTCGCCATCGGCAAACAGGTGCCTTATTCGGTCTCCAAGGGCGGGATCAACCAGTTGACCAAGGTTATGGCGCTGTCACTGGCGCCTTACGGAATCCGGGTCAATGCCATCGGGCCGGGCTCGATCATGACCC
>CAZIVB010000251.1:0-3304 GCA_964542565.1 uncultured Hyphomicrobiales bacterium | reverse complement strand
TATACCGAGCGCATCAAGGATGCGCGCGCCAAAACCGGCCATGAGGATGCGGTCACCGCGGCGATCGGTTTGCTGGGCGGGATTAAAACCGTTGTCGCGGTGCAGAATTTCGCCTTTATGGGCGGCTCGCTCGGCATGGCGGCGGGGGCCGCCATCGTGCAGGGGATGGAAAAGGCGGTGGAGGAAAAAGCGCCCTTTATCATCTTTGCCGCTTCAGGCGGCGCGCGGATGCAAGAGGGCATATTGTCCCTGATGCAGATGCCGCGCACTACCGTTGCGGTGCAGATGCTGGCCGAGGCCGGTCTGCCCTACATTGTCGTGCTCACCGATCCGACCACCGGCGGGGTGACCGCCTCTTACGCCATGCTGGGAGATATTCATATCGCCGAACCGGGCGCCCTGATCTGTTTTGCCGGCCCGCGGGTGATCGAACAGACGATCCGTGAAAAGCTGCCCCTGGGGTTTCAGCGCGCCGAGTATTTGCAGGAACACGGCATGATCGATCTGGTCGTGCACCGGCATGACATGCGCGATACGCTCATCCGTCTGGTGCGGGTGATCATGAAGCAATCCCCCTTGAGAGAAGATGCCTTCCCCGGCGATCTGCCGCAGCAGCCCGATGTGGAAAAGCCGGAACCAGAGAGCGGTATCACAAACGAGGCGGAAACCGAGAATCTGGCTGCGGACGCTGAAACCAAGGACGGTTAAGCCCCAGCTTCATGCAAACAAGTGATCAAATCCTCAAACGGCTGCTTGAGCTTCATCCAAAACGGATTGACCTCTCGCTGGGCCGGGTTCGCCGTTTGCTGGCGGCGCTGGGCAATCCGCAGGACAAGCTGCCCCCCGTTATTCATATCGCCGGCACCAATGGCAAGGGCTCGACCCTTGCCTTTATCCGCGCCATGCTGGAGGCGGCGGGCAAGCGGGTGCATGTCTATACCTCTCCCCATCTGGTGCGGTTTCACGAGCGCATCGCGCTTGGCGGCGCAAAAGGGGCAAAACCGGTTGACGAGGCGGAACTGGCGCAAATTCTGGAGCATTGCGAGCGCGTCAATGCCGGGGCGCCCATCACTTTTTTTGAAATTACCACCGCGGCGGCGTTTTATGCCTTTTCGCAAAACCGGGCCGATTTCGTGCTGCTGGAAACCGGGCTTGGCGGGCGCTTTGACGCCGCCAATGTGATTGCAAAACCGGCGCTGGCTATAATTACCCCCATCTCGCATGACCATCATGAGTTTCTGGGCGGCACATTGGCGAAAATCGCCTTTGAAAAGGCCGGGATTATTAAAAAAGAGGTTGCCTGCGTAACCGGCCCGCAGGATGAAGAGGCCCTGGCGGTGATCGAAGAATGCGCGGCGGCTTTAAACGCGCCGCTTCTGGAACATGGCCGGGACTGGCAGGTTTTTGAACAGCATGGCCGCCTTGTCTATCAAGACAGCGCCGGATTGCTTGATCTGCCGCTTCCTGCCCTTGGCGGCTATCACCAGGTTGAAAATGCCGGTCTGGCCATTGCCGCCCTGCGCGCGCTTGATCCTGAGGGCCTGAATGAGGCCCATATGGCAACGGGGCTCAGAAGCGTCCGCTGGCCGGGGCGCTTGCAGCGCATCGGCCGCGGAAATCTGGTCCAAAATCTGCGCGAGGGGACGGAAGTCTGGCTTGACGGCGGCCACAACCCGGCGGCCGCTCTTGTCCTTGCCGCCGCCATGGCGCGGCTGGAAGAGCGCGCGCCCAAGCCGCTTTGCCTGATTTTGGGGATGATGCGCGCCAAGGATGCGGCGGGTTTTCTGGCGCCGTTCCGGGATCTTGCCGCCATGGCCGTCACCCTGACCCTCCCGGGCGAAGAGAACGCGGCCACCGCCCTCTCGTTGCGCGAGCGCGCAACGAAGGAGGGACATGTTGCCTTCACCAGCACGGATATCCGCGAGGCCCTTGCCCTTTGCGATCACAAAACCGGGGTTCCACCGCGCATTTTGATTACCGGCTCACTTTATCTGGCCGGGCATGTTCTGAAAGAGAACGGGCGGGATTAAATCTCGCCTTCAATCCAGTCCTTGATCTTGCCTTTGGGCAGGGCGCCGACCTTCATGGAGGCAACCTCGCCGTTCTTGAAAAGCATCAGGGTCGGAATGCCGCGAACGCCGTATTTGGTCGGGGTTGTCGGGTTTTCATCAATATTCATCTTGGCAATTTTGATCTTCCCGTCCATTTCCGCCGCCAGCTCTTCGAGCGAGGGGCCGATCATTTTGCACGGGGCGCACCATTCGGCCCAGAAATCCACAATCACTGGCTGTTCGGACCCCAGCACATCGCTTTCAAAGCTTGCATCAGAAACTTGTTCGGTTGCCATTTTATAATTTTCTCCATCTGGGAACGGCGCATCGTGCGCCGGTCGTTATATGTCTCTCTCAGGCGTAGTTAAGCACCAGGGCCGGATTCGTCAAGATATGCAGATACACGAATGCATGGCGCATAGCGGGGTTTTAGAAGAATCTCCGGTTGAGATTTGGCCGGTTCACTGCTCTAATCATCTTGATGAAAGCTCTGCACTGGAATATGTCGGCCCTTCTTAAAGGCCAAACCGACCCGGCCTCCCGCTTAAGTTTTTTCGGCGGGCGGCTGCGGCTGCGCACGCTGGTTTTTTTACGCTGGCTGGCGGTGGTCGGTCAGGCCATATCTCTTGTTCTTGTGAGCACGGTGCTGGAATTTGATCTGCCCTTTATTCCCTGTCTGGTGATTATCGCCCTTTCGGTTGCGCTTAATGTCGGGCTGACGGTTCACTTTCCGGCCAATACGCGCTTGAAAGACCCGGCCGCCGGGGCTTTGCTGGGCTATGATATTCTGCAACTGGCCTTTCTTTTGTATCTGACCGGCGGGCTGACCAATCCCTTCGCCTTTTTGTTTCTGGTTCCGGTTACGGTATCCGCCTCCGCCCTGCCGCTGCGCTATACGCTGGCGCTGGGCGGATTGACCATCAACGCCGCCTCGTTGCTGGTTTTCTTCCATCTGCCGCTGCCATGGATAGCCGGTGTGGAATTCAAGCTTGATACGGTTTATCTGGCCGGGATCTGGGCCTCGCTTGTCATCTCGTTGCTGTTTATCACTTTTTACGCCTGGCGGATTGCCGATGAATCGCGGCGGATGTCGGATGCCCTGGCGGCGACCGAGCTTGTTCTGGCGCGCGAGCAGCAATTTTCGGCGCTGGATGGTCTGGCGGCGGCGGCGGCGCATGAGCTGGGAACGCCGCTGGGGACAATCGCGATTACCACAAGCGAGTTGCGCCGCGAACTGGCCGGAAATGAAACGG
>CAZIVB010000250.1:0-3323 GCA_964542565.1 uncultured Hyphomicrobiales bacterium | reverse complement strand
TTCCTGAAACCCCCATGCCGCCCTGGCGCGGCCTGCTGAAGGAAGAAGAGGCCATGTGGATCGCCAGACAGTTGAAAAAGGGACTGCCCGAATGATCAAAAGCCTGTTTATTGCCCTTCTCCTGCTTTGCACATCCCCGCTCGCCGCCGCCCAATTGCGCGGCACCGGCGATTTGGGGCTGATCATCGAGCGCGCCAGCGGCTCGGTGCAGATTATCGAGACCACCAACCGCACCTCGCTGGGACGCATCGAGGGGCTGGGCGATCTGTCCCATGCCTCGGTTGTTTACTCGCGCGATGAACGCTACGCCTTCATTTTCGGCCGCGACGGCGGCTTGAGCAAAATCGACATGCTGACCCGCAAGCTGGTGAAACGCATCATACAGGCCGGCAACGCCATCGGCGGCGCCATATCCGATGATGGCAAAATGGTCGCCGTTTCCAATTACAAACCCGGCGGTGTGCGCATATTCAACACCAAAACCCTTGAGCTTGTTGCCGATATTCCCGCCATCTACACCAAGGACGGCCAGCGCTCCAAGACCGTCGGGCTCGTCGATGCGCCGGGGCGCAAATTCATCTTTACCCTCTATGACGCCGGTGAAATCTGGATTGCCGATTGCAGCACCTGCATGGCGGGCGGCAAGCCCGTCATCGAAAAACTTAAAAACATCGGCGCCCTGCCCTATGACGGGCTGATCACGAGCGATGGGCGCACCTATATCGCCGGCCTTTTTGGCGAGGACGGTCTGGTGATGGTTGATCTTTGGGCAAAAAAACTTAAAGCCGTGCGCATTCTTGATCACTACGGCAGGGGCAGGAAAAAGCTCCCGGTTTATAAAATGCCCCATCTGGAGGGCTGGGCCAAGGCCAATAACATGTTTGTCCTGCCCGCTATCGGCGCGCATGAACTGCTGGTTGTTGACGCTCTGAGCTTCAAGCTCATCAGGCGCATCCCGGTTTACGGCCAGCCGGTTTTTGCCATGGCGCGGCCGGACGGGCGTGAAATCTGGGTCAATTTCGCCCATCCCAAAAACGACACGGTTCAGGTGGTGAATTTGCAATCGATGAAAATCGTGCATGAATTCAAGCCCGGAAAAGCCGTGCTGCATATGGAGTTCACGCCGCGCGGCGAGAATGTCTGGATCTCGGTGCGCGATGCCGACCGGGTCGATATCTATGACACCCAAAGCTACAAACGCATCGGCTCCCTGAAGGTCGAAAAACCCAGCGGTATTTTCTTCACCAGCCGGGCTGGAAGGGTTGGGCTGTAATTGATGCAATTCTCGCCAATCGAAAAGCGGCTCATTGACGGCTGGCAGCGCGGTTTTCCACTTGTCAAACGCCCCTATGCCGCCATCGCTAAAGAGCTCCAGATTGATGAGGCGCAGGTTATTGAAATGCTCGGTGCCTTGAAAGAGCGCGGTATTCTCTCACGCGCCGGGGCGGTCGTGCGCCCCAACACCGCTGGCGCCAGCACGCTTGTGGCGATGAAAGTAGCGCCGGAAAAGCTTGAGGAAACCGCCGCCAAAATCAGCGCCGAGGCCAGCGTCAATCATAATTACGAGCGCGAGCACGAGCTGAATTTGTGGTTCGTGGTCACCGAAAAAGACCAAAAACAGCTCAAATCAACCCTGAAGCGGATAGAAAAAAACACCGGTTGCCGGGCCATCGACCTGCCCCTGCGCCGGGCCTATCATATTGACCTGGGATTTGCCTTATGGGCTTCGTTGAACGCATAGACCGCAAGCTTCTGGGCGCCATTCAGGACGGCTTGCCGCTCACCCCGCGCCCCTATGCCGAGGTGGCAAAGGCGCTCGGCATCAGCGAAGCCGAGGTTATCGAGCGCCTTCAAATTATGCAGCAATGCGGCATTATCAGCCGCTTCGGCCTTGTTTTGCGCCATCACGAACTGGGCTTTAAAGCCAATGCCATGGTGGTCTGGGACGTGCCGGACGATAAAATTGACGCCGTCGCGGGGCGCATCAAAACCCATGGCTTTGTAACCCTGTGCTATTCGCGCCGCCGTTTTCCGGGGGTATGGCCCTATAATCTCTATTGCATGATCCATGGCCGCGACAGGGCAAAGGTGTTGCAGCAAATAGAAGAGGTCAAAAGCAAAGCCGGGCTCAGCGCCTTTCCCGGCAAAATATTGTTCTCCAAGCGGCGCTTTAAACAATATGGCGCCCGCTTTGCCCATAAGGAAAACACGGCAAAATGAGCCCTCCCGCCCCGCCTCCGCTGGATGAAACCGACCGGCGCATCATTAACGCCCTGCAAGGCGGTTTTGCCATCGAAGCCCGCCCCTTTGCCCGCGCCGCAAAAGCGCTGGAACTTGAAGAGGCCGAATTGATCTCGCGCCTGTCAAAGCTTGTTGAAAACAAAACCCTGAGCCGTTTCGGGCCGCTTTATAATGCCCAGGCCATGGGCGGCGCTGTCACGCTCGCGGCGCTTTGTGTCCCCAAGGCGCGCTTTGACGCAGTCACAAAGCTGGTCAACGCCCATCATGAAGTGGCGCATAATTATGAGCGCGAGCATGAACTGAATATGTGGTTCGTCATTTCAGCCGAAAACCCCGAACGGATAGACGAAGTCATCACCGAAATCGAGGCAGAAACCGGCCTTGATGTCTATAACATGCCAAAAGAAGAAGAATTCTTCATCGGCCTCAAGCTCGAGGTCTAGGCATGCTGGAGACAACCGACCGCAAGATTATCGAGGCAACCCAAAAGGGCCTGCCGCTCACCCCTGCCCCTTATGCGCGGATCGCGGCGCAGCTTGGTATTGAGGAAGCTGAGGTTATTGCGCGCATGCAGGCCATGCTGGAACGCGGCGTCATCCGCCGCATGGGCGCTGTTCCCAATCACTACGCGCTGGGCTGGAAGGCCAACGGCATGTCGTGCTGGGACGTGCCCGATGACCAGATCAGCAAAATGGGCCAAAAGATCGGCCGTCTTGATTTTGTCTCCCATTGCTACCGCCGCCCGCGGCATCCGCCCCTGTGGTCCTATAATCTTTTTGCCATGCTGCACGGCGAAAGCCGCGAGGAAGTGGAAAGCAAAGTGGCGGTGATTGCCGCTATCCTCGGCCCCCGTGACCGGGGCCATGAAATCTTGTATTCCACCCGGATACTGAAAAAAACCGGCCTGCGTCTGGGCGCGGCCAAACAAGGATAAGACATGTTCCGCCTGAGCCATTTCATGCAGGAGATCGCCGAGCCCAAACCCCTTGCGGCAAAGCGCTCGCCCCCCGGCCCGGTGGTGATCTGGAATCTCATCCGCCGCTGCCATCTAAAATGCAGACACTGTTATTCCATCTCCGCCG
>CAZIVB010000249.1:0-3368 GCA_964542565.1 uncultured Hyphomicrobiales bacterium | reverse complement strand
GGGGAGCGGGCCGGTGCCGACTGAACGTGAAAGACTCTAGGCCGCAACCCCGTCAGCATCATCGCCGCCGGCTTTTTCCTTGGCCGGCGCCGCGTCGGAAGTTTTGCTTTTGGAGGGTTTTTTCCTCGGGCTGGCTTCTTTTTGCTCTCCGCCATTGACATTTTGCGGACGCGCCGGCCGGGCGCGGCGGGTTTTTATGCGGTTTTCAGCCGCCGGGCGCACGTCATCCACGGTCTCGCCTTGCGGGCCGCCCTCGCGGGCCTGGGCTTCGGGTGAGGGATCAACCTGCTGCGGCTGCTGGGATTGCTGGACCTGCTGCGCTTGCTGCTTGGCTTCCTTGGCCTCGGCCTGGATGCGCAGATAATGCTCGGCATGTTGCAGATAATTTTCCGCCTTGACCCGGTCACCCATCGAAAAGGCATCGCGGGAAAGCGAGATGTATTTCTCGGCAACCGTTGAAGCCGTCCCCCGCACCCTGACATCGGGTCCGTTGCTGTCAAAAACCCGATTGGCCGAATTTTGCTGTTGTCTGCGTCCACGCGAACGCGGGCGTCTTGAGTGTTGTCCTTGCCTCATGGCTTTAATCAGTTACCACCTTGATCTGTTTTTTTATTCCGATACCGTCCGCCTTGCCTCGCCGGACGTCGGACAGGAAATAAAATTCCATTGCTGTTTGCGAATATTGCTTACTTGTCTTCGAAGCGCTTTTCGTTTCCGGGTGTCGGTTCGTTCCGGCCACCGGCCTTGCTTCATTCCAAAGCCCGACCCGGCCACTCATCCAGAGTATTTTTGAGCACATCACCCTGCATCAAGCAAAGCCGCCCGCGAATCCGTGAATGCAAAATAGCCTGTATTCGCGGTCATTCCAACCACTTTTTATCAAATCGGGGTTAATTCTTTTCAAATTTTGCCTTTAAAACCCGAATATGCCCGGCCAGATCCGCATATGCGCCTGTTTCGGCAAGCCCGGCGCGGCGTATCATGGCGACCAGCGCCGTTTCCTGCCCCTTTCCGATCTCCATCACCAGCCGGGCCCGCGGCTTCATAACACCGGTTATGCCACTCAAAATCGCCCGGTAGGCATCAAGCCCGTCATCGCCGCCATCAAGCGCAAGCACCGGATCGTAACCGATGACATCCGGCGGCAGGGCGGCAAGATCGCCGTGATTGATATAAGGCGGATTGGCGATGACGAGATCGAACTTCCCGTCAACAGCCCCGCACCAGTCGCCGCAGACAAAACCGGCGCGCAAATCCACCCCATGCCGGGCGGCATTGCCCCGGGCGCATTCCAGCGCATCGAGGCTAAGATCAACCCCGATGCCGCTTGCCTTGGGCAATTCCGCCAGCAGGGTGATCAACAGGCAGCCCGAACCGGTCCCCAGATCAAGAATGCGCCACGATACATCAGGGTCAAGGCCCTCAAGCGCCGCCTCGATCAGGGTTTCGCTGTCGGGGCGCGGATCGAGAACATGCCGGGAGATTTTAAATTCACGGCTTCTGAATTCACGCCTTGCCAAAATACGCGACACCGGCTCATGCGCCAGCCGCCGCGCCGCATAGTCTTCCAAAACAAAAATCTGCTCTTGCGTAAGCTCATGCGCCGGATCGCGGATCATCGCCTCATGCGAGATTTGCGCCGCCGCCAGCACCAGCAGACGCGCATCCAGCGCCGGGGCCGCAAGCCCGGCGCGCCCGAACCGCTTCGTCAACCGCCGCATGGCGGCATCGACGCTGCGCGGCGGGGCCGGATCAAAACTCATGCAATTCCGGCATCAAGATCGGCAAGCTGCGCCGCCTGATCCTCAATAACCAACGCATCGACAATCTCGTCAAGCGCCTCACCGGCCAAAATGGCCTCAAGCTTGTAGAGCGTGAGGTTGATGCGGTGATCCGAGACCCGCCCTTGCGGATAATTATAGGTGCGGATGCGCTCGGAGCGATCGCCCGAGCCCACCTGCCCCTTGCGGGCAGCAGCGCGCTCATCGGCCAGCTTGCGCCGCTCGCGCTCGTAAAGCCGCGCCCGCAGGACCTTCATCGCCTTGGCGCGGTTTTTGTGCTGCGACTTTTCATCCTGCTGCGAGACCACAAGACCTGAAGGGATATGGGTGATCCGCACCGCGCTGTCGGTGGTATTCACCGACTGGCCGCCGGGGCCGCTGGCGCGAAAGACATCAACCCGCAGGTCCTTTTCCTCGATTTCGATATCGACCTCTTCCGCCTCGGGCAACACCGCGACCGTTGCCGCCGAGGTATGAATGCGTCCGCCCGATTCGGTTTCGGGCACCCTTTGCACCCGGTGCACCCCGGATTCATATTTGAGCCGCGCAAACACCCCCTTGCCGCTGATATTGGCGATAATCTCCTTGTAGCCGCCGACATCGCCCTCACTGACCGAGATAATCTCCAGTTTCCAGCCCTTGATATCGGCATATCTTTGATACATGCGGAAAAGATCGCCGGCGAAAAGCGCCGCCTCCTGGCCGCCGGTCCCGGCGCGCACTTCCAGAATGGCGTTTTTTTCATCCGCCGCATCTTTTGGCAGCAGCAATAATCTGATCTTCTGCTCAAGCCCGGGCAGCCTTGCGCCCAGCTCGTCAAATTCCTCCTGCGCCATCTCACGCATATCCGCATCGGAATCAGGATCGCGCAGAATCTCCGCCAGATCCGCCGCCTCGGACTGCATGGCCTGATACTGGCGGATAACCGCGACAACATCGCCAAGATCGGAATATTCCTTGGAGAGGACAACATAGCGTTCGGGCTCGGGCCCGCTCGCCATCTCCTCTTCCAGAGCGGCAAAATGGGCCGTAACCTTGTTGATCATTGTTGAATCAAGCATAAGTCCGACCTGCAAACGGCATATTCATTTTGTTATCAATCCGTTGAATTATGAAAGAGCGTTAAAGTTAAATTGTTAACCACCCGCTTTTTCCCCGGCGGCGCCGTCGAGCCCGTATCCCGACAGGGTCTCGCCGGCCTTGCCAAGTTTGCCGACAAGTTTGCCATTGAGGAACAAATCCAGCGCGCCGGCATTGCGCGCTTCCAGAACCAGCCCCGGCGCATCGGGAACCAGATACAACTCTCCCGGTTTCATCTCGCGGGTCATGACGGATTTTCCACTCGCATCCGCGATGCGCACCCACACCGTTTCGCTGGCGCGCAAGGTAAGGCGTTTTGCCGGCGTTTTGCGCGCCTGGGTGAAGCGGTCAACCGGTTTGACCTTGACGGAATTTCCCGGAATGACAGCCGCCTCCTTCGTTGTCGTTTCGCCTGAAACCGGGGCTTTTGTGATCGCGGTTACATTCTCCGCCTCAACCGGCTGATCCGTGCCCAGCCCCGGCAGGGGCAGGGTCTGCGTCTTGACC
>CAZIVB010000248.1:0-3491 GCA_964542565.1 uncultured Hyphomicrobiales bacterium | reverse complement strand
CCCGACCCCCAGATTCGTAGTCTGGTGCTCTATCCAGCTGAGCTACCGGCGCCTGTCGCGCGGGTTTGCCTCGTGTCTTCGGGGCATCGCGACAGGGGCATTCCTAATGGGTCGGGCGGGGGAATGCAAGTCTTGGGTTGGCATATTTTGGATGCAGACATGTTGATCGTTGGCAAATGAATCAGGGCGCATGGGTGAATATGAATGAATGGCCGCCGCTTTTGGTTAGTCTTTGTCGGAAGCGCCCGGCATATTGGGAGAGAGGCCGTGGTTTGTTTTCTCCCAGAAAAACGGCCGGGTGAAAAACTGCCAAAGGGCAAGATAGGCGCCGAGCGAGACCAGCAGCCAGTAAAAAGGAACGCCGAACACGCCGCGCGCCAGATGCATCTGCCCTGTCCGCCGCACCCCTTCCACCCCGATCATGGCGGCGACGGTATAACCGAGAATGAAATTAAAGCCATTGAGGGCGAGCAGGATATAGCCGGTCAGGCTGTTCAACCCGGCAAGAAGCTGATCCTGGAGCAGAACAAACAGCAGCAAAAGGAGGAAAACCGGGTAAACCAGCGCCGAGACAATCATACCGCCGGCCAGAGCCTGAAAGGTGAAAAAGCCTTTGGGTCCCAATTGACGCCACAATAAAGCCGGATTGCGCATATGAACCGCATAGGTCTGCATCCATCCCTTCAGCCAGCGTGAACGCTGCCGGATCCAGCCTTGCAACCGCCCATTGGCCTCTTCCTTCGTCGCGGACCAGATGACGCAGCATTTATAACCCATGCGTGATAACCGGATCCCCAGATCGGCGTCTTCGGTGACATTAAAAGGGTCCCAGGCGCCCGTTTGTCTGAGTATGCCGGTTTTAAAATGATTTGAGGTTCCGCCCAGCAACAAGGGCAGATCAAACGCCGCCAGCGTTGGCAGGAGAACATGAAAGAGGGCGGCGTATTCGAGGGTGAACTGACGCGTCAGCCAGTTGTCTTCACTGTTGTAAAATCCAAGCGGGGCCTGGACGCAGGCCAGATTTTCAGGCCCGTTTTCAAAGGCCTGCAAGGCGCAGCGCAACTGGTCGCTGGCCGGGATATCCTCGGCGTCAAAGATTGTGACATAGTCTCCCCTGGCAAAAGCAAGGGCGTAATTCAAGGCTCTGGGTTTAGTTTGCGGCGCTCCGCCGGGGATAACCAGACATTCAAAATGTCGAGGAAGCGCCAGTGTCAGGGCTTTTTCAAGCGTTCCGCTATCGCCTTCTTCAAAGATCAGCTTGATGTCGAGCCTGGTGTGCGGATAGTCAATTCGTGAAAGCGCCGTGACCAGTTGCGGCAAAATTACCGCCTCCTGGAACACCGGCACCAGAACCGTATAAACCGGCAAATCCTCATCCTGACGCGCCGTATCCCCTCGCGGCTCATTCCCGGTTTTCTCGCAAGGGGCGAGAAAAAACGCCGCCAGCCGGATGGCGACAAGGGCGGCGAAAAATATGGAGAAGAAGAAATTCAGCGCCAGGATTGCCGGCGCCCCGAATATCCACATGCCGGACGGGATGAATATGGCAAGGGCGAGAAGACCGCTGATCTGGGCGCCGGAAAGCCCGTAAGAAGCGCTCAGGGCGGGGCGGCGGCGGCGAAGGGCGCTGGTGAGGCGGCGTTCAACCCGTCTTGTTTTTTGGCTTATTGCCCTGGGCTGCGTCCGGTCAAAATGGATAAACGCCTTGTCTGCGGCCTCGGTAAAGCCCTGCCGGTTTCCGGATGGAGCGGTCTGCTCCCCTGTGTCTTCTTCCTTGTCCCCGATGGTAATAATCCCAAATAACACTACACAAATGTAATAAAGCGATTAAAAGGGAATGATGCGCAATAGGCAAGCAAAAGAATATGCGGCCTGGATCGCATATAAAGCGCGCAAAATCGATTCCGGCCTGATAAAAAGGGCCCGGGAAACAGTCCGGTGTGCGTTTTGCCCTTGCGCCGCGGAGAGATGAGGACAAGAGTTTGAGCCTGAAATTATACAATACCCTGAGCCGCAAGAAAGAAATTTTCAGGCCGATCGATCCTGAGAATGTCCGCATGTATGTCTGCGGGCCGACGGTTTATGATCATGCCCATATCGGTAATGCGCGGCCGATCATTGTGTTTGATGTGCTCTACCGTCTGCTGCGGCATCTTTACGGCGAGACACATGTCACCTATGTGCGCAACATCACCGATGTGGATGACAAGATCAATGCGCGGGCAGCGCAAGAAGGGGTCTCCATAGGCGAGATTACGGCGCGCACGACAAAACAGTTTCATGAAGACATCAAAGCCCTTGGCGTCTTGCCGCCGGATGAGGAGCCGCGCGCCACCGAGCATATCGAGGGGATGATCGCGATGATCAAAACCCTGATTGAACGCGGCCATGCCTATGAGGCGGACGGGCATGTGCTGTTCAGCGTCTCCAGTGATAAATCCTATGGCTGCTTGTCGAACCGGTCCCCGGATGAAATGCGGGCTGGGGCGCGGGTTGATGTGGCGTTATACAAGAAAGATCCGATGGATTTTGTGCTGTGGAAGCCCTCTAAACCGGAGCTTCCCGGCTGGGACAGCCCCTGGGGGCGCGGGCGGCCGGGCTGGCATATCGAATGTTCGGTGATGTCGGAGAAGTATTTGGGCAAAACTTTTGATATCCATGGCGGCGGCGCCGATCTGATTTTCCCGCATCACGAAAACGAAATTGCCCAGAGCACCTGCGCCCATGGCAATGCCCGTATGGCGAATTATTTTGTCCATAACGGCTATTTGCAGGTCGAGGGCGAGAAAATGTCGAAGTCACTGGGGAATTTTATAACGATTCATGATTTGCTGCATACCGAAAATTTCGGCGGTCGGAAATGGCCGGGAGAAGTGTTGCGGTTGGCTATGCTGAGTACCCATTATAGAAAGTCAATCGATTTTTCTGTAACAGGGCTTGAAAATGCCGAAAAAAAGCTTGCTGGTTGGTATCAGCTTATTGGGGACGTCAATTCATTCTACATGCTGGGAAAGGAAAGAATTGAAGCGAGTGATTGGCAGCATGATGTTGTTGATGCTCTCCGGAACGACCTGAACACCCATGATGCAATTACGATTCTCGACACAGCAACGGATTTTTCTGAAGATGCAACGGATTTTTCTGAAGATGAAAGAGATAATTATTGGGCTGAGCGCTTTAAAATGGCAGCCAATGTGCTTGGCCTTCTTCAAGGTACAGAAAGCGAATGGAAAGCCCAGTTTCGTAAAGAAGTAAAACTAAGCGACGATCAAATCCATTCATTTATAAGTCATCGAAATGCCGCCCGCGCCGCCAAGAACTGGGCCGAGGCCGACCGGATTCGCGATGAGCTGGATGCGATGGGGATTGAGCTTAAAGATGGCCCGGAAGGGACGACCTGGGGGGTCAAGCGGTAACGATAAACGCTTTTTTCGTCATTCCGGCGAAAGCCGGGATCCATTGCGGGGCTGGAGATTCACTGCGAATTGCCT
>CAZIVB010000247.1:0-3495 GCA_964542565.1 uncultured Hyphomicrobiales bacterium | reverse complement strand
GGCAAGCATTCCGGTCAGGGGTGCAACCCCGGACCGGCGGCAGTGGTTTTGCTTGAGAAGGCCTCTTGCGCTCAGCGGCACTCGCCGACCGAGCCTTTTGCGCAGACCCGGCCGTCGGTCCAGATGGCGTTGCCGAGCTTGGCCGCGATCAGAATTGCGCCGGTGAGGTTGGCGCCGGTGAGATTGGCGCCGCGCAGGTCGGCATCAAGCAGGCTGACTTTGGTCAGATTGGCCAGCATCAGATTGGCGCCGCGGAGATTGACCGCGTGCAGATGGGCCCGCTCCAGATTGGCCAGGGTGAGATCCGCACCCTTCAGATTGGAAAGCTGCAAGATGGCGCCCGACAGATTGGCGCGCCTCAGATTGGCCCGGTCCAGACGCATGGTGGTCATGGAGGCATTGCTCATGTCAACACCTTCCAGATTGGCCCCGATGCGAACCGCTCCGGTGCACTGGGCGCCCGGCTCAAACTTGCACACGGTATTGACATCCATATTTTTATTTATTTTATCGGTCCAGGCACCGGCATTTCCCGCCATAACCAGACCCATTGCCAGACCCGCCATAAAAACCGGAAGCTTGTATCCCATCGTTTCTCTCCTTGTTATTATTGCTGGCATAATACCGCTAATCGGCAGTTCTCAAAGCTTTATCTTCGCCCGCCGCCCCGGAGCTGGATCAAGCTGAAACAAAAGAGGCGCTTCACTTGCGTGAGCGCCTCTTGTATCCGTTAGTGCCGCTTGTCGTTACTCGATGACTTTCTTAAGCGTGAAGACGCCGCGCATCTCGCCGATCTTGAAACCGCGCGCCTTGTCTTCGGGGTAATGCTCCTTCAGCACCGCCTCGACCTCGGGCTTGACCTCGGCTCCGCCATGGCAGTTGAGGCATAATTTTCCCGTCGGGATTGCCTTGACCATGCGGAAAACCTTTTTGCCGTCTTCTTCCACAATGGCCGTCTTGACCATGGCCTTGGGATCCTCGCCCCTGGCCTGACGTGCCAGGAATTCCTTGATCACGGCGGCGGTGAAAGCGTCCGGGGCATTGTGGGGATTGCGCAGCTTGTGGCTCGAACGCGCCACGCTCCAGCCTTCAGAGGCCGAGATTTTCTCGGCGATTTCCGGCGCCTTGACGCTGCAAACCTCAACAGCATGGCCAAACCCCTTGGCTTTGACCGCCGCCTGAAGTTCGCCCTTGAGCGTCTTGCCAAACTTCATCATGACGCCTTTGCCTTCCTTGGCGAGTGCGGCCATATCGGCTTTGGCCATTGCCGGCGCGGCGGCAAAGGCCGAAATACAGGCAATAATGACTGCAATCTTGCGAAATATCATGAAATTCTCCCTCTTTGTTATGACCTGCGTCTCCCCAGGACCTGATGGCTTGAATGGCTATTTTTACAATGAAAAATCGTTGATATGCAAATCCGCATTTGCAACAACGGATAAACAACTCCTAGCCGATGGCCTTGCGAATCAGGTCGATAATATCCTTGCGATGCTTTTTTTGCGCGATATGGAGCGGCGTCTGACCTTGTGTATCCACCGGCGCGGCGTCTGCGCCGCGCTCCAGGAGCAGGCGCACGATATCGGGCTTGTTGCCGCCAACAGCCCAGTGCAGCGCCGTGCCGCCGTCTTTATCGGCGGCATTGATATTCGCGCCTTTTTCCAGAAAAGCATGCGCAAGGGCGATATGTTTCTTGGCCGCCTCGATGAAATCAAGATCAAGCTGGCCGGGCTTGCCGGTGTCCCAGCCGCTTAAGCCCGCAATGAGCAATTCGCCGCCGATGACCTCGCTGAGCATGGGCTGATAGCCCTTGGCCAGAGTATCGACAACATGCGCCCCCTCGCCAAAAGCAAGGGCGGCGGCTTCTGCCGCCTCGGCGCGGTCAAAGCCGTAAATCGCCTTACCGTCGGCGGAGCGGGTGTAGTAGCGGTTGGGGTTTTGGGGCATTGTTGTTTCGTCCTGAGCCGCCCGCTGCCCCCCGCCCTTTCAGGAATTTTGTCAAGGATGGCGGGGAGGAGGAGCGGAGTTTTGTTTGTTTCCTTGTCCCGAGCCTGCCCGCTCCCCCTCCCCACCACCCTCAGAATTGTGCAAAGGGTAGTGGGGAGGGGGAGCGGGCAGGCTCGGCAATCTATACAAAACACACATAATGAGCAAAATACAAAAAATAACCCCGGCTGTGGTTGCAGCCGGAGTTACCTGATTGCGTTATGCCCAAAATCTAGCTGCTCAGGCTTTGATAATAATCCATCAGGATTTTGGCGACTTCGGGGCGGGAAAACTCCGGCGGCGGGGCTTCGCCGCGGCCGAGCATTTCGCGCACGGCGGTGCCGGAAAGCAGCACGAAGTCTTCTTTTTTGTGGTCCGGGGCTTCACGCATCATGACGACCTTGTCGAGTTTTTTCGAGTAGGCGGTGTGGTCGGCCTCGAAGATTTCAATCTTCATGGAGCCTTCGGGAATATCGTGGAAAATTTCCTGGGCGCCAAAATCGGTATAGTAATCGCCCACGCCGGCATGATCGCGGCCGACAATGAGATGGGTTGCGCCCATATTCTGGCGGAAGACGGCATGCAGCACGGCCTCGCGAGGCCCCGCGTAGAGCATGTCGAAACCATATCCGGTCACAATGGCGCTGTTGGGCGGGAAATAAAGCTCGACCATCTTGCGGATGGCGCCGTCGCGCACCGGAGCCGGGATATCGCCCGGTTTCAGCTTGCCCAGCAGCATGTGGATCACCAGACCATCGGCGCCAAGGCGGTCCATGGCCATGTGGCACAGTTCCTCATGGGCGCGGTGCATCGGGTTGCGGGTCTGGAAGGCGACCACTTTCGACCAGCCATGTTCGCGGATTTCGTTACGAATCTCAACCGCGGTGCGGAAGGTATCGGGGAATTCAGACTGGAAATAACTGAAATTCAAAACCTGGATAGCGCCCGAAAGCGCAACCTTGCCGCTGCCGTTAAAGGCGGCAACGCCGGGATGCTCCGGGTCGGTGGTGCCATAAACCGCCTGGGTCATGGCTTCCATTTCCTCATCGCTGAACTCTTCGACCGCAGCCACATCCATGACGGCGAGAACCGGATTGCCCTCGACATTGGGATCTTTCAAAGCGATGCGGTCACCGGCTTTGATGGAGCCTGCATCCTCGACAAGATTGAGAACCGGCGTGGGCCAGAACAGGCCGCTTGCGGTATGCATGTTGTCGGCCACCGAAAGGGCGTCGGCCTTGTTCATATAACCGGTGAGCGGGTTGAAGTAGCCCCCGCCCAGCATGACCGCATTGCCGGCGGCGGCGGAGTTGATGAGAATGGAAGCGAGGTTTTGCGCCTCGGCGCGCAGTTTTTCATTTTGCGCCGAATCATAAACAAAAAGCGGGTTCAGCTCTTTGGACCCGTGAGGTTGTATAAGTGTTGACATGTTTTCTCCCCCTGGAGCCTTGATATGGTATTTTTCAGATGTCATCAGAACAAGTGGCCGCTCATTCCGAATATCGTCAA
>CAZIVB010000246.1:0-3518 GCA_964542565.1 uncultured Hyphomicrobiales bacterium | reverse complement strand
ACGGTTCTGGACGGAATTCGTTCTCTTGCCGCGAATGATCTGGTGATAACGCCGCTCGGGCAGCTCTGGAGCAATCTGCATGCCCCCAGTCTGAAGCTGTTTCAGGCCTTTTTTACCGATCGCGGGCTGATCTATCTATGGGACCCGGTGATATTGGGCATTTTGCAGGCGCCCGGTTTTGCCGTTCCGGCTCTGCTTGCTCTTGTTCTGGCCTGGGTTGGGCGTAAACGCCCCCATAAACGCAAATGGATCGGCGAGGTGGAATAACAATCAGGCGTCTTTTTCCAGAATGGCGTAAAACTGGCGCAGTTGCTGGGAAGTCCGCCGCATTTTGCGTTTCCAGGCCCGCAGCATGCGCTCGCCGATTTCGGGAAATTCATGGGTGAAACGCTCAATCAGTTCCCGGCTGATTTTTATCGCCACCAGATGCTCCGCCGCGACAATGGTAACCGGAGAAGGCTTTCCGGTCAGCAGGGCAATTTCACCGATGATCGCGCCGGGCTCAAGCTGGCGCTCGGACCGGGAGGCGCCGCCTTCGGGGGTGTATTTCGCCTTGCCGCTGATGATGACGAAGGCGGCGTTGGTTTTTTCCGCCTGACGGATCAGGATCTCGCCGGGGCGGCGCTTGACGCGCACGGCGGCAAAGGCCAGCATTTTGAGCTGTGCCGGATCAACCTCGGAAAAAAGCGGTGTGCGCCAAAGGCGCGCGGCATCCTTTTCCAGTGTCATGGCACCAGTTTGTAGCCTCCGGTTTCGGTAATCAAAAGTTCGGCCTGGGAGGGGTTGACTTCAATTTTCTGCCGCAGACGGTAAATATGCGTCTCCAGCGTATGGGTGGTGACGCCCGAATTATAGCCCCAGACCTCATGCAGCAGCACATCGCGCCCGACCGGCTTTTCCCCCGCCCGGTAGAGATATTTCAGGATCGATGTTTCTTTCTCCGTCAGACGGATTTTCTGATCCTCCCGGGAGATGAGCATCTTGGCGCTGGGTTTGAAGGTGTAGGGACCGATGGTGAAAACCGCATCCTCGCTTTGCTCATGCTGGCGCAGCTGGGCGCGGATGCGGGCCAGCAACACGCCGAAGCGAAACGGCTTGGTGACATAATCATTGGCGCCGGCCTCCAGCCCCAGAATTGTATCTGAATCGGTATCATGGCCCGTCAGCATGATAATGGGGCCTTTAAAGCCGCCCTTGCGCATGAGCTTGCACGCCTCGCGGCCGTCCATATCCGGCAGCCCGACATCAAGAATAACCAGATCGGCATGATCGGAGCGCACGGAGTTTACGCCCGCGGTGCCGTTATTGACGCAAACGGTGTCAAATTCGTCATAAAGCGCAAATTGTTCAACCAGCGCCTCGCGCAAATCGTCGTCATCATCGACAAGAAGCAATTTTTTGGCGGGACTCATGAAAACGTTCCTCTTCTTTGAGCAGGTTTTCAACTATAACAAGATAAGGGGGCTTATGAATAGTCATTGCTGATCTCATTTAAGTGAAAACAATTTGAGCGATCAAGAGCTTGAAAAAGACAAGACCGATTAATCTGGAGTTGAGGCTTGCCCGGCCGGGAGGCTCCAGAGCCATGCTGGGGGCCGGGCACTCATATTTTCCCTGCGCGCTGGGCCGCTCCGGCGCGGCGCCCTTTCATTCGGAGGGCGATGGGACAACGCCTTACGGGGACTGGCCGTTAAGATGCATTTTCTACCGGCCCGACCGGCTGGCACGGCCCGTCTCGGGCCTGCCCGTTTTTGCCATAAAGCCCGATGACGGCTGGTGTGATGCATCCCGGGATTCGCGGTACAACAGGCGCGTCAAACTGCCCTTTCGCGCCTCGGCGGAAAATCTGTGGCGTAAGGATAATCTCTATGATCTGATCCTGGTTCCGGGCATTAATGATAATCCGGTCATCACCGGCCGCGGCAGTGCGATTTTCATCCACACGGCCCGCGGCGGCCTTGCGCCGACCGAGGGCTGCATCGCCTTGCGGCGGCGCGACTTGCTACGCTTGTTGCCGCGTCTTTCGCCGCAAAGCCGCCTGATTGTCAACCGCGGATACGGGGCCCGAAAATAGCCGAGCCAACCCGGACATAGCTCGCGCCAAGGGCGATCGCGGTTTCATAATCGGCGCTCATGCCCATGCTCAGCGAGGAAAGGCCGTTTTCCCGCGCCAGTTTTTCCAGCAGGGCAAAATGCAGCGCGGCTTCTTCGTCAATGGGGGGAATGCACATCAGACCTTCAATTTCCAGTCCGTACTCCTCGCGGCAGGCCTGAAGAAACGCGGCGGTTCCGGCCGGGGTGATGCCGGCTTTTTGCGGCTCTGCGCCGGTATTGACCTGCACGAAGAGCCGCGGGGTTTTGCCTGTTTTGCGCATGGCCTTGGCCAGCGCCGCGGCGATTTTCGGCCGGTCCACGGTTTCGATAACATCAAAAATCCGCACCGCCTCCACCGCCTTGTTGGATTGCAGCGGGCCGATCAGATGCAACTCGATATCCGGGTAGTTTGCACGCAGTTCCGGCCATTTGCGCCCGGCTTCCTGAACCTTGTTTTCACCAAAGATGCGTTGCCCGGCCGCAAGAACCGGAGATATGGCCTCGGGCGGAAAAACCTTGCTGACCGCGACCAGATGAACCTCGCCCGCCGGCCTGTTGGCCGCTCTGGCGGCTTCGGCGATTTTACGTTTTACAATATTAAGGTTTTCAATGCTGTCTTGCGCCATGGTCACATCCTCCGGTAGAGCACGGGAGGCACCATAAAACAAATCGAAAATTCCGGATATGGAATATTCGGTTTTGAGGGTTGGTTTTTAGCGCGGCGCGCGTTTGGCGAGAATGCGCTGCAAGGTGCGCCGGTGCATGTTGAGCCGCCGCGCGGTTTCCGAGACATTGCGGTCGCACAGCTCGTAAATCCGGTGGATATGCTCCCATTTTACCCGGTCCGCCGACATGGGATTATCCGGCGGGGCGGGCTTGTCGCCCGATTGCGCCATCAAGGCGTCATAGATCTCGTCCGTATCGGCCGGTTTGGCAAGATAATCCGCCGCGCCGAGTTTAACCGCCGTAACCGCGGTGGTCAGATTGCCATACCCGGTGAGCATTATGGCCCGGGCTTCCGGGCGCTTGCGCGCCAGCGCCTGCACGACATCAAGGCCGTTTCCGTCCTCAAGGCGCATATCCACAACCGCATAGGCCGGCGGGTCCTTTTCTATCGCCCTGAGGGCCTCGGCGACGCTTGAGGCCAGTGTGACGGTAAAGCCGCGCGATGTCATGGCCCGGTTCAGACGATTGAGAAACGGCTTGTCGTCATCGACGATCAGCAGCGTCATTTCCAATTGGTTCAGCGGGATTTCAGAACTGTCCGTTGCGCTCAATTTGATATCTTTACTGTTGTTTTTCTTTATTTTTTGCCCGGGTTTTCTACCTCCGGCCATCCACAACATTCAGATTACGCCAGATGCGACAATGTGTCCACACCCTTGATGCGCGGCCGCGCGAGAATTGAACACGGCAGGCTCTAG
>CAZIVB010000245.1:0-3538 GCA_964542565.1 uncultured Hyphomicrobiales bacterium | reverse complement strand
TCCTTGCCGTCAACAATCCGGTGATCATAGGAAAGCGCCAGATACATCATCGGCCGGATCACCACCTCGCCGTTCACCGCCATGGGGCGCTGCTGAATCTTGTGCATGCCCAAAATGCCTGATTGCGGCACATTCAATATTGGCGTGGACATGAGCGAGCCATAAATGCCGCCATTGGTGATAGTGAAAGTGCCGCCCAGCATATCCTCAATCCCGAGCTTGCCCTCGCGCGCCTTGCCGCCCAGTGAGGCGATGGTTTTTTCAATCCCGGCAAAGCTCAGATCATCGGCATCGCGCACCACCGGAACCACCAGCCCGCGCTCGGTGCCCACGGCCACGCCGATATTGTAATAGTTCTTGTACACCAGATCATCGCCGTCAATCTCGGCATTCACGGCGGGAATATCTTTCAGGGCGGCAACGCAGGCTTTGACGAAAAAGCTCATGAAACCCAGCTTGATGCCGTGTTTTTGCGTGAACAGCTCCTTGTATCTGGCGCGCAAATCCATGATCGGCCCCATATCCACCTCGTTAAAGGTGGTGAGCATGGCGGCGGTGTCTTGCGCCTGTTTGAGCCGGGAGGCGATGGTTTTGCGCAGCCGTGTCATGCGCACCCGCTCCTCACGCCCTTGCGGCGCGGGCGCAGCCTCGGGCGCGGCGGGAGTTTCCGTTACCGCCGGAGCCACATCGGCAAGCGCCGCCAGAACATCTTCCTTGACCAGCCGCCCGTCCTTGCCCGTGCCCTCAATGGAGGAAGGGTCAAGCTTGTTTTCCGCCACGATCTTGCGCACCGAAGGGGCAAGATGGGTCTCCGCCGGCGGCGCGGCAGGCTTAGCTGCCGCCGGTTCCGCCGCCTTGGCGCTTTTGACCGCCTCGCCCGGGGTCAAAACCCCCAGCACCGCGCCAACTTCAACTGTCGCCCCGTCCTCAACCGCAATGGATTCCAGAACCCCGGAGGCCGGCGCAGGCACCTCCACCGTGACCTTGTCGGTCTCAAGCTCGACCAGCGGCTCATCCACCGCGATTGCCTCGCCGGGCGCTATGAACCATTGGGCAACCGTTGCCTCGGTAACCGATTCGCCTAATGCCGGAACCTTGATTTCCATAATATGCTTCCTCGTTTGATCAGTCCCCAACGCTCAGAGCATGATCGACAAGCTCGCGTTGCTGTTTAACATGTTTGGAGAGCAGCCCCGTTGCTGTCGAGGCCGCCGCGTGACGCCCGGCATAGACCGGAGAAGTTTGTTTTGCGCCCAGCCGGGTCAGCAGCCACTCGATGCGCTCGCGGATAAAGAACCACGAGCCCATATTCTGCGGCTCTTCCTGACACCACATGATCTGCGCATTGGGAAAACGCCCCAGCTCCTTCAGCAGGGCCCGGATCGGGAACGGGTAGAGCTGCTCCACCCGCATCAGATAGATATCATCAATGCCGCGCTGGGCGCGTTCTTCAAACAGATCGTAATAGACCTTGCCGGTGCACAAGACGACCCGGCGGATTTTCTTGTCGCTTTTGAGCTTGAAGGGCGGGTTTTCGGCAATCTCCAGCCCGTCCCACAACACCCGGTGGAAGCTTGTCTCGCCGGAAAAATCCTCCAGCCCAGAGACCACCTGCTTGTGCCTGAGCAGGCTTTTGGGCGCCATCAGGATGAGCGGTTTTCTAAAAGAACGATGGATTTGCCGCCGCAGAAGATGAAAATAATTGGCCGGGGTTGTGACATTGGCCACCTGCATGTTGTATTCGGCGCAAAGCTGCAAATAGCGCTCAAGCCGCGCCGAGGAATGCTCCGGCCCCTGGCCCTCATAGCCATGCGGCAGCAGCATCACAAGACCGCTCATCCGCAGCCATTTTTCTTCACCGGCGGAAAGGAACTGATCCACCACCACTTGCGCCCCATTGGCGAAATCGCCAAACTGGGCCTCCCACAGCACCAGCGCATTGGGCTCGGCCAGCGAGTAGCCATATTCAAACCCCAGCACCGCCTCTTCCGACAGCATCGAGTTGACAACCTCGAACACGCCCTGCCCCTCGCGCACATGATGCAGCGGCGTGTAACGGTCCTCATTTTCCTGATCAGTCAAAACGCTGTGACGCTGGGAGAAGGTGCCGCGTTCCGAATCCTGCCCCACCAGACGCACCGTATAGCCCTCATGCACCAGCGAGCCAAAAGCAAGCGATTCGGCCGTTGCCCAGTCGATTTTGCCGCCCGGTGAAATGGCCTCCTTGCGCGCCTTGTAAATGCGCCGGATAGTCCGGTGGGCATGAAAGCCTTCCGGGATATCGGTAATCCGGTCGCCTATTTTTTGCAAAACCTGCGCCTCGACGCTGGTCTGGCCCTGAACATGCTTGCCGTCATGCAGTGAAAAGCCCTGCCATTTCCCGGACAGCCAGTCGGCTTTTTCCGGCTTGTAATCCGCCGCGCTTTCAAACTGGCGGTCAAGATGATTGCGGAATGCCTGTTTGGCCATCTCCAGATCGCCTTGCGAAATCACCCCCTCGCGTACCAGTCTTTGGCCGTAAAGTTCCACCACCGTGGGGTGATCGGCAATTTTCTTGTACATCAGCGGCTGGGTAAAGGCCGGTTCATCCCCCTCATTATGGCCAAAGCGGCGATAACAGAACATATCGATCACGAAAGGCTTGCCGAATTTCTGCCGGAACTCGGTCGCCACCTTGGCGCAATAGACCACCGCTTCGGGATCATCGCCGTTTACATGCAGGATAGGCGCCTGAAAGCCCTTGGCGATATCACTGGGATAGGGCGATGAGCGCGAAAAACGCGGATTGGTGGTAAAGCCGATCTGGTTATTGACGATAAAATGAATTGAGCCCCCGGTGCGGTGACCGCGCAGCCCCGAAAGCCCGAAACATTCCGGCACCACGCCTTGTCCGGCAAAGGCCGCGTCGCCGTGCAGCAGCAGCGGTAAAACCGAGCGCCGTTTTTCATCGCTGCGCTGATCCTGCTTGGCGCGCACCTTGCCCAGCACCACCGGATCGACAATTTCCAGATGTGACGGGTTGGCGGTGAGCGAAAGATGCACCGTATTGCCGTCAAACACGCGGTTCGACGAGGCCCCCAGATGATATTTCACATCGCCGGAGCTTTCGATGTCGTCAGGATTGGCGGCGGCGCCGAGAAATTCGGAAAACAGGGCCTCAAAGGGCTTGTCCATCACATTGCCGAGCACATTGAGCCGGCCGCGATGGGGCATGCCCAGAACAATTTCCTTTAATCCCATATGGCCGCCGCGCTTGATGATCTGCTCCAGCGCCGGCACCAGCGCCTCGCCGCCATCAAGACCAAAACGCTTGGTGCCGCGATATTTCAGGCCGAGGAATTTCTCAAAGCCCTCGGTTTCAATCAGCTTGTTGAGAATGGCTTTTTTGCCGTTTTCGGTAAACCGGATGTCCTTGTCCACCCCTTCGATGCGGCGCTGGATCCACGCCTTTTCCTCCGGATGGGCGATATGCATGAACTCAACCCCGACCTTGCCGCAATAGGTCCGGTGCAGAATATCGTAAATCTCGTTGATGGTG
>CAZIVB010000244.1:0-3565 GCA_964542565.1 uncultured Hyphomicrobiales bacterium | reverse complement strand
CGCGGTCCCAGCGTCCGGCGGGACCGGAATAAAAATCCCAGAGCGTCTCGCCCATGGTCGCCGGGGCTTCCAGCACGGTATTGAGATCATGCGCTGCTGCATCAACGCCGCGATAAACCGCGACCGCGCCGGGCCAGGGGCCGGCGAAGGCGGCAAGATAACCGGCATGGGGAATTTCATTCCCGGTCAGCAGCGGCAGGTCCATGAACTCCACGATGACGGGCCCGAGGACGCCGGGCGCTGTTAGCGTTGTCCGGCGCGGAACAACCGGCGCGGGCGCATATAACGAGCTGTCGGCGCTCGCGCCTTCGACAGCGCGGCCCAGGGCATCGGTGATTTCCTGCACGCGAATCCGGTGATGGCGTCCGTTACGGCTAAAGGCGATCACATCGCCCGGCTCCGTTTTGAGCAGATTTGGCGCCAGGGTGAATTTGGCCCTTTCGCGCTCGCGCCAAAGTTCCTGCAACCAGATTTCCGCCATATGGCGGGCTTGCTCCTGATCCGTTACCAGCGGCAGATCGGCACGGGCCACGCGGGCGCTATGGGCGGTCTGGCGGCGCGATTCCACCGCTGCGGCCCGGTAATTCGACATATGATCAATATAGGAAAGATGAACGATCGAAGGCAACTCGCTTTCCTGGGCGCGGATAAGCTGGATGGCCGCGGTTTTTTCATCTTTAACCGCAAAATCATCCGGGTCGGCGCTGATAACCGGGGCATTTTTGCGGTGGCCAAAGCGGATCAGGCCTTCGCTCTCCACCGCATCGAAGAAATACCCCAGGGCCAGCGGTTCGACCGCCTGCCTTGCCGACATGGTGCGGTCAATTACAAAACCGTCAACCAGCCCTTCCAGATTTCCGGTGTCGGTAAGAACGCCGTAGCCCTGCGTCAGGGCCAGGACCAGCTTGTCGAGCGGCAGGGCCCCCAGCCTTCCGTTCAGCCAGTGCCCGGTTTGCCAGTTCGGCGCGTCGGCCCAGACATCCTCCATGCCGGGAAAGGCCGGGAACGGGCGCGCATCCCAGGCCCATATGTGAATATTGTCAATATCTACCATAGGGGCGCTATAGACACCCGATACCGGATTGCTTGCGCTGGTATAATACGGGCTGGATGTATCCCAATACTCAAAAAGCGCCTTGAGATAGCGCCGCTGGATCAGATCATCACGGCGTCTGTCGGAATAATAAGGCGCGGCGCTTTCGGAGGATTTGGCATCCATGAACACATTGGGCTGGTTTGCCCCTTTGGAAATGGCCGGACAGCCGGTTTCGGTGAACCAGACCGGTTTTGAGCCCGGAAGCCAGGATGTGGCGGCGGTATCCTCAATGCCACCGGGACGGTTATAATGAGAATTGCTCCACCAGTTTTTTATGTCCTTGCTACGAAATACCCAGGGTTTGCCATAAGCGCCATCGGTGATGGCGGTGCGGTTTTGCGCATCGCGCGCCGCCATGTCGGCATAATACCACTCATAGCCCTCACCGCCGGCGATATTGGCGCGCAGATAAGCGGTGTCATAGATCGAACGCGCCCCGTTCAGATAATCCAGATGGCTCTCGCCGTCGCGCCAGTCGCTCATTGGCATATAGTTGTCAATACCGATGAAATCGATAGCGGCATCGGACCAGAGCGGATCAAGATGGAAGAAAACGTCGTTTGAGCCGTCTTGCGGCTGGTAGCCGAAATATTCCGACCAGTCGGCGGCGTAGGATATTTTTGTGGCTGCTCCCAGAACCGTTCTGACATCGGCGGCCAGGGTTTTGAGCGCATCCACGGCCGGGAAATGCGCGGCGGCGCCGCGAATGGTGCTCAAGCCCCGGAACTCGGAACCGATAAGGAAGGCGTCAACCCCGCCCGCCGCCTTGCACAGATGGGCATAATGCAGGATCATGCGGCGCTGTGACCATTCGGCCGGGCCGCTATAGATCACATTTTCCTCGTCAATGGCAAAATCACCCACCGCAGCAGCGCCGAAAAAAGCATTCACCTGGGCTGTGGCCGCGGCGGTTTTGTCCACGGTTGCCGCCGTACCGGGGGCCGGGTCGCAGGTTATGCGCCCGCGCCATGGAAAGACCGGCTGACTGGCCGAGCCGTCATAGGGGTTTGACAATGTATTGCCATCTGGCACATCCATCAAAACGAATGGATAGAAAACAGCCCGCCAGCCGCGGGATTTTATATCCTTGATGGCGGCAATGACGGAGGCATCGGAAGGTGTGCCGCCAAAGGCCGGCTGAGCGTCAATCTGCGACACCAGATGGGCGCTTGCGCGCGAAAGCCCGGCCACGGACCAGCTTTCCGGCTGGGTAACCTTGCTGGTGTTTTCCACTCCCGGTTTGAGGGCGCAGAGGCCGCAGCGCAAATCATTGCCGAACCAGCTGACCACGAGAGATGCGCTTTGCAGATTGGGGCAACTGGCCGCCAGATCGTCCATTGAGGCATTCCAGTCGCTCAGCGCCTCATAGCTGTGAGTGTTTTCCGCTGCGGTTTTGCCCTCGCCCAGATCACGGGTGATCTGTTGCGGCGAGTAGCCGAATTCAGTACTGCCGGGGATTATGTTTACACCGCTTATTTTTTGTTCAAGATCATCAAGCGGGCTGAAGATTTCAAAAGTGAGCTGCGGAATACGGTTGCCGTAATCGGCCAGGGGAAGGCGTTCAAAGACAATATAGGCAAGTCCGCGATAGGCGGGGGTTTCCTCCATCCCCTCCCGGGCGCTGATGAGGCTGTCGGGCAACTGGGTTTTTGTGCCGCTATACACCCTTGATGTGACGCGGCTCTGGTCCAGCGGTTTGCCGTCGGCCCAGATGCGGCCGATGCGGCCGATTTCACCCTCGCACAAGCCAACTGCGAAATTGGCGTAATAGCTGTATTGGGTGACTTTGGTCTTGCGTGTTCCGGCCCCGCCCTTGCCGCCGGATTTTTTGGTTGTGGTTGAAATCTCCTCTTCAAAGCGCGTCGCCCAGATCACCTGCCCCGCCAGTCTGGTGCGGCCATAGGCACGGGGGATAAATGCGCCTTCACGCGAGGCCTGAACCTGCAAATCATCAAGGCGCGGGCCTTCGACATGGGCCGGTTTTGCCAATACGCCCAGCAGGCTCTGATCGACCATATTGCCGACAACCGCGCCGGCGGCGCGGCCGATCACGGCGCCGATGGGGCCGCCGATCATGCCGCCCAGGGCCTGACCCGCATATTGCAAAACAAGGGTTGCCATATTCAATTCACTCCCGGAAAGGAAAAGCCGAACACCAGACGCCGCCGCCACCAGTTGCTGAGCGCCACTTCACACACGCTGATCCCGTCATGAGCGTGGATCATGGTTGTTTTGCCGCTCAATATGGCGGCGTGTTTGGCCGCCAGATGGGCGCGCCAGCGAAACAGGACCACATCGCCCGGCTGCAACCCGGGCAGTTCCACCGGCGTTAAATGGCGCAGGGCGGCATCGCGCAAATTCTCGCCGCCGCCCGCCTCGGCCCAGTCGGGGGAATAAGGCGGCGGCAATTCGGGCTCGCGGCCATAAACCGAGCGCCAGACACCGCGCACCAGCCCCAGGCAATCGCAA
>CAZIVB010000243.1:0-3593 GCA_964542565.1 uncultured Hyphomicrobiales bacterium | reverse complement strand
GCAGCTTTGCACCCGCTTCGGGAATGCGCATATAAGGCGTTGACGCCGGGCAAGTCAAGTTCGGCAACGTGAAGATATCAGTGCGCCGATCGCATCTTCAAGCTCATCGAAATGATCGATCACCATATCCGCGCCAAGCTCGCGCGCCGGTATGCCGGCATAGCCGAAACTGACCGCGATAACCGGCAACCCCGCCGCCCTTGCCGCCGCCACGTCAACCTCGCTGTCGCCGATGAATATCGCCCGTCCGGCCGCCCCGCCCATACGGTTCAGGGTTTCAAACACCGGCGCCGGATCAGGCTTTGCAATCCCGATGCTGTCTTGCCCGATAACGGTTTTGAAATGCCTCTCAACCCCGAGCGCGCGGATAAGGGCGCTGGCCGATTTCTCAATCCGGTTGGTGCACACCCCCATCAAAAAGCCGTCATTCTCAAATCGCTCCAGAGCCTTTATCAGGCCGGGATAGGGCGTGCTCATGCCGGCCATGATGGCGCTGTAATGGGTGATGAATTCCTCGAACAGAGCTTCAATCTCATCCGCGTCCACCTTAAGCCCGGACTGCTCCATGGCCGATTTCATAATCGCCCTTGCGCCAAAGGAAAGCCGGGCCTTGATGTCGTCAAGCCCGAGCGGCCCGCAATCGCGCCGCGCCAGCAATGCATTCATGGTTTGCATCAGCCCCGGCGCGGTGTCGAACAAGGTACCGTCAAGGTCAAAAACGAGGGATATTCGAGTGGTCATGTAAATTCTCTGAAACACAAATGAATACAATGGATTGCAACTGAAACCTGAATCAATCCCGGAGCCGGTTGAATCACTTTCTCAACCCCCTGAATCAATTTGTTATCGCTTTTGCCCAAGGACTGACCCTCTTGAATCAAAATCTCAACCGGGCGAAAAACAGCAGGAATTCCCGACCTGTAGGTCAATGCCCGGATTCAGCTTCCAACGCTGAAGATGTGGTTTTTTAAAGTTGGCTTTCAGCTTTTGCCGCTTTTGCCCGCATCAAGGCCGTGGTAACAAGGAAGCAATCAACAGCATAGAAATACACGGGATGTCAAATGAAACTCCAGCACTCCTCTCTCTTGAAACAACAATGCTTCATCAATGGCGAATGGACCGGCGCGCCGGGCTTCGAGGTGACCAACCCGGCAACCGGAGAGGTTATCGCCCATGTGCCCAAATTCGGCCGGGCCGAAACGGCAAAGGCGATCGCGGCGGCAAAAGCCGCCTTTCCCGCCTGGAGCGGCCGCACCGCAAAAGAGCGCAGCGCCGTCCTGCGCCGCTGGTTTGATTTGCAGATTGAGCACGCCGATGATCTGGCCGCCATCATGACCGCCGAGCAGGGCAAGCCTTTGCCCGAGGCGCGCGGCGAGATCACTTACGGCGCTTCTTTTGTCGAATTTTACGCCGAGGAGGCCAAGCGCGTTTACGGCGAAACCATCCCCGCGCCGATGAATGACCGCCGCCTTCTGGTGATCCGCCAGCCGGTGGGGGTGGTCGCCGCCATCACGCCGTGGAATTTCCCCAACGCCATGATTACCCGCAAGGCGGCCCCCGCGCTTGCCGCGGGTTGCACCTTCGTCTGCAAGCCCGCCTCCGAGACCCCGCTGAGCGCTCTGGCGCTGGCCGCCCTGGCCGAGGAAGCCGGTATGCCGCCGGGCGTCTTCAACATCATCACCGGCGAAGCAAGGGCGATTGGCGAGGAGATGACCTCAAACCCCGATGTGCGGGTGATCACCTTTACCGGCTCCACCCCCATCGGCAAGCTGCTGATGAAGCAATCCGCCGATACGGTGAAAAAAGTCTCGCTGGAGCTGGGCGGCAACGCGCCGTTTATTGTCTTTGACGATGCCGATCTTGACGCGGCGGTTCAGGGCGCGCTGGCGTCCAAATACCGCAATGCCGGGCAAACCTGTGTCTGCGCCAACCGCATTCTGGTTCAGGACCGGGTTTATGACGCTTTCGCGGCCAAGTTCGCCGCCGCCGTCAGGGGGCTGAAAGTCGGGATCGGCACCGAGGAGGGCGTTACCCAGGGCCCGCTCATCAATGAGGCGGCGATCGAGAAGGTCGAGGAGCATGTCACCGATGCGGTGGGGAAGGGCGCCCGCGTTATCACCGGCGGGCGGCGGCATGATCTGGGCGGCATGTTCTATGAGCCGACCATTTTATGCGATGTCACCACCGACATGCTGGTAACCAATGAAGAAACCTTCGGCCCCCTCGCGCCGCTCTACCGTTTTGCGGAAGAGGCCGAAGCCGTCAAAATGGCCAATGACACCCCCTTCGGCCTTGCCGCTTATTTCTACAGCCGCGATATCGGACGCATCTGGCGCGTTGCCGAAGCGCTGGAATACGGCATTGTCGGCATCAATGAAGGCATTATCTCCACCGAGGTCGCCCCCTTTGGCGGCGTCAAGGAATCGGGCCTTGGCCGCGAAGGCGGCCGGCACGGCATGGAGGAATTTCTGGAGATGAAATACATGGTCATGGGCGGGCTGGACCGTTAGGCCTTCCCGCACCATCCGTCATTCCGGCACAAGCCGTGGCGGTAAACGCGGCGATATTGCGCCTTAAAATCACGCCTGTTTTCTGTTAAATAGGGGAAACATTGTTCAGATTTTACAAGAGGAACCGCCGATGACACCGGATGAACAAAAGCGCGCCGCCGCCGCAAAGGCGCTGGAATATGTGACCGAAGGCATGAAGCTGGGGCTTGGCACCGGCTCCACGGCGGCGCATTTTGTTGATCTTCTGGGCGAGCGGGTAAAGCAGGGGCTGGGTGTGATTTGTGTGCCCACTTCCGAGGCCACCCATGCCCAGGCGAAGAGCCTTGGCATCCCCCTGACCACCCTTGATGAAACCCCTTCGCTTGATCTGACCGTTGACGGGGCGGACGAGCTTGACGCTCATCTCAACCTGATCAAGGGCGGCGGCGGCGCGCTGCTGCGCGAGAAAATTGTCGCCACGGCCTCAGCCCGCATGATCGTGATCGCCGATGAAAGCAAGGTAGTGCAAAATCTCGGCGCTTTTGATCTGCCCGTTGAAGTCGTTCCTTTTGGCGCCAGGGCAAGCGTGATCATGATCGAGAAACTGGCGGCGGATCTGGGCTGCAAGGGCAAAATCAGCCGCAGGAAAACAGCGGATGGGGCGGATTTCATCACCGATGGCGGCCATTATATCTATGATTGCGCTTTTGGCCTCATCCCCGATCCGGTCGCCCTCGATAACGGTCTCAACAAAATCCCCGGCGTGGTGGAAAACGGCCTCTTCACCGCCATCGCCGCGCTGGCCGTTATCGCCGGTGATGACGCGGTGCGCGAGATCAGGCCGGCTTAAGCCTTGACAGCACCATCAAGAATCAACATCTGTTGAAGAACAGGCCCGGTAAACGACGAGGGTTTCCTTCCCGGGGCCCGGTTTGACAATTAGCTGAAGAGATTAAAAACGAGACGCCTCATGAGCCAGTATGATTACGATCTTTTTGTTATCGGCGCGGGCTCGGGCGGCGTTCGCGCCGCGCGCATGGCGGCGGGCTATGGGGCAAAGGTCGCCATCGCGGAAGAATACCGGGTTGGCGGCACCTGTGTCAT
>CAZIVB010000242.1:0-3648 GCA_964542565.1 uncultured Hyphomicrobiales bacterium | reverse complement strand
AAGGCCCGAGCGTAGCGAGGAACAGCCGCGAGATATATTAAATACCACACTTAACCGGCTGCAAACAAAAAAGGGGATGCTGAAAAAGCATCCCCTTTTGCTTGTTTCACACTCAAGGATCAGGCGCTTGCCTCTTCTTCTTCCGGGCGGTCGGCGTAGATTTGCAGCGGGCGGGCGCTGCCCTCAACGACTTCGCCGGAAATCACAACCTCCTCAACCCCCTCGAATGAGGGCAGGTCAAACATGGTATCGAGCAAAATGCTCTCCAGGATAGAGCGCAACCCGCGCGCGCCGGTCTTGCGCGTGATCGCCTTTTTGGCAATGCCGCGCAAGGCGTCCTCGGTGAAGGTCAGTTGCACCTCTTCCATCTCGAACAGACGCTGATACTGTTTCATCAGGGCGTTTTTCGGTTCGGTGAGAATTTCCACCAGAGCATCTTCATCAAGGTCTTCCAGTGTTGCCAGAACCGGCACACGGCCGACAAATTCCGGGATCAGGCCGTATTTGAGCAAATCTTCCGGCTCCAGCTCCTTTAAAAGCTCGCCGGTCATGCGCTCGTCTTCCGCCTCGACCGTGGCGGCAAAGCCGATCGATGTGCTGCGGCCGCGTTCCGAGATGACCTTGTCGAGGCCGGCAAAAGCACCGCCGCAGATAAACAGGATATTGGTGGTATCCACCTGCAAAAATTCCTGCTGCGGATGCTTGCGCCCGCCCTGCGGCGGCACCGAGGCCACGGTGCCTTCCATGATCTTCAGCAAGGCCTGCTGCACCCCTTCGCCCGAGACATCGCGGGTGATCGACGGGTTATCCGCCTTGCGGGAGATTTTATCGACCTCGTCGATATAGACGATGCCGCGCTGGGCGCGCTCGACATTGTAATCGGCGGCCTGAAGCAGTTTCAGGATAATATTCTCCACATCCTCGCCGACATAACCTGCTTCGGTCAGCGTGGTGGCATCCGCCATGGTAAAGGGCACATCAAGAATGCGCGCCATGGTCTGGGCCAGCAGGGTCTTGCCGCAGCCGGTGGGGCCGAGCAGCAGGATATTGGATTTCGCCAGTTCCACATCGTCATTCTTGGCGGCGTGGTTGAGGCGTTTGTAATGGTTGTGCACCGCCACCGACAAAACGCGCTTGGCGTGGCCCTGACCGATCACATAGGCGTTGAGCACATCGCAGATTTCCTGCGGCGTGGGTACGCCCTCGGAGGTCTTGACCATCGAGCTTTTGTTTTCCTCACGGATAATATCCATGCAAAGCTCAACGCATTCATCGCAAATGAACACGGTTGGTCCGGCAATCAGCTTGCGCACTTCATGCTGGCTCTTGCCGCAGAAAGAACAATAAAGGGTGCTTTTGCCGTCGCCTGTGCCGCTACTGCTCACCTTGCTCATAAAAACTCCTTAAACTTTCTATCGCCGGACAAAGGCTTGTCAGCCCCAGGGCTTTCCGGTTGTTTAAAATCTCACATTCCCCCGCCCGATATCCCCGATGCTTGTCTTTACACCAAATCAGGCCAATATGTCAGCATGGTATCGAGGCAAGATACAAAAATTGATTAACGCCGTGGCGGGAAAATCAAACAAATTGCTTTCCCGCCGCCGCGAAGAGCGCCTTACCGCTGTATCATATAAGAACCCCCGCTTGCGAAAAACAACCCTATCAGGCAAAATTGAGTAAAAGATGAACATTCCCGGCAAGGCAAGGTGATGAATTGACAAAAAATGCGGCCTCCCTGCCACAAGTGGTTTTTATTCACGGAATGTGGTGTAATCATGAAGCCTGGTACTATTTCCAGCCGGCTTTTGAAGCGGCCGGATTCAAGACCCATGCTCCGTCTCTGCGCCATCATGACATGGAGCCGGGCGCGGCCCCGCCGCAGGCTCTGGGGGCAACCAGTCTGACCGATTATATCAATGACTTAACGGCGTTTATTGAATCGCTGCATGAAAGACCGGTGCTGGTCGGGCATTCCATGGGCGGTCTGCTGGCGCAGATTCTGGCCTCCCGGGGGTTGGCCAAAGCCGCCATTCTGCTCGCCCCCGCGGCGCCGGCCGGAATATTCGCCATCCGGCCCGGCGTAATCCGCATTTTCGCCCCCGTGATGCTCAAATGGGGGTTCTGGCGCAAACCGGTCTTTCCGGGCTACAAGGCGGTGCGCTACGGTATTTTAAGCGAGGTGCCGGAAGAAGAAGCAAGGCTGCTCTACGGCCTCATGGTGCCCGAATCAGGCCGCGCCATCTGCGAGATCGCCTTCTGGCCGCTTGATCCTCAAAAGGCCGCCGCCGCGCCGGTGGAAAAGGTGAATTGCCCGCTGCTGGTGATCGCCGGCGCCAGGGACCGCATCACCCCCGCCGCCATCTGCCGCAAAGTGGCGCGGCGCTACGGCGATCTGGCGCAGTACGAGGAACTCCCCAACCACGCCCACTGGCTCCCCGGCGAGCCGGGCTGGGAAAAAATCGCGCAAAGATGCATTGCGTGGGTGAGGCAAAAAGCCGCCTGATCAGCCCTTCTTCTTGTCCTCGTCATCCCCCACCGCCGGGCGTTCGGCGATGACGTTGTCAACGAGGCCGAAATCCCGGGCCGCTTCGGCGGTCATGAAATTGTCGCGCTCAAGCGCAGCGGCGATTTTCTTAACCGGCTGGCCGGTATGTTTGGCGTAAATCTCGTTCAGACGCGCGCGCAGCGAGAGGATTTCTTCCGCGTGCAGGGCGATATCCGTCGCCTGGCCCTGAAAACCTCCCGAAGGCTGATGCACCATGATGCGGGCATTGGGCAAGGCGTAGCGCAGGCCCGGCGCGCCGGCGGCCAGAAGCAGCGAGCCCATGGAGGCCGCCTGTCCGATGCACAAGGTGGAGACCGGCGGCTTGATGAAATTCATCGTGTCGTAAATGCCCATGCCCGAGGTCACGATCCCGCCGGGAGAATTGATATAGAGCGAGATTTCCTTTTTCGGGTTTTCCGATTCAAGGAACAAAAGCTGCGCCGTGATCAGCGAGGCCATGGCGTCTTCAACCGGTCCGGTGAGGAAAATAATGCGCTCTTTCAGCAGCCGCGAGAAAATATCATAGGACCGCTCACCCCGATTGGTCTGTTCAACCACCATGGGAACCAGGTTCATATAGGTTTCAATCGGGTCATTCATTGTATAATTCCTTCAAGATTGGCCCTCTATGAATTTCGCGGGCGCTTAACAGGCATATCCAAGGCTATCCAAATAGCCTGATTCGGTAAACGAACCGTCGCCTTGGATCCGGATATTGCATGAAACAAGCCTCATATTTCTCAAGCTTCAATTCGTCATCCCTGCGATGGCAGGGATCCAAGATGAATTCCCCACTTTCTGATAACCCGCTTGGGATTCCTGCCTTCGCAGGAATGACGATTTTGTATTCATATATATCTATATGATAATACAGCAGTAATTTTAATTTAAAAGGCGTTGTTTCTGGTATGTGACCTCAAACAGGCGCCTCACGATTGCCTTTGATGAAAGGAGAAAATGCCAACGCCGCCCCGGCAGGTGCAGGGGGCGGCGCAAAACAATCGTAAAAGCAAAAACGTTTATTTATCTTCCGATTTTGCCTTGGCTTTTTTCTTGGCGGGTTTTTTCTTCGCCGGTTTTTTCTTGGGCTCTTCCGCCTCATC
>CAZIVB010000241.1:0-3669 GCA_964542565.1 uncultured Hyphomicrobiales bacterium | reverse complement strand
CAGATCCTTCAACAATGCGCAAGGCGCAAAGCGCGCCCCATGCGCCGCCGCGAGTGCTTCGCATTGCGCGATGAAAGCGCCCGCGCCCATGGTGTCAATATAAGATAACGGTCCGCCGGTATAAGGCGCAAAGCCAAAGCCGAGGATTGCGCCGACATCCGCGTCGCGCACATCGGTGAGCACATGCTCCTCAAAACACCGCGCCGTCTCCAGCGCCTGAATGGTCAGGAAGCGGCGTTTCATTTCCTCGATATCAAAATCCTCCGCCGGCCGGGCAGGGGGCAGGAACTCGGCCAGCCCCGGCCACAGCGATTTCTTGCCCGTCTTGGGATAATCATAAAAACCGCGCCCGTTCTTGCGCCCCAGCCGCTCGCGCTTTTCAACCATCTCTTCCAGAATCCGGTCCAGCGCGCCCGGCTTGTAGGCATCGCCCAGATCCGCTTTTGCCGACAGGGCGATCTTGTAGGCCACATCCAGCCCCACTTCGTCGTTGAGCGATAAAGGCCCCACCGGCATCCCGGCCATGCGGGCGACATTTTCCACCATCGCCGGGACCACGCCCTCTTCCAGCATGGTGAGCCCTTCGGCCACATAGGTCCCGACCACGCGCGAGGTGAAAAAGCCGCGCGAATCATTGACCACAATCGGGGTCTTTTTAATCGCGCGGACAAAATCAAGCGCCTTGGCCAGCGCCGCATCGCCGGTCTTTTTGCCCATGATAATTTCCACCAGCATCATCTTCTCAACCGGTGAGAAGAAATGAATGCCGATGAAATTTTCCGGCCTTTTGCTGGCCTTGGCCAGCCCGGTGATGGGCAAGGTGGAGGTGTTGGAGCCGAAAACGGCTGTTTTTGCAAGTTTGCTTTCAGCCTCTTTGGTCACGGCGGCCTTGATCTTGCGGTTTTCAAACACCGCTTCAATGACCAGATCGCAGCCCTTCAGATCCTCATAATTATCCGTTGGCGTAATGCGCGCCAGCAGCTTTTCGCGCTCCGCCGATTTGGCCCGCCCGCGTCCGATCAGCTTGCTCATGACGTTATGAGAGTAAGCCTTGCCCTTTTGCGCCGCCGCCATATCGCGGTCAAGCAGCACCACCTTGATGCCCGCTTTGGCCGAGACATAGGCAATGCCCGCCCCCATCATGCCCGCGCCCAGAATGCCAAGCTTGCGCATCCGGGTGGGCTTGATGCCCTTTGGCCGCCTTGCGCCCTTGCCCAGCGCCTGCATGGACAAGAACAGCGTGCGGATCATGTTTTGCGCTTCCGCCGTGCGCAGGATATGGCTGAAATAGCGCGCCTCGATGCGCAGTCCGGTGTCGATATCCACCATCAGCCCTTCATAAACACATGACATGATCGCCCGAAGCGCCGGATAATTGTCCATCGTCTCGCGGCGGTAAATCGCATTGGCGGCGGTGAAGGTCATCATGCCGTTTTTGGAAAAATTCATCCCGCCGGGAATACGGAAACCCTTTTTGTCCCACGGCGCCACCGGATCAGCCTCTTTGAGCAGCCAGCGCCGGGCTTCTGATATCAGTTTTCCTTTTGTCACCACCTTGTGGATAATTCCGGCCTTTAGCGCCTGATCCACCCGGATTTTCCGCCCCGTCAGCATCATCTGCAAGGCGTCCGAGGCGCCGATCAGCCGCGAGAGCCGCTGGGTGCCGCCGCCGCCGGGCAGCAGCCCGACCCGGCCCTCGGGCAGGCCAAGGCGGGTTTTGGGATTGTTGGAGGCCACCCGGTAATGACAGCCGAGCGATATCTCGAACGCGCCGCCAAGACAGGTGCCGTTGATCGCCGCCGCCAGCGGCTTGCCGCAGGTCTCCATCTGACGGATGGTGCGCGCCAGAATGCCGCCTTGTTCCATCACCAGCTTCGAGGCCGCCTCGCGGCCTTCCTCGCGTTCGGCTTTCAGGCCGCCTTTCACCAGCGCTTCGAGCATCGACAAATCCGCCCCGCCGGAAAAGGTCTCCTTGCCGGAGGTGATGATCGCGCCCCTGATCGCTTCATCAGAGCCGATACGCTCGACAATGGCGATATATTCGCCCAGCGCTTCTTCGGTGAGCACATTCATCGAGCGCCCGTCCATATCCCAGGTAATAAGGGCAATACCGTCGCCGTCAATTTCGAGTGTGAAATTCTTGTAAGTCATTGTTTTTTCCTCGCCCTAAATCCGCTCAATGATCGTCGCCGTACCCATGCCCGCGCCAATGCACAAGGTGACAAGGCCGGTGCCCACGCCGCGCCGCTCCATCTCGTCAACCAGCGTGCCGAGAATCATCGCCCCGGTGGCCCCCAGCGGGTGGCCCATGGCGATCGCGCCGCCATTTACATTGACGCATTCATGCTCGAGCCCCAGCTCATTCATGGTATGCAGCACCACCGAGGCAAAAGCCTCGTTGATTTCAAAAAGATCAATATCGGAAACGCTCATCCCCGCCTGGGCCAGAACCTTGCGGCTCACATCCACCGGACCGGTGAGCATGATGCACGGTTCGGTGCCGATATTGGCAAACGCCTTTATCCGCGCCCTTGGCTTGAGCCCCGCCTTTTCACCGGAGGCCTTGCTGCCGAGCAAAACCGCCGCCGCGCCGTCCACCACGCCGGACGAGTTGCCCGCATGATGCACATGGTCGAGCTTTTCGATCTCCGGGTAACGCTGGATTGTCACCGCGTCAAAACCGGCAAATTCGCCCATCTGGGCAAAGGAAGGGTTGAGGGCGGCCAGAGACTGCATATCGGTGCCGGGGCGCATATGCTCGTCCTTGTCCAGAATGGTCAGGCCGTTGATGTCCTTTACCGCCAGTACCGAATTGGCGAAACGGCCCTCGCTCCACGCCTGCGCGGTGCGCTTCTGGCTTTCCACCGCGTAAGCGTCCACATCATCGCGGCTGTAGCCATATTTCGTCGCGATCAGATCGGCGCTGATGCCCTGCGGCACGAAATAGGATTTGATTGCAATCTGCGGGTCCATCGGCCAGGCGCCGCCCGAAGCGCCGATACCGATGCGGCTCATGGATTCCACCCCGCCGCCGATCGCCATATCGGCAACCCCGGTCATCACTTTCATAGCGGCGAAATTGGTCGCATCAAGCCCGGAGGCGCAAAACCGGTTGATCTGCATCCCCGGAACGCTGTCATCATATTCGGCGTTCAAAACCGCCGCCCGGGCAATATCGCCGCCCGCCTCGCCCACCGGGTCGACGCAGCCCAAAATCACATCATCCACGGTTTTGGTGTCGAGCCCGTTACGCTCGCGCAGGGCTTCGAGCGTCTGTGTCGCCAGCTCCAGCGGCGTCACTTCATAAAGCGCGCCATCTTTCTTGCCGCGCCCGCGCGGGGTGCGGATATGATCGAAAATATAACACTCATTCATCGGCTCTCTCCCGTTAGTTCTTGTTCACACAATAGTGCAATTCCTTTTTCCGTCATTCCCGCGAAGGCGGGAATCCAGAGCAATCTGTATTGCTCTTTCGTTGTTTCTCCTGGACTCCCGCCTTCGCGGGAGTGACGGGGATCTGTATTCATATATCTCTCAAAACGCCTCGGCCGGCAGCGCCATCATACTTTCGGCTCCGGCGCTGATGCGCGCCAGATGGGCCGAGGTTTCGGGCAGCAACCGCTGCATGAAATAGCGTCCGGTAATCAGCTTGTTTTCAAAATAGGCTTT
>CAZIVB010000240.1:0-3676 GCA_964542565.1 uncultured Hyphomicrobiales bacterium | reverse complement strand
TGATCTGCTGCGTCAGGCGGCTTACGCCTTTCAATTCTGCGCCCATGAATCCTGCGGCAAATGCACCCCCTGCCGCATCGGCGCGGTGCGCGGCGCGGAGGTCATGGACAAGATCCGGCGCGGCGAAAATGTGGATGAAAACCTCAAACTGATCGAGGATCTTTGCGAGATCATGGCCGACGGCTCGCTTTGCGCCATGGGCGGCCTCACCCCCCTGCCGGTGCGCTCGGCCCTGCGCTGTTTTTCAAAAACCCGGAGGCGCGGATGATCTGTAACAAACAACCCGATTACGGCACGCCTGCCTCTTCATCGGATCAAACCGTCCATCTTGAAATCAACGGCCTGAGGATCGGCGCACCCAAAGGCACATCCCTCCTGCGCGCCGCGCGCGAGGCCGGGATTTCCATCCCCAGCCTGTGCGCCACCGATTGCCTGAAAGGCTTTGGTTCATGCCGCCTGTGTCTGGTCGAGATCGAAGGGCGCAAGGATACCCCTTCTTCCTGCACCACGCCGGTGGCCGAGGGCCTCAAAGTCACCACCCGAAGCCCGCGCCTTGCCCGGTTGCGCCGCGGCATCATGGAGCTTTATATCTCCGATCATCCCCTCGAATGCCTCACCTGCGCCGCCAACGGCAATTGCGAATTGCAGGACATGGCCGGGGAAACCGGCCTGCGCCAGGTGCGTTATGGTTTTGCCGGCGAAAACCATCTTGGCGAAGACAAGGATTTGTCCAACCCCTATTTTGCTTTCAATCCGGCCAAATGCATTGTCTGCCAGCGCTGTGTCCGGGTGTGCGACGAAGTGCAGGGCACATTTGCCCTCACCGCGTCAGGCCGGGGTTTTGCCACCCGGATCAAACCGGGCCTGAGCGATTTTTTCAACTCCGCCTGCGTCTCCTGCGGCGCCTGCGTCGCCGCCTGCCCCACCGCTTCGCTGACGGAAAAAGCCGTTATCATGCAAGGACGGCCGGACCGCTTTGTTAAAACCACCTGCGCCTATTGCGGCGTGGGGTGCTCGTTCGTGGCTGAACTCAAAGGCGAGCAACTGATCCGCATGGTGCCGGACAAGGACGGCAAGGCCAATCACGGCCATTCGTGCATCAAGGGGCGCTTTGCCTGGGGCTATGCCACCCACAAGGACCGCATCACCACCCCGATGATCCGCGAAAACATCACCGATCCGTGGCAACAGGTGAGCTGGGAAGAGGCAATTTCCTTCACCGCCGGAAAATTCAAAGCCATCCAGAAAAAACACGGCCGCAAGGCCATCGGCGGCATTACCTCCTCGCGCTGCACCAATGAAGAGGTCTGGGCGGTGCAAAAGCTGATCCGCGCCGGTTTTGGCAACAACAATGTCGATACCTGCGCCCGGGTCTGCCACGCCCCCACCGGCTATGGCCTGAAAACCTGCCTCGGCACCTCCGCCGGTACCCAGGACTTTGCTTCGGTGCAAAACGCCGATCTCATCCTGCTCATCGGCTCCAACCCGACCGAGGCCCATCCGGTTTTCGGCGCACAGATGAAGCAGGCCCTGCGCGGAGGCGCAAAACTGATCGTTATCGACCCGCGCGCCACCGAACTGGTCAAAGCGCCTCATATTAAGGCCGAATATCATCTGGCGCTCAAGCCCGGCGCCAATGTGGCGATGATCAACGCCATATCCCATGTGATCGTCACCGAGGGCCTTACGGCGGATGACTACATAAAGGAGCGCTGCGATCTGGAAAGTTACCGCGAATGGCGCGATTTTGTGGCCGGACCGGAAAACGCCCCGGAGCAGATTGCCAGCCTCAGCGGCGTTGCGGCGGCGGATATCCGCGCCGCCGCCCGGGCCTACGCCAAAGCCCCCAACGCGGCGATCTATTACGGTCTCGGCGTCACCGAGCATTCGCAAGGCTCAACCATGGTCATGGGGCTGGCCAATCTCGCCATGGCGACGGGAAATCTCGGCCGCTCCGGCGTCGGCCTCAATCCCATGCGCGGCCAGAACAATGTCCAGGGCTCTTGCGATATGGGCTCCTTCCCGCATGAGTTTCCCGGCTACCGGGCGGTGCAGGATGACGCGGTGCGGCAAAGTTTTGAGCATGATTGGGGCGCAAAGCTGGATAATGAGCCGGGCTACCGCATCCCCAATATGTTCGACGCGGCGCTCAAGGGTGAGTTCAAGGGCTTTTATATCCAGGGCGAGGATATTGCCCAGTCCGATCCCAATACACATCATGTCGAGGCGGCGCTTAAAGCCATGCACTGCGTGGTGGTGCAGGACCTTTTCCTCAACGAGACCGCCCGTTTTGCCCATGTCTTCCTGCCCGGCACGACATTTCTGGAAAAAGACGGCACCTTCACCAATGCCGAGCGGCGCATGAACCGGGTGCGCCCGGTCATGCGCCCGCGCAGCGGCAAGCATGAATGGCAGGTGACGCAGGAGCTTGCCCAAGCCATGGGCTACCCGATGAATTATGAAAGCTCCAGCCAGATCATGGACGAGATCGCCCGCCTCACTCCCGCTTTTGCCCATGTGAGCTTTGCGCTGCTCGATGAACGCCATTCGGTGCAATGGCCCTGCAATGAGGCCGCCCCCGATGGCACCCCCCTGATGCATGTGGACGGCTTTGTGCGCGGCAAGGGGCTTTTTGTCACCACGCCTTATGTCCCCAGCGACGAGAAGACCAACCGCAAATTCCCGCTCATTCTCACCACCGGGCGTATTCTTGAGCATTACAATGTCAGCGCCCAGACCCGCCGCACGCCCAATATGGAATGGGTGAAAACGGATGTGCTGGAAATCCACCCCGTTGATGCGGACGCCCGCGGCATCCGCGAGAATGACCTCATCGCCCTGCGCAGCCGCATGGGCGAGACCACCCTGCATGCGCGGATTTCAAGCCGGGTGCAGCCCGGCATAGTGTTTACCTCCTTCCACTTCCCCCAGAGCGGCACCAATGTGGTGACAACGAAAAAATCCGACTGGGCCACCTCCTGCCCCGAATACAAGGTCACGGCGGTGCAGATCAGCCCGGCCAATCACCGCTCCGACTGGCAACAGGCCCGCGAAGAGGCTGAGCGGGATAAAGCCCACATTGCCCCGCAGACCTGAATATCGCGCCGATATCCGCCGCACCGGGCTGATGATCACGCCTGATGGAGAGCGCGAGATTATCTGGACCATCCCGCACGAAGTCCCCATTGCCTTTGTCTATAACGGCCTTACCCATGCCGTCATGATGGCGACCCCTTGCGATCTGGCTGATTTCGCCCGCGGGTTTTCCATTGCCGAGGGCATTATCAACAAAGCCGATGAGATTTGCGGTCTTAAAGTCTCGCAGCAAACCGGCGGCGTTGAGCTTGCCCTGAAAATCCCCGGCCGCCGGTTTGAACGCCTCAAGCTGCACCGCGCCCGCCGCGCCCATATGGGGCGCAGCGGCTGCGGGCTATGCGGCATTGATAATCTTGATGACGCCGTCCGGCCCCTGCCGCGCCTTGAGCCTGCACCGGGTAAAATTCAAGCTGGCGTTATATCGAAAGCGGCCGGCGCTTTAAACGCCGCCCAGCCCCAGCGCGCCCGCAATCACACCGTGCACGGCGCGGCATGGGTCTCGAATGAAGGCAAACTCGGCCCTGTCCGCGAGGATATCGGCCGCCACAACGCACTCGACAAAATGATCGGCGCCAAAGCT
>CAZIVB010000239.1:0-3718 GCA_964542565.1 uncultured Hyphomicrobiales bacterium | reverse complement strand
ATGATCTCCGAGGCGTGCAAAACCGGCAAGCCGGTATATATCCACGATGTGCCGTGCCGCAAAGGTGCGACCTCCTGGATCGCCCGGGCGATGCAGAAGGCGCAGGCGGGCGGCGGGCGGCCCGGCGCGGTGCTGGCGTCTCTTGCGGCAAGCGGGGTGCTCAGCCCGCCGCGCAATGTGGCAAAATTCCACCGCAAGCTAATCGAGGCCGGTTTTGCGGCCCGGCTCGGGACCCAAAACGGCTGTCCGGGCCGGGTGCCCGAAGATGAACTGCACGCCACGGCGCGCCGCGTTGGAAAGCTTTTTGATCAGGATTTGTAAAAAAAGGGCGAAGCAGGCGGGGCCGTATCAGATCGAGCTCTACCTCTTCGTTTTTGCCGCGCTTCTTATCGAAAACCGGTTCCCGCTTTTCCGCAAGCGTTCTAGAAATCAGATCGTTTTGCCCGGCCCGTGGCTTCAAGCAATGCCATCTCGATCAGATAGCTTAACATTTCCATCTGGTTGTTATTGGCGATAACGAGAAGCTCTTCGAGCTGCTTTTGAATGTCATAGGCCGCCTGCTGCCGTTCGTCGTTCACGATATGCGCTCCTGCCCCATCCGTGACGGATGGTTTTTTTAATGAAGTTTTTGCGCAACCTTGTTCAATCATGCCGCTTGCCCATTCAGCCTTGCCCGTGCTGTTTCAGACAGAGAAATAAAAGAGTGCCTGGAATTGATATGGTTGTGATTCCCCTTTTGGTATTTGTGATATATACTGCCGCCATTCTTTATTTTAGTTTCTCACTGTGAGTCACATATGAATCATTCCGCAAAGAATCCATTTTTGTGAAAAAAAACAAAGAGATAAAAGCAGATGCCATTAAAGATGCGCTGACGCGGGTTCTGGCCTCCGATGTCTTTGCGCGTTCGGGGCGCCAGGTCAGATTTCTGAAATATCTGGTTGATGAATCTCTGGCGGGCCGGGCGGAGAAGATCAAGGGCTATTCGATCGGCATTGAGGTCTTTGACAAGGATGAGGGGTTCGATTCTGAATCCGACACGATTGTCCGGGTCTATGCGGGCCGGTTGCGGCGCATGCTTGCAACCTATTATCTTACCGAGGGCAAAGATGATCCGGTGATCATCGAGGTCCCCAAGGGCGGCTATGCGCCGGTGTTCAGGCTCAACGGGGAAAAGAAAGCTGCAAGGCCGTTGTGGCGGCACCCGCTGATCATGGCCATTGGCGCTTTGCTGATCATCATAGCCGTGCTTGCCGGGATGCTGGCCTGGCAACTGCTTCCGCGCGGCGGCGAGGGGGTTGACGCCGCGGAACTGGGAGAAATGGCCAGGGCGGCAAAGCGGCTGCCGACCGGTCCGCGCGTCGCGGTGCTGCCTTTTCGCGATATCACCGAAGCGGGGATGAGAAAATATTTTGTCCAGGGGCTGGCGATGCAGATTCTCGTCAATCTGACGCGTTTCAAGGATCTTTATGTTCTTGGCCCCGACACAACCCTCAACACGCCTGAATTCAGCCGTGATATTCTGGCGGCCGGGCGCAAGCTTGGCGTGCGCTATCTGCTCACCGGCACCGTTGCTGAAACCAGAGATGAAATTTATGTCACAGCGCGGCTTCTGGAGGCGAAAAACGGCCGGATTGTCTGGTCGCGCTCCTTCCAGCGCATCAAGACGGGCGAAAATTTGTTTGAAATTCAAAAGCGCATATCAAGTTCGGTCGCCTCGGTGCTGGGTCAGCCCTATGGCATCATCAACCGGCTGGAGAGCCGGCAATCCATGGGGCAGAGCAATGTCTCCATGTCGGCCTATTCGTGTTATCTGCGCTATTTCGGCTATGTTCAGAATGAAAACGCCAAATCGCATCTCATGGTTCGCAACTGCCTTGAAAAAGCGGTGAAGGATGCGCCGGGTTTCGCCCAGGCCTGGGCGGCGCTGTCCTGGATGTATGTGAATGAGTACCGTCAGGGTTATAATGTCAAAATCGGCGATACCCCGCCGCTCGACCGGGCGCTGAGCGCGGCGCGCCGGGCGGTTGAGCTTGATCCGGACGATTCGTTTACCCATCAGCGGCTGGCCGATGTGCTGATCACGCGCGGAAGCAAGGATCTGGCGCGGACGCAGATCATGCGCGCCCTGGAGCTTAACCCCAATAATGCCGATGTGCTGGCGGATATCGGCTGGATACTCAAAATCCACGGCGAATGGGCCGAGGCCTTCTGGCTGACCCAGAGAGCCATAAAGCTGAATCCGGGCCACCCGCCATGGTATCTGGAAACGGTTTTCCTTTATTATTACAGAAATCTCGATTGCAAGAATGCCCGCTCCGTGGCCAGATCGCATTTCCGCGCCAATAGCGATTCGCTTCTGCCGCATATGTATCTGGTTCTGGCGGCCACCATGTGCGGCTCCGAGGATGAGGTTGCCGATTCGGTCAAAATCCTCAATACGCGGTATCCTGATTTTCTGCGCCGCCCGGAAAAAACCCTCGTCAAGCTGGCAACGCCGGAGGAGTTGATCGAGCAGATTATCACCGATCTCACCGATGCCGGTATAGAATTTGAAATCGCGGATGGCGAGGATTTCACCAGGTCCTGATCTCTTTGCGCCCGGCTTTTTCCCCGGTTTTGGAATGATGCGCCGCACCGCAGCGGTTTTCCGGTTCACCTAAAAACGATTCCATTTCAATCAATGTTAACCCTTTGCGGCGACACTCGCCTTCGGGGGAGGCTGTGTAGTGCCTCCGATGAGTGGTGTCGCGCCAGAGTAATTTGTAAAGGGGGGAACTCATCGTGGATGATCTCTTGAGTGAGTTTTTAACTGAGACCAATGAGAGCCTGGATGTCGTTGATGTGGAACTGGTCAGGTTTGAGCAGGATCCGAACGACAAGGATATTCTCGCCAATATTTTCCGGCTGGTTCACACCATCAAGGGAACCTGCGGCTTTTTGGGCCTGCCGCGGTTAGAGGCTCTGGCCCATGCCGCCGAGACGCTGATGGGTAAATTCCGCGACGGCGCGCCGGTGACCGAAGAGGCCGTGACGCTGATTTTGCAGTCTCTCGACCGGATCAAGGAAATTCTCGCCGATATCGAGGAGACCGAAACCGAGCCCGAAGGCACCGATGACGATCTGATCTCGCAGCTTGATATTCTCTCGGCGGGCGGCAGTCTGGGCGGCGGGGCGGCAAAACCGGAACCCGAGGAGAGTGATGATTCAGCCTCAATTCAGGTTTTGCAGCGCGAGTTGAAACCGGGCGAGGTTTCGCTTGACGATCTGGAGCGGGCCTTCCTGGAAACCGAGGTTGAGGAGGATTTCATGCCGGGCGATGCGGGTGGCGAAGTTGCGTCCGAGCCCGAGCCTGAGCCTGAAGTTGTGGAAGCGCCGGCGCCGGTTGCGGCCAAAGCCGGGCCGGTGAGCGCTAAAAAGGCGCCGGAAGTCAAGGCGATGCGCAAGGAAAAACGCGTTACGCCGCAATCCATCCGTGTCAGCGTGGATACGCTGGAAGAATTGATGACCATGGTCTCCGAGCTGGTGCTGACGCGCAACCAGCTGCTCCAGATGGTGCGCAGGCTGGATGATTCGGAGTTCAAGACGCCGTTGCAGCGGCTCTCCAATGTCACCGGGGAATTGCAGGAAGGGGTGATGAAAACCCGCATGCAGCCGATCGGCAATGCATGGCAGAAACTGCCGCGGATCGTGCGCGATCTGGCCAATGAACTGGACA
>CAZIVB010000238.1:0-3787 GCA_964542565.1 uncultured Hyphomicrobiales bacterium | reverse complement strand
ATGGTGCCCAGGAGAAGACTCGAACTTCCACGTCCATACGGACACTAGCACCTGAAGCTAGCGCGTCTACCAATTCCGCCACCTGGGCTTACCGCGCGAGACTTAAGGGGCAGGACCGAAATTGTCAATCAGCAATTGTTAATCCGTCCCATCGAGCTTAAAAGATGAGTTAGGATTGTGTCATCCAGGCAGGATTTTATCAAGGAGGGCAGGAAATGAGCGAGCGGAATATGGCTAAGGGGTTGATTACCGTTTTTGGCGGTTCGGGGTTTGTCGGCCGTCATGTTGTGCATGGTTTGGCCCGCCGGGGCTATCAGATCCGCGTTGCTGTTCGCAGACCCGAGGATGCCCATTTCCTGCAACCCTTTGGCGGGGTTGGCCAGATTGTCAGCGTTCAGGCCAATCTGCGCGATACCGGCTCTGTCGCCCGCGCGGTTGAGGGGGCCTCGGGGGTTGTAAACGCGGTCGGGATTTTATTTGAAAGCGGGCGGCAGGATTTTGACGCCATACATCATGAAGGCGCAAAACGGGTGGCGGAGCAGACGGCCCGGGCGGGGATTGATCATCTGGTGCATATCTCGGCCCTGGGCGCAAACAGCCTCAGTCCGGCTGAATATGCCCGCACCAAAGCTCTTGGCGAAGACGCGGTGCGCGCGGCTCATCCCGCCGCCCAGATTTTGCGCCCCTCGGTGATCTTTGGCGAGGAGGACAATTTCTTCAACCTTTTTGCCGCCATGGCGCAAATTTCGCCTTTTTTGCCGCTCATCGGCGGCGGCGGGACAAAATTCCAGCCGGTTTATGTCGCCGATGTGGCGCAAGCTGTCCTTAACCGGCTGCAGAGCAATACCGACCGGAGCCGGGTTTACGAACTGGGCGGACCGGAAATCATGAGTTTCAGGCAGGTTCTGGAACTGGTTCTTGCGGCCACCGGCCGCCGGCGGCTGCTTGTTCCCATTCCTTTTGCCCTGGCGCGGTTTGAGGCCTGGTTTTTGCAGATGTGGCCCTGGAACCCCCTGCTCACCGTCGATCAAGTGCGGCTGCTGGAAACCGACAATGTCCTCTCCAGCGCCGCAAGGAGCGAGGGGCGCACTCTGCAAGATCTGGGCATTGCGCCGCGCAGCGCCCGGGCGATTGTGCCGTCCTATCTCGCCCGTTTTCGCCCCATGGGACAATTTGATTCCAAAAACACCGGCCGGCGGCAGGAGGACTTAATAAAAATAGACCCAGCTTAACAAAACCGCGCCCAGCGCCAGACGGTAAAGGACAAAGGGCAGGAAACTCATGCGCCGCACCAGCGCCATCAAGAAGGTAATGGCGGCGAGAGAGGCAAGAAAGGAAAGACCGGCCGTTATCAGGGTCTGGGACGGGATCGTCTCGCCGGAATGGTAAAATTCATAAACGGTGAGAACACCGGCACCGGCGATGGCCGGCATGCCGAGCAAAAAAGAAAACCGGGCCGATTCAGAGCGCTCAAATCCAAGCGCGCGCGCCGCCGTGATGGTGATGCCGGAACGGCTGGTTCCGGGGATTAGCGCCAGCGCCTGGGCAAAACCGATCACCAGGGCCGGGGCCAGACGCATATCGGCCATGGATTTGAACCGCGAGCCGTATTTGTCGCTCACATAAAGCAGGATGCCGAATATAATGGCGTTCCAGCCGACGATTTCAGGGCCGCGGATTTGATCGAGTATTCCGGCTTTTTTCAGGACAAGCGCAAATATCACCGCCGGAATCGTCGCCAGAATGATATAAAGCGCCAGCCGTGCATTGTCGGTCAGGGTAAAGCGCACGAGGTCGCCAACACCGCTCAGGAGCCGCCCGACATCACGCCAGAAATAGACGATAATGGCAAACAGCGACCCGATATGCACCATGATATCGGTTGCCAGCCCCTGATCCGGCCAACCGGTCAGAGCCGGGATCAGGATCAGATGCCCGGATGACGATATGGGCAAAAATTCGGAAATACCTTGCACAACCGCAAGCACGATTATTTGTTCGATGGACATTGTATCTGGTTCTTTAAATGGTTATTTAAGGGCGGGTCCCGGCATGTTCTGCGCTTTGAGGATTAATGATTTGTTAACAGGTTACGGGAAGTTAACCCCTTATTACATATATCAGGCGTAACGGGACAGATTTAATGACCATCCTCTATCATTTTCAGCTTTGTCCTTTCTCTCGCCGCATCCGGCTGGCTCTGGAGGAATATGGCTTTGAATATGAACTGCGGCCGGAGAATCCCTGGGAGCGGCGCAAGGATTTTCTCGCCCTCAACCCTTCAGGCGCAACGCCGGTGATGGTGGAGGCAGACGGCGTTGTCGGCGGCGTTTACGCCCTGACGGAATTTGTCGAGGAAAGCGTCAATATCAAGGGACGTGACGGTGGCCTGTTTCCCGATGCATTCCATGAACGCGCCGAGGTGCGGCGGCTGATTGCCTGGTTTGATGAAAAATTCAGCGCCGAGGTCTCGGCCCATCTGGTGCATGAGAAAGTCGTGCGGCGGTATCTGGACGCCAAACACGGCGGCGGCGCGCCCAATACCGCAAGCGTTCGCGCCGCCATTCACAATATCAAGGTGCATCTGGATTATATCGGCTATCTGGTTGAAAGACGCAAATGGCTCGGCGGGAAGCAGTTTTCTCATGCCGATCTTGCCGCCGCGGCGCATTTGTCATGTATCGATTATCTCGGCGACGTGCCCTGGGGCCATAACGGCGCCGCCAGGGAGTGGTACGCCAGGGTCAAGTCACGCCCCTCTTTCCGTCCTCTTCTGGCCGACAGGCTGGCGGGAATGCCGCCGCCGGAAATCTATGCCGATCTTGATTTTTAATGCGCGCCGGGCTGAAGTCGAAAATAACAACCACGGCGCTGGCCGCCGGATTTGATATCGTGCGCTTTACGCGTCCGGATACGGCAACGCCGCCCGGGCAAGCGCTGCGGGCGTTTATCGAAAACGGCTTTCACGGTGATATGGGCTGGTTTGCCGCCAACGAAGAACGCCGCGCCGATCCTGGAGTTTTATGGCCCGAGGCGCGCAGCATTATCATGCTGGGCTTTAATTACGCACCTGAAACCAACCCCTTGCTTGCGCTTAACCTGCCCGATCTGGGCAATATTTCCGTCTATGCACGGCGCAAGGATTACCATGATGTCATCAAGAAAAAGCTCAAAACCGTTGCCCGCTGGCTGCACGGTGAAACCGGCGACGAGGTCAAGGTGTTTGTGGATACCGCTCCGGTAATGGAAAAACCGCTCGCCATGGCGGCCGGCATGGGCTGGCAGGGCAAACACACCTGTCTGGTGTCTCGTGAGTTTGGGGCATGGCTGTTTCTGGGCGAGATTTTCACTACGGCCGATCTGCAAGCCGATGCGCCGGGCCGTGACCTTTGCGGTTCGTGCCGCGATTGTCTTGATATCTGCCCCAGCCGGGCCTTTGTCGCGCCGGGGCAGATTGATGCGCGGCGCTGTCTGTCCTATCTCAATATTGAATTCAAAGGGCATATCGCGCCGGAATTTCGCCGCGCCATGGGAAACCGGATTTTTGGCTGCGATGATTGTCTTGCCGTATGCCCGTGGAACAAATTTGCCAAAACCGCCAATGCGCAAAGCCTCGCCCTTCGTCCGGAGCTGGAAAATATTCCCCTGCGCGAACTCGCCAGACTTGATGATGGCGCGTTTCGTTCGTTATTTGCCGGAACGCCGGTCAAGCGCACCGGACGAGAGCGCTTTATCCGCAATGTACTGATTGCGATCGGGAATTCGGGCAATCACGGCCTTGGGCAGA
>CAZIVB010000237.1:0-3850 GCA_964542565.1 uncultured Hyphomicrobiales bacterium | reverse complement strand
GCTACCGCTCGATCTTCGGCGACAGCGCCAGCCGCACCCGCGGCAAATCCGTCATCAACATCACCCGCTTTACCACCCCCATGGGCCCCATGTTCGCCTGCGCCACGGCCAAGGGGATTTGCCTGCTCGATTTCACCGACCGGCGAATGCTTGAAACCGAATTCAGGGATTTATGCAAAAGACTGGAGGCGGTTATCCTGCCCGGAAACAACCCCTATCTGGAGCAGGTCCAGCAGGAGCTTTCCGAGTATTTTTCCGGTGAGAGAAAAGCCTTTTCCGTCCCCCTGCACACACCGGGGACGCAGTTTCAACAAGCCGTATGGAAGGTGCTTGGCGCTATTCCCTATGGCCGGACCCGCTCCTATAAGGAACAGGCCATTGCGCTTGGTAATCCAAAAGCGGTGCGCGCCGTGGCCTCGGCCAATGGCCATAACCGGGTCGGCATCATCATCCCCTGTCACCGGGTCATCGGCTCCGATGGCTCGCTTGTTGGTTATGGCGGCGGGCTGGCGCGCAAAAAATACCTGCTGGATCTGGAGGCTTCTTACGCCTGAAAAGACCTGCAATTAACGCTTGAAGCGGATGATTTCGCCGTTTTTGTCAAAATCGGGTGCGGCCATTTGGGCAAAAAGCGGTGCGATGTCCTCCGGGGAGGGCAGTTTGGAGGCATCTTCGCCCGGATACGCCTTGGCGCGCAGATGGGTGCGGACCGGACCGGGGCTGAGCAGGTTGGCTTTCACATCCGTGGTGGCAAGCTCGGCGGCGTAGGTTTTGACCATGGCGTCAAGCCCGGCCTTGGTGATGGTGTAGCCGCCCCAATAGGCGGTGCAGCTTTGCACAACGCCCGAGGTGACAAAGATCGCCCGCCCGGCATCGGACTGGCGCAGCAGCACGTCAAAGCTGCGGATAAGGCGCCAGTTGGCGGTCAGATTGATATCCATCAGCATCTGCCAGTCATCGGGCAGAATATGGCCCAGCGGCGAAAGATTGCCCAAAATCCCGGCATTGCCGACAAGAATATCCAGCTTGCCCCAGCGCTCGAAAACCGCCGCCCCCAGACGGTCAATGCCCTCATAATCGCGCACATCCAGCGGCACCAGCGTGGCCGAGCCGCCGATTTCGCGGATTTCATCATCAACATCCGTCAGCCCGCCTTCAGTACGCGCCACCAGAATGACATGCGCGCCGTTGCGCGCCAGCTCCAGCGCCGCGGCGCGGCCGATACCGCGTGAAGCGCCGGTAATCAGCGCGACGCGGTCCTTTAATGCAGGGTTGGTCATGGTCCTCACGCTGTTTCCGCCAGAAGAGAGAATTGCCGCGGCCTTATGCGCTCATTTTGCAAATCCGTCAGCGGTGTCGGGTAATCGCCGGTAAAGCAGTGATCGGTGAACTGGGGCGCCTCCGGGTTGCGCTTTTCATATCCGATCGCCTTGTAGAGCCCGTCAACCGAGATGAAGGCCAGGGTATCCGCGCCGATATATTCGCGCATCTCGGCCAGATCGCGGCCCGCAGCGAGCAGGTTTTCGCGGTCCGGCGTATCAATGCCGTAATAATCCGAATGGGTGATCGGCGGGCTGGCAATGCGCAAATGCACTTCCGAGGCGCCCGCATCGCGCATCATCTGGACGATCTTGATCGAGGTGGTGCCGCGCACGATGGAATCATCAATCAGAACCACCCGCTTGCCCTCCGCCAGCTTTGCCGTCGGGTTGTGCTTCAGTTTCACCCCGAGCTGGCGGATTTGCTGCGTCGGTTCAATAAATGTGCGCCCGACATAATGGTTGCGGATAATACCAAGCTCAAACGGCACCCCGGATTCGCTGGCGTAGCCGATCGCGGCCGGAACGCCCGAATCGGGCACCGGAACCACCATATCGGCGTCCACCGGCATCTCGCGCGCCAACTGGGCGCCAAAGGCCTTGCGCACCTCGTAAACGCTGCGCCCGCCGACAATGGAATCGGGGCGGGCAAAATAGATATACTCAAAAATACACGGCCGCGCCGGCACTCTGGGGAACGGAAAATAGGATTGAAGGCCGCTCTCGTCGATCACCACAATTTCGCCATTGGAAATCTCGCGCACAAATTTGGCGCCGATAATATCCAGCGCGCAGGTCTCCGAGGCCAGAACATAAGCCCCGTCAAGCTGCCCCAGAACCAGCGGCCTGATGCCCAGCGGATCGCGCACCCCGATCAGCTTCTTGTTGGTCATGGCCACCAGCGAATACGCCCCTTCAACTTGTGAAAGGGCGTCGATAAAGCGGTCGATCAGACGCTCCCTGGCGCTTTGCGCCACCATATGCACAATCACTTCGGTGTCCGATGTGGACTGGAAAATCGCGCCGCGCGAAATCAGCTTCTGGCGCAGATATTGCGAATTGGTGAAATTGCCGTTATGGCAGACCGCGAAGCCGCCGCTGCTGAGCTCGGCAAAGAGCGGCTGCACATTGCGCAATATGGTGTCGCCGGTGGTGGAATAGCGCACATGGCCGACCGCCGCATTGCCTTTGAGGCGGTCAATGATATCGGGCCGGGTAAACTTGTCGCCAACCAGCCCGAGCCGCCGCTCGGAATGATACCGGGTGCCGTTAAAGGCGACAATCCCGGCCGCCTCCTGGCCCCGGTGTTGCAGGGCGTGCAGGCCAAGCGCGGTAAAGGAGGCGGCGTCCGGATTGCCGAAAATCCCGAATACGCCGCACTCCTCGCGAAGCCGGTCATCGTGAAAATGCTCACTCATACCTTGGTTCCTGAAAAAAAAGGCTGGCTTTAGCCTGACATTGTTCCTGAATGGTTTACTGGCCCGTCGTGCTTTCCAGAAGTTGCTGCATGCTGCGGCGCTGGGCCCCCTTATAACCTGAATCTTTCTTGTTGTCAGGAATTGATGAGGATTTCCCCGGCGCCGGTTTTGGTTTTGCCACCGGCGGCGGCGCTTTAGGCTTTGGTTTTGATCCCGGGATCAACTCCTTGGGATCATCGGGCAGCCAGCTCATGGCTTTTGCCCCGGCATTTTTCATAATCGGCAGCGAGCGGGCATTGGCGATCCAGTCCGGATATTGCTTGGGCGGCACCAGCCAGACGAAAAACAGATACGCCACCACAACAAGGACAAAGCCGCGCGCAACGCCAAAGATAAACCCGAGCGTCCGGTCCAGCGCCCCCACTTTGGAATCCAGGACCTTGTCGGAAATTTTCATTGTAATGAAGGAGATAACAATCAGAACGGCGAGGAATATCCCGGCGGCGAGCGAGATATCCGCCAGCCATTTGGGTTGCACCATCCCGCGCATCTGGGCCTGAAAAGCCGGAAAGGCAAACAAAACCGCCGCGGCGGCGGCAACCCATGAAACAATGGAGAGAATTTCGCGGGTCAGCCCGCGCAACATGGCCAGCCCGCCTGAAATCAGCAGAATGACGACAACCATGATATCAAGGGCGGTAAGCGGCGATGCCATGAATATTCCCTTTGCTTTGGAGTGGCCCGATTACATGAAGAAACCGTTTTGTGCTGATCGCGCGTCCAATTGTCAACCTTTGCTTATGCATCTGAAGCAGGATCATGTGGCGAAAGCGCGGCAATTTTCGCCGTAAGCTCCACCAGGGATCCCATATCCTCAATCGCCATATTATACTTTTGCGGCGTGGATTCTCCAGAATTTGTTTGCGCCATGACGGCCCGGGCAAACCCCAGTTTTTCCGCTTCCCTGAGCCGCGCCTTGGCGTGACCCACCGGGCGCACCGCGCCTGAGAGCGAAACCTCGCCGAAAAACACCCCGTCCATGGGCAGCATCGCCCCGGTAAGCGAGGAAACCAGCGCCGCCGCCACCGCCAGATCGGCGGCAGGTTCGCGGAT
>CAZIVB010000236.1:0-3861 GCA_964542565.1 uncultured Hyphomicrobiales bacterium | reverse complement strand
CCGCTGGCAAATTTTCTGGACCGCCAGCGCCGTGAGCGGGGTCTTTTCCGATGGCTTCCAGATCACCGGATCACCGCACACCAGCGCCAGCGCCGCGTTCCAGCACCACGGCGCAACGGGAAAATTAAACGCGGTAATGATGCCGCAAAGCCCCAGCGGGTGCCAGCTCTCGCGCATGGCATGACCGGGCCGCTCCGAGGCGATCGTCAGCCCGTAAAGCTGGCGCGAAAGCCCGACGGCAAAATCGCAGATATCGATCATCTCCTGCACCTCGCCCAGCCCTTCTTGGCTGATTTTGCCGCATTCAAGGGTCACCAGAGCGCCAAGATTGTCCTTTTGGGCCCGCAATTCCTCACCAATCAGCCGCACCAGTTCGCCGCGCCGCGGCGCAGGAACGCTGCGCCAGCTTTGAAAAGCCGCCGCACCGCTTTTGATCATGGCACGCACTTCATCCGGGCTGTGGCGGGTAAGCTGCGCAATTTCCGAGCCGTCAACAGGGGTGCGGACAACCAGCGTTCCGCCCGATATTTCATTTGCAGCCAAACCGGCAGCCTCAAGAATTTCCCGATGGTTCATTCCCCGTTCCTCCAAAATGCCGTATCGGCAAGGTTTGATTTTCAAGAATTGATTTTGTCCATCAGCGGTCTGATGGATAAAAGCGATTTCAGTACGGCCTCGCAAAGCCGGTCGATTTCATCCCGCCCCATCGGGGTTGAAAGCGCCGCCGCGCCGGTATGAATCATAATCACGCCCTCATCATACAGCGCCTCGATCAGGGCGCTGAGAGCGCGTTTTTCATCTCCGGAAAGATACGCCTCGCGGTAGTTGCGCGGCGGTTGCTGTTTCAGATGCAGGCGCAAAAGCGAGCCCGTCCCGCTCACGCTGGCCGCCACATCCGCTTGCCTTATGACCTCGGCCAGCCCTTTGCGGGCGTAATCACCCAGCGCATTGAGACGGGTTACGGCGTCCTCGTCAAAATGCGCCATGGCCGCAAGCCCCGCCGTCATGGTCACCGGATTGGCCGAAAACGTGCCCGAATGAGGAAGCCGCAGGCCTTTTGCCCCGCTGACAAACACATCCATAACCTCCGCGCGCCCGGCCAGCGCACCAACGGGAAAGCCGCCGCCAATCATCTTGCCCAAGGCGGTCAGATCGGGCCGCGCATCAAAACGCGCCTGCATCCCCCCCTTTTCATTGCGATAGGTGATCACTTCATCAAAAATCAGCAAGGCGCCGTTATCACGCGTCCATTTACCCATCGCCTCTATAAAATCCCGCCCCGCCGGAATCAGACCGATCCGGTGCGGGATGGGGTCAATGAGCACCGCCGCAATCTGCCCCTTATGCTCATCCAGAATATCTAGCGCCCGATCCGGATCATTAAAGGGGATAATGACCATCTCCGCCGCAACGCCCGTCGGCGTGCCCACAGCCAGCGGCACGGCTTCAGGGTGCGCCGCATCGCCCCAGTTTTCCGGCGTCGATTCCTGCGAAACTTCGGCAAAATCATAAGCGCCGTGATAGCTGCCCTCAACCTTGGCAATCTTGGCCCGGCCGGTAAAAGCGCGCGCCGCCTTGATCGCCGCCATCACCGCCTCGGTGCCCGAATTAACAAAACGGATTTTATCGAAAGCGGGAGAGCGGGCGCAAAGATGCTCGGCAAACCGGACTTCCACTTCCGTCGCCAGGGTAAAGGCGGTGCCGCGCCGCAACTGCGCCGCTACCGCCTCGACAATCGGCCCATAGGCATGGCCGTGAATATGCGAGGCCATGTTATTGGCAAAATCAATCCGCTCCACGCCGTCAATATCCTGCACCCTGCAGCCCTTGCCGAAAGCGGCGTAAAGCGGATGCGAGCCGCGCAGCAGCGTATTGCGGCTCACCCCGCCGGGCAGAACTTTTTGCGCCCGCTCAAACAGGGCGGCGCTTTTGGCAGATGCAGTATTGGCCATATCTTTCACCCCTGTTCAGCAAACCTAATGCGCGGTTGGAAAGTCCGTTTCCGCCGACTGATCGACCTGCAATGTGTGGTCCATATGGACGCTCTTGGCCGCAGCTATGGCGTCGGAAAGGGATTTTTCCAGCTCCGCCTCGATCTGCGCCAATTCCTCCTCAAAGAAAAACGAATTGCCCTCGATCGGGGTGAGCAGCGAGACGTTATTGGTCTTTGCGTCATATTTGGCGTGGAACACCGTATCCATCCATTTCATATTGCGCGCCTCGTTGAATTTGAGCGCAAAGACGGTTTCGCCATTGATTTGCGAGAACCCCATCAGCGACATCTTGCCCGCCGATGTGGTCATCGAGATGTGCCGCGAGGGGCGGTTGATGGAGGGCAGTGAGCGGTAAACCTGATCGAATATCCGCACCACATCAGCCAGCGGCGCGGTGTAGTAATGATGCTCGCCGGTGGGACGGGCGCAATACATGGAATGAAAGCCGATATGCAATGTGCCGAGAATATTGGCCAGATCAATCCAGTTCCGCGCCGATTTGTCGATATCGATCGAGCCGTCCTCTCTGGCAAACAGGCTGATATGCTTCATCATCGGGCTTTGGGAGCGCAGCACCACGCCGTGGCTCTGCAAGCGCCGTGTGGCGGCGATCACCATGGGATTGAGCAATTCCCTCGGCGTTGAAAAATGCGCCATCCACGCCAGTTGAATGCCGTTTTCATGAATCTTGTCAAACAGCGCCAGCATCTTTTCATATTTGCGCGTCAAGACCAGTTCCGGCGCAAAGGTCAGGGAACGGGTCGCGAGGCGCAGTGTGCGGATATGCAGCAATTCGGGGTCCTCAAACAGCGGCTCGACATATTGCGCCAGCCGTTCGGGCGGCATGAAACCGCCATCGCCGCCGGTGATCAGCAGATCGGTAACCTCCTTGTGCTGGCGCAGGTAATCATGGATTTGCGCAATATCATGTTGCAGGAACATATCCTCGTCACCGCGCACCTGGGCGTGGCGGAAGCAATAGGTGCAGAACGAAAAACAATGCTGGGTCGATTGATCGAATATGAGCTGGGTCTGGGGATATTTATGCTGGCTCCCGGCCAGCACCTCAAGCACACCGTCTTCGTTTTCAAACCACGGCTTGTTAAGCTGCTGATTGCCGTCATGCGGGTTGGTGGCCTTCATGTATTCACTGGCAACTTTACTGCGCTCGGCTCCCTTCGAAGCGGCCAGATATTCCCGGACAACATCCCCGGCAATCATCCCCGGCTGGGGGAACACCAGTTGAAACACCGAATCAGCTTCATAATTGGCCCAGTCAATGCTGTTCAGGGTATGGCGCGTAGCCAAAAAGCGGTAAACCTCGACAAACAATTCGCGCTCATCAATATACCCGATATCAATGTCCGCGGCGCGCAAAATCTCCACCACCCGGCGGAACCCTTTTAAGCCGGTATAATTCTCCCGGCCGGTGAATATCGGCGCGGCAATGCGGGCAAGGGCGGAATAGTGCGGAAACTGCCGGTGCAAGCGGTTGACAAGCCCGCCGGGCAACAGCCGCTCCTGCGCTATAATCTGGCGCACCTCATCCGCATAACCGCCCCTGGCCAGCACCTCATCCACATTGATTTCCTCAAGCCGGGTTTTGTCCAACATTGCGTCTCCCTCACAGATAAACGGACCCTGTGAGTATTCATGCTCCCAAAACAGAAGCAAAAGCAATCATTCTTAGCTCAGGATACCATTCCATTCAGGAATGATATAGGCGATAAATACCTCTGCCCCGGAGAGCCCGCCAGGACACCGGTAATACCGGCGGCATCAATTGTTTGCCTCATGCCGCCCCCGTCATACCGGCGAAAGCCGGTATCCATTAGGGTGTTGCCGTGGATACCGGCTTTCGCCGGTA
>CAZIVB010000235.1:0-3878 GCA_964542565.1 uncultured Hyphomicrobiales bacterium | reverse complement strand
GCATCCCATGCAAGGCAGCTTTCGCCCTGATTGGCAATACCGATAGCGTCAACGGGCCCGGCGGCCTCAAGGCAGGCGGTTATATTAGCGAGAAGTTTTTCCGGGGCATGCTCGACCCTTCCGGGGCCGGGGTGGATTTGTTTGTGCTGGCGGGCGCAGACAATTTTTGCCTTACCGTCATCGGTAAGAACAAGCCCTCTTGTGCTGGTCGTTCCCTGATCTATCGCCACTACGCGCATGGGTCAGGCTCCTTTATTTCGAGCTTTCAAAACGAAGTTCGATCTGCCCGCCCCTGATTTGCTTGACAAGCGGGGCAAGCGGCACCAGAACCCGGCGTTCGGGAAAAACCCTGAGGCGTTTTTGCCAGATGATTCCGTTATCGGAGATAATTTTCAGCTGGCCTGTGGCCGGGGCGTGAAAGCGAAGTTGCAGGCTTTGCATGGCGGAGGCTCTTTGCGGCAGGCAAAGAATTTGCGGCATGACGAATTTGATCAGCGGGCTTGAAGCGGTGATTGTCACCTTTTTTGCCGGGGAGGGGAGCTTTCCGGCCAGATCATCGGCGATGAGGGCGGCGCATTGGCGGCCCTCATTCCAGCTCCATCCGGCGGTTTCCACCGGGCGCAGAATATTGCCGGCGGCAAAATAAACCGGGTCCGAGCAACGCCCGAACTGGTCAACCACCGGGCCGCCGCTGGCCGGGTCGATTGCCAGATGACCGCAGCGGGCAAGAGCGCTTTCGGGGGTGAATTTCCCGGTCACAAGAACGCCGTCGCAAACCATCCGGCTTTGTCTGCCGGCCTTGTCCTCAAGCACCACGGAGCTGACGCGGTCCTTGCCTTCAATGCCCACAAGGCGGGTTTCAAGCTGCAGCGGCACACCGCAAAGACGGGCGTAGAGCGCTACCGGCCAGCGGGCGGTGACCTGCCCGGCGCTCTCGATCATGGCGACGGGGCGGATAGAGCCGTGCAGGCAGGTTTTAATGGCGGAAAACGCCACCAGCTCGGTTCCCATGATGACCGGGTTCCGGAACGGGCGCAGAGCTTTTAAATAGACCATGGCTTGCAGCGCGCCGGTATTGAGCACGCCGAGCGGGCGCATGCCCGGGATCAGCCGCGCCGAACGCGGGGTTTCGCGCACGCCGGTGGCGTAGATCACCCGCCGGGCGCGGATTTTCCGTATGCCGTGATTTGCCGCAATCCGCAATTCGCCGCCCTTTCGCGCCTCGACAACCGTGGTTGAGGTGCGGATATCAACCCCGGCCTCAAGCGCGCTTTGCACCAGCCTTGCGGCATAGTGCGGGCCGGTGAGGATGCGTTTGAACTCACGCATGCCAAAGGGGGGGTGGCCGCAATGGCGAGGGATGCCGCCCGCCTGCGCCTCGCGTTCCAGCACGGTAACATTGGCAACGCCGCGCCGTTTCAGTTCGGCGGCGGCGCAAAGCCCCGCCGGTCCGCCGCCGATAACGGCGACATCGATGAACTCGGTATTGCTCAAATCCCGATTACTCATCGCCGGTCCCTTCAGCCAGGGGGAGCTTGAAATGATCTTTTGTCAGCTCCGCCAGACGCGCGGTGCAAAAAAAGCCCTGACAGCGGCCCATGGTGGCGCGGGTTAAGCGTTTAAGACCGGCAAGGGAGCGGGCTTTGAGCGGGCCGGTGAGAGCGGCCCTGATCTCGCGCGCCGTGACCAGCTCGCAGTGGCAGACGATTTCGCCGTGCTCGGCAAGCTTCCAGTCGCGCTTGCCCTTTTGCGCCAGCACGCCCGCCTGCGGGATTTGGGGGTTGGCAAGCGCGCTGTGGTTCGGGCCCAGATCGCGGTAGAGCTGATAGACATGGGTTGCAATACCCAGCGCGCCGCTCAGACCGGTTGATCTTATGGCGCCGACCGATATCCAGTTGTGCTCGGCTTTGGCTTCAATCTGATAATCCTTGAACTGGCTGGCGGGGCGCAGACCGGCATAAACGGCGGTGACGGGCATATCGGCCAGGGCGGGGAGCTTTTTTATTCCGGCCGCAATCAGCCCGCGCAGGGCCGCAGCATCGGTCGAGGTGTCGGAGCGGCTTTCCTGATCTTCCGCCGTTGGTCCCACGGCAAGATTGCCGAATATGGTTTTAAAGAGCACCACCCCCTTGGTGCGGGGCGTGGGAACCGGGAGGATAATGGAGGTCAGCAGATCCGAGGCCGCCTTGTCAAAGACAACGAACTGGCCCTTGCGCGGCGTGATGTGAAAATTTGCCGCCCCAAGCAGCGCCTCGTCAAGCCTGTCGCCGTAAAGACCGGCGCAATTGATGATGTATTTGCCCTTTAGCGCCCCGCGCGAGGTCTCCAGTTGCCAGTGATCGCCGTCAAATTTGCCATTTGTGACTGCGCAGGAGAGAAAGGCTTGCGCCCCGTTCATCAGGGCCTGATTGAGATAGGCGTAAGGGGCGGACCACGGGTCGATAATGCTCTCGCCCGGGATGAAGAGCGCCGCCTTTGCCGCCCGGGCCAGCTCGGGTTCCTTGCGGGCCAGTCCGGCGGCGCTGACGGGCTTGACCTCGCTGATGCCGTTTTCATGCGCCTGATGCATTATAGCCGCAAGCCTTGCTGCTTCTTCATCCGACCAGGCGACGACATAAGCGCCGTCTTTTTCCAGCGGCAGATTCATATCGCGGTGGATTTTCATATATTCGTCATAGCCGCTGCGGATACAGGCCAGTTCAAGCGATGCGGGCGGGGCGTCAAAGCCGGTGTGCAAAATGGCGCTGTTGGCCTTGCTGGCGCCGTCGAGAATATCGCCGGCCTTTTCAACAAGGGCGACATTTGCGCCTTGCAGGGTAAAACGCCGCGCCATGGCGCAGCCCACCACACCAGCGCCGATGACAACCACGTCAAAGAGAGTATCGCAAAGGGGAGGGGGCATTGAAGGGGGGCTTTTTTGTTGGCGGGGCGTTATATTGCCTGTTAATATTGACTGAACGGGGGTAATATATGCCCATATGGTCATTTAATCAATGAGAATCCGTCATGAAAATCCAGAATCGTCAGGCCCGGATTGTTGAGATTGTCCTGCGTCAAAAACAGGCCTCTGTTGAAGATCTGGCGCAGCTTATGGAGGTTTCGCGCGAGACGATCCGGCGCGATCTTGCCGATCTTGCCGATCAGGGTAAAATTCAAAAAGTGCATGGCGGGGCGGTCATACCGCGCCTTCTCGGCGAGGGGCCGTTCCAGCAGCGCATGGGCGAGAATGCCGGGGCCAAGCTGCGTATTGCGCGCAAGGCGGCGGCTCTTTTTCGCTCCGGTGAGACGATTTTTATCGACACCGGGTCAACCACCCTTTTTCTGGCGCGGGAGTTGGGGGGCGTTTCAGGATTAACCGTTATCACCAATTCAGCCGCTATCGCCAAGGCGGTTTGCGCATCTAAGGGCGGCAATTCGGTCTTTCTTCTGGGCGGCGAGTTCAACGCCGGCAATGAGCAGACCATCGGCACAATGGCCGAGGCGCAAATCGGGGCCTTTCGCGCCCATCACTGCGTTTTGACCATCGGCGCGCTGGATGGAAGCTCCGGGGTGATGGATTTTAATATCGCGGAGGCCCGGATCGCCCGCGCCATGATCGGGCAATCCCGGTCTCTCACCATACTGGCCGACAGCTCGAAATTTGATGCGCTGGCCTCATTCGAGGTCTGCCCGCTGGCGCGTATCGACCGGCTGGTGTGCGAGGCGCCGCCAACGGGTTCGCTGGGGCAGGCTTTAAGCGCGGCCGGAGTTGAAATTCTCACCGCGCCGGAGGCAGCCTGAGGGGCCTTACTGCTCCTCAAAGAGATAGGGGCCGTCCCGATCGAGCACATGGATGGTGTGGGTGATGAGATTGTTTTGCGGTGTCCAGTGGTGAAGCT
>CAZIVB010000234.1:0-3937 GCA_964542565.1 uncultured Hyphomicrobiales bacterium | reverse complement strand
ATGGGTGGTTGGGCCGGGGGAGAGGGCCGGGACCGCAAGTTGACCAACAACGATAAAGAAAGGCTCGTCTCATGCCCTTGTATGAGCATATATTCATGACGCGTCAGGATATCTCCACCCAGCAGGTGGAAGCCCTGACCGAAAATCTCAAATCCATTATTGAAGAGGGCGGCGGCTCGGTCGGCAAGGCCGAATACTGGGGTCTTAAACCCATCGCCTACCGTATCAAGAAAAACCGCAAGGCGCATTATTCGCTGATGAATATCGACGCGCCCCATTCGGCGGTTGCGGAGATGGAACGCCTCATGCGTCTCAATGACGATATCTTGCGGTTCCTGACCATTAAAGTGGAGGCGCATGAAACCGAGCCTTCGGCGATGATGCGCAAGCGCGACCGTGACGACCGACGCCCGCGCGGCCCGCGCGGTGATGGTCCGCCGCGCGGAGATCGGGGACCGCGCCCCGACCACAGACCTGCCCCCAGAACCGAGGAGACCGCATCATGAGCACCCAAGGCGCCCCGGCCCGCAGGCCCTTTTTCCGCCGCCGGAAGACATGCCCCTTCTCAAGCGACAACTCGCCGAAAATCGATTATAAAGATGTCCGGCTCCTGCAGCGCTATGTATCCGAACGCGGCAAGATTGTGCCGAGCCGGATAACGGCAGTTTCCGCCAAGAAACAGCGCGAGCTGGCAAAAGCCATCAAACGCGCCCGCTTTCTGGGCCTTCTGCCCTATTTGCTGAAATAGACGGGCGAGATAAGGAATGATCCCATGGAAGTAATTTTGCTAGAACGCATCGAAAAACTGGGTCAGATGGGCGACGTTGTTTCGGTCAAGCCCGGTTTTGCCCGTAACTTTTTGCTGCCCCAGGGCAAGGCCCTGCGCTCGAACAAGACCAATCTGGCCTTTTTTGAAAATCAGCGCGCCCAGCTTGAGGCGCAAAATCTCGAGCGCAAGAGCGAAGCACAGCAAGTGGCGGAAAAACTCGACGGCCAGAGCTTTATCGCCATCCGTCAGGCCGGTGATTCGGGCCAGCTTTACGGCTCGGTGAACACCCGCGATATCTCCATCCTTCTGACCGAAGGCGGCTTCACCACCGATCGCGGCCAGGTTGTTCTGGAGCACCCGATCAAGGTTCTGGGCCTGCATGATGTGCGCATTGTTCTGCACCCCGAGGTTTCCTCATCCGTGATCGTCAATGTGGCGCGCACCGAAGAAGAAGCTGAACGCCAGGCCAGAGGCGAGGATGTCACCATCGACCAGTTCGATGATGAGGACAAATATGATTCCGGTGAAGCCGGGGCGATGTTTGAAGACGAAGATGACGCCCGCCATGCCAAGGAGGCGCTTTCTGACGAAGAGACTTCAGAAGAAGGCGCTGAAGAGGCCGAGGTTGAAGCTGAGGCTGAAGCCGAAGACAAGGGCAGCGACAGCTAGTCTCTGGTGCTTTTCATCCTGCCTCTTCGCCGTTGCGGACAGGCGGGAACAAAGATCGTAAAAAGGGCGGGGTATTTTTCCCCGTCTTTTTTTCTGCCCTGTGGATAACGGTAGTAAGTTCTTATGTTTTGCCCTGCGAATCGCAATCCGGCTATACTGCATTCATGAGTGATCAAGCCTTCATAGCCCCTACCCTCGACCTGCCCGGCATGGATGATGCGGAATTGCCCTTCCGTGAGGCCCCGAACAATATCGAGGCCGAGCAGGCGCTTTTGGGGGCGATACTGGTCAATAACGCCGCGTTTGACCGGGTTTCGGCTTTTCTGGTGCCGGAACATTTTTTCGAGCCGGTGCATGGGCGCATATTCGAGGCGCTGGTGCAGATCATCGGCATGGGCAAGCTCGCCTCGCCGGTGACGCTGAAAAACTATTTTGAACATGACGAGAGCCTTGCCGATATCGGCGGCGCGCAATATCTAGCGCGGCTGGCGGCCTCGGCCACCGCGGTGATCAACGCGGAAGATTACGCCCGCACGGTTTATGATCTGGCGACACGGCGCAACCTGATCCTGATCGGCGAGGATCTGGTCAATACCGCCTATGACGCACCGCCGGAGCTGCTGCCTTCCGATCAGATCGAGGACGCCGAACAGCGGCTTTACGATCTGGCGGAAAAGGGCAAATATGGCGGTGATTTTCAAAAATTTTCCAAGGCCCTCACCGATGCGATCGATATGGCGGCCGCCGCCTATGAGCGCGACGGGGGGCTCTCGGGCATTTCCTGCGGGCTCTCCAGCATTGATGAAAAAATGGGCGGTTTGCAGGCTTCCGACCTGATTATCCTCGCCGGACGTCCCTCCATGGGCAAGACGGCGCTGGCGACCAATATCGCCTTTCATGTGGCGCGCAATTACCGCGCCGAAACCCTGCCCGATGGCAGCCACAAAACCCTTGACGGCGCGGTGGTCGGGTTTTTCTCGCTGGAAATGTCGGCCGAACAGCTCGCCACCCGCATTATCGCCGAGCAGGCCGGGGTGTCCTCGGGCAAAATCCGCCGCGGCAAGATCACCGAGGCCGAGTATCACAAACTGGTCTCCGTCTCGCAGGAGTTGCAATCCCTGCCGCTCTATATCGACGAGACCGGCGGCATTACCATCGCCCAGTTGGCCGCAAGAGCCAGAAAGCTCAAGCGCCAGCGCAATCTGGGGCTGATCATCATCGATTATCTGCAATTGCTCAGTGGCTCGGCCCGCAAGGCGGCGGACGGGCGGGTGCAGGAGGTCTCCGAGATCACCCAGCGGTTAAAAGCGCTGGCCAAAGAGCTTGATGTGCCGATCCTCGCCCTCTCCCAGCTCTCGCGCCAGGTCGAAAACCGCGATGACAAGCGGCCGCAGCTCTCTGATTTGCGCGAATCGGGCTCGATCGAGCAGGACGCCGATGTGGTCGCCTTTGTGTTCCGCGAGGAATATTATGTCGAGCGGCGCATGCCGGCGCTCAACACGCCGGAGTTTTTTGAATGGCAAGATGAAATGAGCAAGGTCGAGGGCATCGCCGAGTTCATCATCGGCAAGCAGCGCCACGGCCCCACCGGCAAGGTCGAGCTGCATTTCCAGGCCGATGTCACGCGCTTTTCAGACCTTGCCCCCTCCTCACACATGCCGGAGCGCTTTGACTGATGCGGACCGGAGCGCGCCTCACCGTTGATCTGGGTGCGCTTGGCGCCAATTACACCGATCTGGCGCGCCGCGCTGCGCCCGCACAGTGCTCTGCTGTCGTCAAGGCCAACGCTTATGGCACCGGGCTGGAACAGGTGGCCCCTGCCCTTGCCGGGACGGGGTGCAAAACCTTCTTCGTGGCGACACCGGACGAGGCTGTGCGGCTGCGCGGTCTCCTTTCTTCCGCCGTGATCCATGTGCTGGACGGGCTGCTTCCCGGCGCGGCGAAAGATTACGCCGCCCATGATCTGCGGCCTGTTCTGGGGAGCCGGCAGGAGATTGAGGAATGGAGCAAATTCTGCGCCGCGACCCAAAAGCCGCCAAAGGCCGCTATCCATATCGATACCGGCATGAACCGGCTCGGGCTGGAGGGCGGCCAGGTTCGCGAACTCGCCGCGCGGCCCGAGCTTCTCGCCCCCTTGCAAATTTCGCTTATTATGAGCCATCTGGCCTGCGCCGATGCGCCTGAAGATCATAAAAACGCCGATCAATTGGCCGCGTTCAACACTTTGCGCGCCCTGCTGCCCGCCGCCCCGGCCTCGCTGGCCAATTCCGCCGGGATTTTTCTGGGCAATGCCTATCACTTCGATCTGGTACGCCCCGGCATTGCCCTTTATGGCGGCGAGGCGGTGAGCGGAGCGCCAAACCCCATGCGGCCGGTGATCAGTATTGAGGCGCAGATCGCACAAATCCGCGATGTCGCGCCCGGAGAGAGCATCGGCTACGGCGCGGCCTATCGCTGCAAGGCGCCCTCGCGCATCGCCACCTTGCCGGTTGGTTATGC
>CAZIVB010000233.1:0-3972 GCA_964542565.1 uncultured Hyphomicrobiales bacterium | reverse complement strand
GGGCGCTACCGATCTGCCGGAATAGAGCCCCGGCCGGGTGGGGCGCTGCGCGCTGTGATATGTAAAGATAACCCCGTTGCCGCCTGTAAAGGATGAAGGCCGCATATGATGCAAGTAGCTTGAATGCAATCCAGGGTTGTTTAAATTGCATCTATATATCAATAGTTGTATAAATAATTACTTATTTAGTGATTTTGTATTAATACCAATTTCTATAAATAAACCTCATATCAAAAGATTTAGTTAACCTAATTTATACGAACAACAATTACGTTGCCCTATACGCTTTGTGACATATCCGGTCGTGGCCGGGTTGCGCTCTCCTCTCGGGAAAAAGGATGGTAACGTGATGAAATATATTAACAATACAAAAATTTCCGTCCGCATAGCCGTTCTTTGCCTGATCCCGATGCTGGCGCTGTTGGGGCTTGGGATGAGCAAGCTTGCCTCGGAGCGCAGCAAGGCGCAAGATGCCGGCGCCATAGCGGATGTGATTGATATTGCACCGGTCATTTCAGGACTTGTGCATGAATTGCAAAAGGAACGCGGGACATCGGCGGGGTTTATAGGTTCGGGGGGGAAGAAATTCGCCGACGTTATCGGCCGGCGCCGGGCAGATACCAACAAGGCCCTGGGCAAATTCAAATCCACTCTGGCGGCGGCCGGGGAACTGATGAATTTAAAAGGGTTTAAAGATCCCTATGCCCGCGCGGCGTCAGCTCTGGATAAATTGAGCCAGAAACGCGGTTCGGTCGATAATATTTCAATCTCGGTCGGGCAGATGGCGGGCTATTATACGCCCCTGATCGCCAATCTGCTGGCGATGGTCGAAAGCGTTGGCGAGTTGACGGAAAATGGAACCGTAATCAACGCATTGACGGCCTACACCGCCCTTTTGCAAGGCAAGGAACGGGCCGGTCTGGAGCGGGCCATGGGGGCTGCCGGTTTTGGCTCGGGTACATTCAAACCGGCAATTTTCCGCAAATTCGTCCGCTTTGGCGCCATGCAGGATACCTATTTCAGCATTTTCAGGCGCTATGCGGACAGGTCTGAGATTGCAAGTTTTGACAAGGCGCTGTCCGGCTCTGTTCAGGGGGAGGTTGCCTCCATGCGCAAGCTTGCGGCGGCAGCGCCCTTTGGCGGCGATATCTCGGCTGTGAGCGGGGCCGACTGGTTCGCGGCCAGTACGCGCCGTATCGACGCCTTGAAAAAGGTTGAGGATAAAGTTGCAAGCGATATTGTTGTTCAGACCGGCGCCATTGCCGCCAAGGCCAACCGGGCCTTCTGGTGGCTCGCCTCCTTGTTGCTTGGTCTTCTGGTGCTTACTTCATATGTATCCTTCGTTATCGCCTGCTCAATCTCTTCTCCCATCAAGCATCTGACGCGGACGATGGGCGCGCTTGCGGAAGGGGATACATCCGTGGCGCCGCAGGGTCAGGAGCGGCATGACGAGATCGGTCTGATGGCGCGGGCCATTGAAGTGTTCAGGGAAAACGCCATCAGGAACAAGAGGCTTGTGGCGGAACGCGAGGAGATGAAATGCCGCACGGAAGAAGAAAAAGTCAGCATGATGATGGCGCTGGCGGATGATTTCAGCGCCAATGTCGGCAGTGTTATCGAAACCGTGACATCGGCTTCGTCGGAGCTTAAAATCACGGCCCGGTCCATGGCCGGCATCGCGGAAGAGACCAGCACCCAGTCCACCGCCGTCTCCGCGGCTTCAGAACAAGCTTCGGCCAATGTGCAGACCGTGGCGGCGGCGTCCGAGGAAATGTCGTCGTCCATCTTCGAGATCAATCAGCAGATGGTTCAGGCCTCAACCGCGGCGCGACAGGCGGTGCAGGATGTGGGGAAAACCGGCGCCCAGATCGAAACGCTGGCCACCATGGCGGATAAAATCGGCGAAGTGATCAAGATGATTTCCGATATTGCCGATCAGACCAATTTGCTGGCGCTGAATGCGACGATTGAATCGGCCAGGGCCGGGGATGCCGGCAAGGGCTTTGCGGTTGTCGCCAATGAGGTCAAGGAACTGGCCAGCCAGACCGGCAAGGCAACCGAAGATATCATTGCCCAGGTTAACGAAATTCAAAGCGCAACCAAGCAGGCGGTTGTGTCCATTTCCGATATTGGCGATGTTATCAAGAATGTGGATAATATTTCGACCTCGATAGCGGCGGTCATGGAGGAACAGGGCGCGGCGACGCAGGAAATTGCCCGCAATGTTCAGGAGGCCGCCGCGGGTACGCAAGAGGTTTCGCGCAGCATCGTCGGCGTCAATGAGGCCTCGCACAAGGCCGGAGAGGCGTCGGGCCAGGTTATGGAAGCGGCCAGTGAACTTTCCCGCCAATCGGAAATCATGGAAAAGGTCGTCAATCAGTTCCTCATTCATATGCGCGAAGGCCCCGGTAACCGGCGCAGCGAAGACAGGGCGGATTTTAACGGGCCCGAAAGACGCGCCGGCCGCCGCAAGGGCAGCGCCAAGGACAGGCAGGCGGCGTGATAAACCGGACCGGAATTTTGCTTGCGGCGCTTATTCCGCTTTGATCCGGCCATAATCGTCTTCAAGTCTGACAACATCGTCTTCGTCGAGAAATTTGCCGAACTGCACCTCGACGAAAACCAGCGGGCCGGAGCCGGTATTGTGAATCCGGTGTTTGGTGTCGCTGGGAATAAAAATATGGCGGCCCTGCTCGATATTGATGATATCGCCGCCGATTGTGGCCGTGCCGCTTCCCTCGACAACCAGCCAGTGTTCCGAGCGGTGAGTATGCTTCTGAAGCGAAAAACGCTGGCCCGGATCAACCTCAATGAGCTTGACAATGTGCCGGTTGCCGGTATCGATAACCCGCCAGCTTCCCCAGGGACGCTCGTCATTTTCGCCGGTGAAGTAACGGGTGGTTCTATTTTTTTCGCTCATATGTCCAACCGCGCTTTTTCGCGTAATTTGAATTTTTGCAGTTTGCCGGTCGAGGTTCGGGGCAAGGTGGTGAAAACAATATGGCGCGGGACCTTGAAAGCGGCCATGTGATCGCGGCACCAGGCAATCAGATCCTCGGCTGTTGGCGGCGCAGCGCCCGGTTTCAGCTCGATAAAGGCGCAAGGGGTCTCGCCCCATTTCTCATCCGGTCTGGCGACCACAGCGGCGGCGGCGACATCTTGGTGTTTGTACAGGATATTTTCGATCTCGATGGAGGAAATGTTTTCACCGCCCGAGATGATGATGTCTTTGGAGCGGTCCTTGAGCTCGATATAGCCATCTTCATGCCAGACCCCCAGATCGCCGGAATGAAACCAGTTGCCGGCCAGCGCCTCGTCCGTGGCGGCCTGGTTTTTCAGATAACCTTTCATGACGATATTGCCGCGGAACATCGCCTCGCCGAGGCTTTTGCCGTCCTTTGGCATTGCCTCCAGGGTTTCAGGGTCGCGGATGCTCAATCCCTCAAGGGCCGGGTAGCTCACGCCCTGACGGGATTTCTTGCGCGCCTGTTGCTGCGGGTCAAGCGCGTCCCATTGCGCGTGCCACTCATTGACTACGGCGGGACCGTAGGTTTCGGTGAGACCATAAAGATGGGTGACGCCAAAACCGGCTTCATCCATGGCGCGAAGGACGGATGGCGGCGGCGGGGCGGCGGCGGTGAAAAATTCCGGCGCGGTTGCAAGCCGGCGCTTTTCGCGCTCCGGTGTGGCTAAAATCGTACTCATGACAATGGGCGCGCCGCATAAATGAGTGACGCGGTGATCCGCCAGCGCATCCCAGATCTTTTTGCCCCGCACCCGGCGCAGGCAGATATGGGTTCCGGCCACCACCGAGAGCGTCCAGGGAAAACACCAGCCGTTGCAGTGAAACATCGGCAGGGTCCAGAGATAAACCGGATGGCGCAGCATGCTTGCGGCGAGCACATTGGCGTAGCCCATGAGATGGGCGCCGCGATGATGATAGACCACGCCCTTGGGATCGCCCGTGGTGCC
>CAZIVB010000232.1:0-3980 GCA_964542565.1 uncultured Hyphomicrobiales bacterium | reverse complement strand
GTGCCGAATCAAATAGAACACGGCAGGATTCATGTCCCGTTTCAGGGCGGATTAGCTTGCGCTTGTTAATCTGCCGTTTATTGCTTATGGTTAACGTGACGCCTGGAGCGGGGCCTTTCGTTTGACAAACACACGCAAAGTGGACAGGCTTTTCTTGAGTTGCGGAGCGCGGCGAACGCATCCGCTGTTTTGAGCAAAAAGGCGCGGCAGAGTATGTCCAGGAACAAAGCGGAATTGACCCGATTATCATTTGCCTTGGCCGGCGGACTGGCGATGGCCTTTCTGGCGGCGCCGCCTGATGCCGGCGCGGCGCAGAATTCGGCCGGTTCGGCCTGGTTCGCGCCTGCCGCCAATGGCGTTGTCAAGCGCCACCGCACCTCCTATCAGCGCAAGCGGGTGGTTCAAAAAACATCCAGATACAAGTCCACCCGCTATCTGGCGCCCAGATTTACCGGCGCCGAGGTTGAGTGGGATGACAGTTTTGACACCACGACGGCAAAAGCCCGCCGCAATCCCGCTTCATTAACCGGAAATACCGCCGCCCGGACCGGGGCAGGGCGGCGTCCGGCCTTTGGCAGTCTGTCCCGCAGCCGTATCGGCAGCCGCACCCCGGTGTTCTCCAAGGCCACGATTGAGGCCATGCAGGCCTCCATCGCCCGTTATGAATATATCGTCAGCCGGGGCGGGTGGAAAAAAATACCCGGCGGTCCGACCATGCGTGTCGGCACCAGCAGCCCGCGCGTTATCCTTCTTCGCCAGCGCCTCAGCGTCACCGGCGATCTGCGCCAGCAAAAGGGCAGACAGCGTTCCTATGACGCCTATGTCGGTCAGGCCGTGCAGCATTATCAAAAGCGCAACGGATTGCTTCAGACCGGCACCGTCAATGAGCGCACCTTAAAAGCGCTCAATGTGTCCGCCTCGGCCCGCCTGGCGCAGCTCAAGCTCAATCTTGCCCGCATTTCAAAAATGGTCGAGGGCATCGGCAAGAAATTCGTAATGGTCAATCTGGCCGCGGCCGAACTTGAAGCGGTCGATTTTGGCTCGGTGCGCTCGCGCCACCGCACCGTGGTGGGCAAAACCGATCGCCAGTCGCCTCTGGTCAGCAGCCGCATCGTGCAGCTTAATTTTTACCCCTACTGGCATGTGCCCGAGAGCATCGTCCGCAAGGATCTTATTCCCAAACTGAAGAAAGACCCCGGCTATCTTACCCGGACCAATCTGCGCATCCTCAAGAGCTGGGGCGGGGAAGAGGTCGATCCGGCCACGGTGGACTGGAATGACCCGGCGGCGGCCGAGTTCAAGTTCCGTCAGGACCCCGGCCCCTCCAACGCGCTTGGCTTTGTCCGCATCAATTTCCCCAACAAACACGCGGTCTATATGCATGATACCCCCACCAAGGGCCTGTTCAGCCATGGCTACAGGGCTTACTCTTCCGGCTGCGTCCGCATCCAGAATGTTCAGGACCTGATAGGCTGGATGCTGCAAAAGGAAAAAGGCTGGGCCCCCTCGCGCATCGATGAAACCATCCGCATGGGCGAGAGCAAGAATGTCAATCTGACAAAATCCATCCCGCTCTACTGGACCTATATCACCGCCTGGTCGCTGCCCGACGGCACGGTGCAGTTCCGCCGCGATCTTTATGGCCGCGACGGGGTTGGCATGCTGGCGGCGAATTACTGAGCGGTTTTGCCCCGATATCAACGGCAACGCATTGCCAAAAGCGTCAATATAGCCGGCCGTGTTCAGTCGGTGCCGAGGCCGATAAAACAAGACACGCCATAAACAACACAAAATGTTTGGACTTTTATGAGGCGGGGTGTAATATGCCCCCGATTATCTCTTTTTAACATAGTCTGGTCACCATGCAATGAGGGCGCTTGCGGCAAATTGTCATGCTTTGCCGGTTTGGCTTTGTGGTGATTGAACCGGTTCCATCGCGTTGGGGAACCGGAGAAAAAACGGGAGGAATAAAATGGCGCATATCGTTGTTCTGGGAGCCGGGCTGGGTGGTTCCATCCAGGCGTTTGAGCTGCGTGAATCACTGGGGAGTGAGCACAAGGTCACATCAATTTCGAATAAATCCTATTTCCAGTTTACCCCGTCCAATCCCTGGGCCGGTGTGGGCTGGCGCAAGCAGGATGAAATAACGGTCGAACTGGCGCCGCCGATGAAAAAGCGCGGTATTGATTTTATCCACGACAGCGCCAAAAAATTGCTTCCGGAAGAAAACCGGATTGAGTTGGAAAGCGGCAAAACGGTTGACTATGATTATCTGGTGATTGCCACCGGGCCCGAGCTTGCTTTCGATGAAATCGAGGGTTTTGGCCCCGAGGCGCATACAAATTCGGTCTGCTCGGTCGAGCATGCCGTGGTCTCCAGTGATGCCTGGGAGAAATTCTGCGCCGATCCGGGGCCGATTGTTGTTGGCGCCGTGCAGGGGGCATCATGTTTTGGCCCCGCCTATGAATACGCCATGATCCTCGACACCGATCTGCGCCGGCGCAAAATCCGCCACAAGGTGCCGATGACCTTTGTCTCCTCCGAGCCCTTTATCGGCCATCTTGGCCTTGGCGGCGTGGGCGATACCAAGGGCATGCTGGAATCCATCATGCGCGACCGCGATATCAAATGGGTGGTGAACGCCAAGGTTGACAAGTTCGAGCAGGACAAGGTGTTCTTCACCGAAGTCGATGAAGACGGCGCGGAGAAGAAAAAGCATGAAGAAGCGTTCAAATACGCCATGATGCTGCCCGCTTTCCGCGGCATTCCGGCGCTGATGGGCCTTGACGGGCTGGTCAATCCGCGTGGTTTTGTCATTACCGACGAGTTCCAGCGCAACCCCAAATACAACAATATTTTCGCGATCGGCGTATGTATCGCCATTGCGCCGCCAGTAGCGACGCCGGTTCCCACAGGGGTGCCCAAAACCGGCTTCATGATCGAGTCCATGGTGACAGCCACCGCCCTGAACATGCCGCTGGTGGTGGCGGGCAAGGAGCCCAGGCACATGCCGACCTGGAATGCGTTCTGCCTGGCTGATTTTGGCGACCGGGGCGTGACCTTCCTCGCCATGCCGCAGAACCCGCCGCGCAACTTCACATGGTCGGCAAAAGGGCGCTGGGTGCATTGGGGCAAGCTGGCCTTTGAGTGGTACTTCCTGCGCAAAATCCGCAAGGGCGTCAGCGAACCCTTCTACGAAAAGGCCATAATGAGCATGCTGAAGATCACTAAAATCAAAAAATAAGCGTTAGAGCGCCAATCCGGATAAACCCGGATTGGCGCTGTTTTATTCGTCATCCTGAACCGACAGCCAGGCCAGAATATTGTCGATTTCCCCGGCGCTGAAGCTCTGGAAAATGGCTGCATCCTCGGGGCTGTCATGGATGCGTTTGCCGAGGCTGAATTTTTTGATCTGGCGTTTGAGATAGTTGCTGTGCTGGCCGGTGAGGAACGGGATAACCCGTTCCTTGTTTCCCTCGCCCTTTTTGCCGTGGCAGCCGGCGCATTCGCGCCCGTAGAGGCGTCCGCCGGCGGCAATATTGCCGGGATAGCGGGCAATATTGAGAACCTGCGTTGCACTTTTCAGGCGGTTCAGTGCGTTGAATTTTTTCTCGTCCACGGGGGGAAGTTTCGAGGGCAGCTTGATATTTGCGAAATAGGCCGAGATGACGCGCACATCCTCATCGGGCATCTCGCGTTCCTTGGCAAAGGGAAACATGGGGATATTGAGGCGTTCTTTTGATTTGAACATCCTGAACTGCCGGGTGATATATGCAGCGGAAAGTCCGGCGAGGCGTGGATAAGTGCCGTCCGACTTGCCCTGGCTGGACTCGCCGTGGCAGGGGATGCAGGTCATGTTGATCTCGTCGGCATATTCCAGATCAAGATCGGCCTTGGCCGCGGTAACCGCCGGTTTTTGTTCTTTTGGCGGGGTATGGGCAATGCCTTTGTGGCAGTTGATACAGGTTTTTTTGTCTTTA
>CAZIVB010000231.1:0-4002 GCA_964542565.1 uncultured Hyphomicrobiales bacterium | reverse complement strand
TCCAATGTGCCCCTGCCACGGGTCAAACCGATGCGGACGATCGCCGGGCTCGGGCAGAACAAGGGCAAGCCGGTAATTGTCATTGATCCGGGCCATGGCGGCGTTGATCCGGGCGCCTCGGGCAAACGCGGCAGCCGCGAGAAGCATCTGGTTCTTGCCTATGCCAAAACCCTCGGCGCGCAACTCAAAAGCACCGGCCGCTACAAGGTCCATCTGACCCGTTCAAGTGACGTATTCATAAGGCTGCGCGACCGGGTGCGCATCGCCACCAGCAAAAACGCCGATCTGTTTATCTCCATCCATGCCGATTCCATCCGCAAGGGCAATATCCGCGGCGCGACCATCTACACATTATCGGAAAAATCCTCCGACAAGGAAGCCGCCGCCCTCGCCGCCAAGGAAAACCGCGCCGATATCATCGCCGGTGTCGATCTGGAAGATGCGCCTGATGAACTGGCGGGGATTTTTATCGATCTGGCCCAGCGCGAGGCGAAGAATGAGTCGATAAAATTCGCCAAAACTGCGGTCGGTTTCATGCAGCGCAAGGTGCGTTTGAACCGCAATCCGCACCGCTATGCCGGTTTCAGGGTTCTTAAATCGCCCAACTTTCCTTCCGTGCTCATCGAGCTTGGCTATTTGAGCTCGCGCAAGGATGAGGCCATGCTGAATTCACCGCGCTGGCGTTCAAAATCGGCCAGCGCCGTTGTCCAGTCGGTCAATCGCTATTTCTCCAAACGTCTGGCCAACAGGTAAGGGTTGAAAAGTACAGGCTTTATCGCCGTAACAGGATTTTCGACATATTCCGGTCTTACTTTTGCGCCAAAACCCCGGTGCCGGTTGACAAACCGGCGGCCCAACCTAGGTTGGGTCTGGACGCAAGGGTATGGTGAGTCGTTTTACCTATGATTTTAAGATTGATCGGATATCTGTTCGCGGCGGGTGTTTTCCTTACCCTCGTGGTCGCCGCCGCCGTGGCCTATGCGGTCTGGAGCGTGTCGCAGGACCTGCCCGATTACGAAATTCTGGCCAAATACGAACCCCCGGTAATGACCCGCATTCACGCCGGTGACGGGGCGCTGCTGGCGGAATACGCCACCGAGCGCCGTCTGTTTGTGCCCATTCAGGCCATTCCCGACCGGATCGTGCAGGCGGTGATCTCGGCCGAGGACAAGAATTTTTACAAACATTCCGGCATTGACCCGGTCGGGATCGGCCGGGCGCTGATTACCAATATCCGCAACAAGCTGCAAGGCCGCGGCCGCCGCCTCGTCGGCGCCTCGACCATTACCCAGCAGGTCGCCAAAAACTTTCTGCTCACCAATGAGCAGAAATACGAGCGCAAGCTGAAAGAAGCCCTGCTGGCCCTGCGCATCGAAAAAGCGTTCAGCAAGGACGAGATCCTTGAGCTTTACCTCAACGAGATTTATCTCGGTCTTGGCTCATACGGCTTTGCCGCTGCGTCCCTGAACTATTTTGGCAAGCCCCTGCATGAACTCTCGCTCACCGAATCGGCCTATCTTGCCGGATTGCCCAAGGCGCCGAGCAATTACCACCCGTTCAAATATCCCAAAAAAGCCATTATGCGGCGCAATTACGTCATCAACCAGATGTTGAAAAACGGCTATATCGACGCCGAGGAAGCCGAGCAGGCCAAGGCCGCGCCGCTCAAGGTCAGGCCGCGCAAATTCGGCGCCCGCATTTTTGCCGCTGAATATTTCGCCGAGGAAGTGCGCCGCGATGTCATCAAGCTCTATGGTGAGAAAAAGCTCTATGAGGGCGGCATGTCGGTGCGCACCACCCTTGACCCGTCCATGCAGCGCATGGCGCGAAAAGCGCTGCGGGACGGATTTGTCGCCTATGACCGCCGTCACGGCTGGCGCGGACCGGTCAACCAGATCATCCCCGAAGGCGACTGGGGCGCGGCGCTGGCAAAGCTTAAAACCCCCGGCGATCTTGCCCCGTGGCGTCTGGCGCTGGTGCTTGGGGTGGATAAAACCCGGGCGGTTATCGGCTTTAAACCGCGCCGCCTTACGACCGGAAAGCTTGAGCAAACGCGCGAAAAAGGCGTCATCCCGTTATCCGAAATAAAATGGGCCAGAGCCTCGCTCGGCAAACGCGGCCTTTTGGGGGCAAAAATCAAGGCGGCCGGTGATGTGCTCAATCCTGGTGATGTGATCTATGTTGCACCGACGGGGAAAAAAGACAAAAGCTGGAAGCTGATGCAAATCCCCGAAGTCTCCGGCGCCATCATCGCGCTTGATGTGCATACCGGGCGCGTATTGGCGCTTGTGGGCGGGTTTTCGTTTGACATGAGCCAGTTTGACCGCGCCATTCAGGCCAAACGCCAGCCCGGCTCGGCTTTCAAGCCCTTTGTTTACGCCGCCGCTCTTGATAACGGCTACACCCCCTCATCGGTTATTCTCGATGCGCCGTTTTCCATTCACCAGACCGGCTCAAGCAAAACCTGGCGGCCGCAAAACTACGGCAAGAAATTTTACGGCGAGTCCACCTTGCGTCTCGGCATTGAAAAATCGCGCAATGTCATGACCGTGCGTCTGGCGCAGGATATGGGCATGAAAACCATTGTCGAATATGCCAAACGCTTTGGCATTGATGACAAGATGCTGCCCGTGCTGTCCATGGCGCTGGGGGCGGGCGAGACAACGCTCATCCGCATGACCACCGCCTATGCCATGATGGCCAATGGCGGCAAGAGGATCACCGCCAGTCTTATCGACCGCATTCAGGACCGCTATGGCAAGACCATCTTCCGCCATGATGACCGCTCCTGCCCCGGCTGCGCCGCCGCCAGCTGGCAGGAGCAGGACGAGCCCGAGCTCATCGATACCCGCGAGCAAATCCTCAACCCCTATACCGCCTATCAGATGACCTCGTTCCTCGAAGGCGTTGTCCAGCGCGGCACCGGCTACAAGGTGCGCGCCGTCGGCAAGCCGCTGGCGGGCAAGACCGGCACCACCAATGAAGAAAAAGACGCCTGGTTTGTCGGCTATTCGCCTGATCTTGCCGTGGGTGTTTATGTCGGTTTTGACAATCCGCGCCCCATGGGAAGAGGCGAGACCGGCGGCACTCTGGCCGCGCCGATCTTTCGCGATTTCATGAAAATGGCGCTGAAAGGCAAACCCGCCATTCCGTTCCGCGTCCCCGAGGGAATTAATTTTGTCCGCATCAGCCGCTCAACCGGCCAGTTGCCCAAACCCGGCGATACGGATATCATCCTCGAAGCCTTCAAACCGGGCAACGGGCCGCCCGATACGATAAATATCATCGGCAAGGAATACGGTTTGTCGGAAAATGCCGGCGCGGAGGAAGACAGCACCTTGACCTCGGGCTCCGGCGGGCTTTATTGATCCTTTATCGCGGTTCATTTTAATCAGGAGAGTTCGGTGCGGGCTGAAATACAGACATTGGTGGATGAAATCAGGCAGTCGCTGGTACTGCTGAGGAGGCATCTTTGACTGGGACACGGCGCTGGCCCGTCTTGAGGAACTCAATGATCTGGCCGAGGCTCCCGATTTGTGGAATGATTCCGCCAAGGCGCAAAAGATCATGCGTGAGCGGCAAAGCCTTGAAGAGGCGGTAAAGGCCTGCCGCGAGCTGCAAACCGGCCTTGACGACAATATCGAGATGATCGCCCTTGGCGAGGAAGAGGGCGATGAGGAGATCGTCGCCGAGGCCGAGGGCGCCATAAAAAAACTGCGCCGGGAAGCGGCGCGGCGCGAGCTTGAAGCCCTGCTTTCGGGCGAGGCGGACGCCAATGACGCCTATCTGGAAGTTCATTCGGGCGCCGGCGGCACCGAAAGCCAGGACTGGGCCCAGATGCTGCTGCGCATGTATCTGCGCTGGGCCGAGCGGCGCGGTTTCAAGGCGGAAGTGCTGGAGACCAGCGCCGGCGAAGAGGCGGGGATTAAATCGGCCATTATCCTGATCCGGGGCGCCAACGCCTATGGCTGGGCCAAGACCGAATCGGGCGTGCACCGGCTG
>CAZIVB010000230.1:0-4011 GCA_964542565.1 uncultured Hyphomicrobiales bacterium | reverse complement strand
TCAATATCGATGTGGAGGCTTATCTTGCGGCGCTGGAAGAACATAAACCCGATATACTGGGCATGTCGGCCCTGCTGACCACGACCATGCCCTATATGAAGGTTGTGATTGACAGCCTGAAGGCAAAGGGCATCCGCCATGATTATATCGTGCTGGTGGGCGGCGCGCCGCTCAATGAGGAATTTGCCCTCAGCGTTGGCGCCGACGCCTATTGCCGCGATGCGGCGATCGCGGTGGATATCGCCAAATCCTTTATGGCCAGGCAGCAAGGGTCTGTGGCAGCCGTGCTTGACGCCTGAAAGCTGAGGTGACAAATCGATGAGCGCGCCCCGTCCTGTTTTGCTGATCGGCTGCGGCGCTCTGGCGCGCGAGATTTCCTGGGCCATCACCAAAGGCGGCTGGCCGAATATGGAGCTCGTCTGTCTGCCGGTGGATCTGCACAACCGGCCGCAGGATATCCCCGGAGCCATGAAGGCGCGTATCCGCGCCGCCAAAGAGACGGGCAAATACAGCAAAATTCTTGCCGTTTACGGCGATTGCGGCACCGGGGGTGCACTGGACGCGGTTTTGGCCGAGGAGGGGGCCGAGCGCATCGCCGGGGCGCATTGCTATGAATTTTACACCGGTTCCCGGGCTTTTGCCGCGCTTAACGATGAGGAGGCGGGGAGTTTTTATCTCACCGATTATCTGGTGCGGTTTTTTGACCGGCTGGTGATCAGGGGGTTGGGGCTCGACCATTATCCGCATCTTAAAGACGAGTATTTCAGGAATTACAAACGCGTGGTCTATCTGGCGCAAAGTGATGATGCGGCTTTGCGTAAAAAGGCGCGGCAAGCGGCCTCGCGGCTTGGTCTGGACTATGTGTACAGGCGCACCGGGCTTGACGGCCTTGAAAGTTATCTCGCCGCTGCCGCCGGGGCGCCGCCGCCGGAGGATGAAAAAGATGATCTTCGCCAGGAATAAAACCGGATCCCGGCTGGCCTATAAACCGGCGGGGGCAAGCCCGGTGCAGCGGGCGTCCATGCGCTACAGCCTGCGGCGCTGGTCGGTAGGGCATGCGCGCTTCCTGGAAAAGATCTATACCCTGTTCGCCGATATGCTTCTGGCCCTGCATTGGCTGTGGTCACTGATCGGCTACCGCCGCATTGAGCGCCCGATGCTCTTCCTTGAGCGCAATATCAAGGGGCTGATGTTTGATTGCCGCATGTGCGGCCAGTGCATCTTGTCCCAGACCGGAATGTCATGCCCGATGAACTGCCCCAAAGCCCTGCGCAACGGCCCTTGCGGCGGGGTGCGGGACGACGGGAATTGCGAGATTGAAACCGATATGCCCTGTGTCTGGACCGAGGCCTGGCGCGGGGCGCAGCAGATGCGGGACAAGGACAGTATTCTTGCGGTGCAAAAGCCGGTTGACCAGAGCCTGAAAAACACCAGCGCCTGGCTGCGGGCGACGGCGCAGCGCGCGGCGCAAAACGCCGTCAAAGCGGAGGCAGAGGCGTGAACCCGGCTTTTGATGTTGAGGATTTCTCGATTGTGCCGCCCGGCCACACCTCCAGAGGGCGTCTGGAGCGGGTGCTCCGGCGCGGTGATTTTGCCGTTACGGCGGAGCTCAACCCGCCCGATTCAGCCGATCCGGACCGGGTGTTTGAACAGGTCGAGCCGTTTGAAGGCTGGGTGGACGGGATCAACGCCACCGATGGTCCGGGCGCCAATTGCCATATGTCGAGCGCCGGTATCTGCGCCCTTTTAACCCGCGTCGGCTATGCGCCGGTGATGCAGATCACCTGCCGCGACCGCAACCGGATTGCGATACAGGGCGATGTTCTGGGGGCCGCCGCCATGGGGGTTTCCAATATCCTGTGCCTGACCGGCGACGGGGTTCAGGCGGGGGATCAGCCGGGCGCAAAGCCGGTGTTTGATCTTGATAGCATGTCATTGCTGGAGACCATCCGGATTATGCGCGATGAGGGGCGGTTTTTATCCGGCCGCCGCATCACCGAGGCGCCAAAACTGTTTCTGGGCGCGGCGATAAATCCGTTTGCGCCGCCGTTCGAGTTTCGTCCCTTGCGGCTGAAGAAAAAAATTGAGGCCGGGGCGCAATTCGTTCAGAGCCAGTATTGTTTCGATGTGCCGATGATGAAGGCTTACATGTCGCGAATCGTCGATATGGGGCTGGATGAAAAATGCTTCATACTGGTTGGCGTCGGCCCGCTGGCCTCGGCCAGGGCGGCGCGCTGGATCATGGCGAATGTGCCGGGGATACATATTCCCGATGCCGTTATCGCGCGGCTTGAGGGGGCGAAAAACCAGAAGCGGGAGGGGCGCAGGATCTGCGCCGAGATTATTCGCGAGGTGAGGCAGATCAAAGGTGTTGCCGGGGTTCATCTCATGGCCTACCGTCAAGAGGAACTGGTGGCGCAAATCGTTGAGGAATCCGGCGTGCTGGCGGGCCGCAAACCATGGAAGAAAGAACCGCAGCCGGGCGATCAGGCGCTGATCGAGGCGGCGGCGGAAAAGGCGAAAATTCTGCAAAAGGCGGTGACCAAAGACGCCGTGATCAAAGACAAAGAGGGGACATCACAATCATGACGCGCACTGTTATCAGTTCCGCCACCAAAGAGGTGGTGATCGGCTTTGACCAGCCCTTTGTTATTATCGGCGAGCGCATCAACCCCACCGGACGCAAGCTGCTGGCGGCGGAAATGAAACAGGGCGATTACTCCCGGGTGGAGCTTGATACCCTGGCGCAGGTGCAGGCCGGGGCGCATATGCTCGATGTCAATGCCGGGATTCCGATGGCGGATGAGCCGCGCATCCTGGCCGAATGCATCAAGCTGGTGCAGAGCCTTACCGATGTGCCGCTTTCGATCGATTCGTCCATTGTCGAGGCGTTGCAGGCCGGGCTGGAGGTCTATCAGGGCAAGGCGCTGGTGAATTCGGTGACGGGGGAGGACGAGGTTCTGGAGCGGGTTTTGCCGCTTGTGGCCAAGCACGGCGCGGCGGTGGTGGCGATTTCCAATGATGAAACGGGGATATCCGAAGACCCGGATGAGCGCTTTAAAATCGCCAGGAAAATTGTCGAACGCGCGGCGGATTTCGGCATTGCGCGCGCCGATATCGTGGTCGATCCGCTGGTGATGCCCGCCGGCGCCATGGACAGCGCCGGAACCAGCGCGCTGCACCTCATCCGGCGGCTGCGCGAGGAGCTTGAAGTCAACACCACCTGCGGCGCGTCCAATATGAGCTTTGGCCTGCCCAACCGGCACGGGCTCAACGCGGCGTTCTTGTCCATGGCGATCGGGGCCGGGATGACCTCGGCGATCATGAACCCGCTGCATAGCGAAGAGGCTACCGCCATTCGCGGCGCCGATGTGGTGATGGGGCATGATCCCAACTGCATGCGGTGGATCAGCGCCTTTCGCGCCCCAACCCCTGAAGGCGGCGAGGCGGGCGGCGGGCGAAGGCGCAGCCGGCGGCGGCGGGGCCGATAATTTTTGAGGAGGAAGACCCGGAAAACAAATCCGGTTTTCGTCATTCCTGCGAAGGCAGGAATCCAAAACAAGCCGTCAACCGGGCGGAGGGTACGGATTGGATCCCTGCCTCCGCAGGGATGACGGGTATTTGTGTTCATTCATGGTAATGAAGAGCCTTTAAAGGGGTTCACATTTGCCGCTTCAGGTTTTTGTTAATGCCGCTGACAAACACGGAAAAATTGACAGTAATATTTACTCCTTCGGGGAAACGGGGGCGTTTTGAAACCGGTTCGCCGCTGCTCACCTGCGCCCGGGCGCTGGGGGTTGATCTGGATTCGGTATGCGGCGGGCGCGGAATTTGCGGCTGTTGCCGGGTTCATATTGTGACGGGGGAATTTCTAAAACACGGCATCATCAGCCGCTCCGATCATCTGGAGCCGCTCACGGAGCCCGAAAAACTCTATGCCGAACGCAAGGGGCTGGTGCCGGGGGTGCGGCTGGCCTGTCATGCCCGTCTGGCCGGGGATGTTCTGATTGA
>CAZIVB010000229.1:0-4022 GCA_964542565.1 uncultured Hyphomicrobiales bacterium | reverse complement strand
GAAGAAGAGGTTTTCCTCGGCCATTCGGTGGCGCGAACCCAGAATATGAGCGAGGAAACGCAAAAGCTCATCGACAGCGAAGTGCATGATTTTGTTGAAGAGGGCTACGAGAAGGCGACCGAGTTGCTTAAAGAGCATGAGGATGAGCTTCATATCATCGCCAAGGGGTTGCTTGAATATGAAACCCTGACGGGGGATGAGATCAAGGGATTGCTCAAGGGCATCAAGCCGCATCGCGAATCGCCGGATGACAAACCCGATTCAAGCTCGGCGGTGCCTGCCGCCGGAGCCAAGCACAAAGGCGGCGATCAGGCCCCCGATACCGGGGATATGGAGCCGCAGACACCGTAATTGATAAAGGGGTGTTCGCGTGTCCGGCCTTTACCTGCGTCCCGAAGGGCTGATTTACGGTTCGGCCGCGCGTGATGCGGTCGCGGCCGGAATGGGGGCATGGCTGGCCGGATCGTCCATCGCCTTCACTGCCGGCGAGATTATCGAGACCGGGGATGGCGGCAATGTCCGCCGTGTTGTTTCTTATTCGCAAGTCAAATCCATTCAGGATACGGCCCTGCGCGCGAAGCTGGCTCTGCTCGGCGCGCCGCGCGCGCCGGTTGCGGGGCTTGACTGGGGCAAAACGCGGATTATGGGCATTGTCAACGTCACCCCGGACAGCTTTTCTGACGGGGGGGACTATCTTAACGCCCGGAGCGCCATTGAGCACGGCGAATATCTGCGCAGTTGCGGCGCCGATATTCTCGATATCGGCGGCGAATCAACCCGCCCCGGCGCCGTTGCGGTTGCGCGGCGCGAGGAACAGGCGCGGGTTATCCCGGTTATTGAAGGGCTTGTTTCGGGCCCTGTGCCGCTCTCCATCGATACAAGAAACGCCAAAATCATGCGGCAGGCAATAAAAAGCGGCGCAAGGATCGTAAATGATGTCTCCGCCCTGAGACATGATGATGCGGCGCTGGACGTGGCCGCAGCCGCCAGATGCCCCGTCGTGCTCATGCATGCAAAAGGCGATCCGCGCACCATGCAGGATGAGCCCCGTTATGAGGATGTCCTGCTGGAAGTTTACCGCTTTTTGGAAGAACGTATCCGGATTTGTCTGCGGGCCGGGATCGAGAGAACTTCGATCATCATCGACCCCGGCATCGGCTTTGGCAAAACCCTTGCGCATAATCTTGTTCTGTTGAAAAATATCGCTCTGTTTCATGCTCTGGGCTGTGTGGTTATGCTTGGCGCCTCGCGCAAGCGGTTTATCGGCGAATTGAGCGCGCAGGCCGCGGCGCGCCAGCGCGTTCCCGGTTCGCTGGCGGCTGTTTTTCACGCCTGCCAGCAAGGGGTGCAGATCGTCAGGGTGCATGATGTGGCCGAAACCGCGCAATGCCTTGCTGTGACCGAAGCTGTTTTGAGAAAATAAACCGGCCCGTTATTTGCGCTCTTACAGAATTATTTTATAGTTTCTTGCCATAATTCGGCGATAAGTCTAGTTGAATAACCGGAAAATGATATTTCATTTGAGCATGGAGACACTATGGCGCGAAAATATTTTGGAACGGATGGTATCAGAGGGCGCACGAACCGCTTTCCCATGACTTCGGAAGCGGCGCTGAGGGTCGGGATGGCCGCCGGCAAACTGTTTCAAAGGGGCGATTACAAGCACCGTGTCGTGATCGGCAAGGATACACGGCTTTCCGGCTATATGCTTGAGGCGGCCCTGCAGGCGGGGTTTACCGCCGTCGGGATGGATGTATTTTTACTCGGGCCGCTGCCGACGCCGGCGATTGCCATGCTGACCCGTTCCATGCGGGCCGATCTGGGGGTGATGATCTCCGCCTCCCATAATGCCTTTCATGATAACGGCATCAAGCTGTTTGGACCGGACGGGTTCAAGCTGGATGACGCGGCCGAGCATGAGATTGAAAACCTGATGGATGCAGAGCTTGTTGACGGGCTGGCGATGCCGGTGGATATCGGCCGCGCCAAGCGGATCGACAATGCCGATGGCCGCTATATCGAATTTGCCAAACAGACCTTCTCGCGCCGGATGAATCTTGAAGGGCTGCGCATCGTCATCGACTGCGCCAACGGGGCCGCTTATGAGGTGGCGCCGGCGGTTTTGTGGGAACTGGGGGCGGAAATCATTGCTGTCGGCACTTCTCCCAACGGGTTTAACATTAATGAGAACTGCGGTTCGACCTCTACCGGCGCCCTGTCGAGGATGGTGTGTGAGCGCCGGGCGGATATCGGGATCGCGCTTGACGGCGATGCCGACCGGGTCATGATCGTCGATGAAACCGGCAAGGTGGTCGATGGCGACCAGCTCATGGCGCTGATTGCGGCCTACTGGAAGGAAGAGGAACGTCTTTCAAATCCGGGCATAGTGGCCACGGTGATGTCGAATCTGGGGCTTGAGCGCTATTTGAACGGAATTGATCTTAAACTTGAGCGCACCCAGGTCGGCGATCGCTATGTGGTCGAGCATATGCGCAAGCACGGCTATAATGTTGGCGGTGAGCAATCGGGCCATATTGTCCTGAGCGATTTTGCGACCACCGGCGACGGCCTGATCGCCGCCTTGCAGGTTTTGGCGGTTATTGCCCGGCATGGCAAAAAGGCGAGCGAAATCACCCGCATGTTTGATCCGGTACCGCAAATTCTGCAAAATGCCCGGCGGATTGAAGGCGAACCGCTCAAGAACAAGAAGGTTGTCGCCCTGATAGAGGCGGCGCGCGGCAAGCTTGGCGGTAACGGGCGCATTTTGATCCGGCCGTCAGGAACCGAGCCGCTGATCCGGGTGATGGCGGAGGGTGATGATGACCGCCTTATCAGGAATATCGTCGGTGAAATCGTCGAGGCGATTGAAAACGCCGCCAAATAAAAATTGAGCGGATACGGGAAATCCGCATCCGCTCATATTTTACTGTCTGAAAAATCCCAAACCGAAGGGGGGGAGGGTTTGAGGGCTTATCGCTATTCCAGACAGCCGGGAGTTTGTATTCATGCGCCTCTCGCCCGGTCTTTCCATCCCCGGCTTTCCCGATCAAAAGCGTGAACGGCTCCGGCGCTCAAGGCCATGGACGCGGCAACAGACGTAAATTTTGCATGTTTGAGGTTATTGTCGTTTTTCATTGCAACGCCTCTTGCCGTAACCATGAAAAACACTTTTACATAAAAATATCTATAATATAGTAATGTTGTATTGTGGTGTTTATTTAAATATAAAAAATAATAAAATAAAATTTTATCTAAAATTTATTTTCATTTTAGAGTGTGTCGTGTTTGATCCGATTCGGCGTAATGCGCTTGTCTCACCGTGAGTTTTCTACTTTGCAATCATTATAAAAAGCAACAAGATGGCGGTATGCCTCTTTTTTGACACAACACCATGCCTATATACAGATATCAAAACGGGTGGCATATTCATAAGAACGCAACAATAAGTAACGCCTTTAACGGAAATCGCCGAACATAATCAAACCAACAGCAGGAACATTATGGCCAGAACCGCATTGCCAAGCCTTACACCCGAAGGTGGTCTCAGCCGCTATCTTGATGATATCCGCCGCTTTCCCATGCTTGAGCCGCAAGAGGAATATATGCTGGCCAAGAGGTGGGTGGAGCATGAGGACAAGGAAGCCGCGCACAAGATGGTGACAAGCCATTTGCGTCTGGTGGCGAAAATCGCCATGGGGTATCGCGGCTACGGGCTTCCGGTCGGTGAAGTGATTTCCGAAGGCAATGTCGGGCTGATGCAGGCGGTCAAGCGCTTTGACCCGGAAAAAGGCTTTCGTCTTGCCACCTATGCCATGTGGTGGATCAGGGCCTCGATCCAGGAATATATCCTGCGCTCATGGAGCCTGGTGAAAATGGGCACCACGGCCAACCAGAAGCGTCTGTTTTTTAACCTGCGTAAAGCCAAAAGCCGCATCCAGGCCCTTAACGATGGCGATCTCAAACCCGATCAGGTCAAACAAATCGCCACGCAACTGGGCGTTAGTGAAGAAGAGGTTACTTCC
>CAZIVB010000228.1:0-4080 GCA_964542565.1 uncultured Hyphomicrobiales bacterium | reverse complement strand
CGGGCCGGGCCGCAACGCGAAGCTGGCCCTCCGGCGGCGCGGATTTAACCTCGCCGCCGCGCGCCCGGGCCAATACCGCCGGCCCGCCGCCTTTCCGGGATATCTCAAGGCGCGGCGCTGCCGCCTCACCGCGTAACGCAGCCGCCCCGCCCCTTGTATTATCCAGTATTACAAACCTGACATCACCCTTGATCTGCTCGACCTGAAGCTTGAGCTGCTGCCCCGGTTTCAGCGGAATTTGCGATTTCACCACAATTTTTGCGCCGCCCAGATCAAGCTGCGCCAGCCCTTTGGCGAGAATTTGCGCCACCCGCGCCTCGATAATTTGCCCTGTTTTAAGAGCCGCCGCCACCGCCGCGCCCGATGGGGCGGCGCTTTGCATTTCGGCGGACGGGCTGAGGATCAAAGACATGTTCATGTGGTTAATAAAGCGGAAAAAGGTTACGCAAATCACAACCTGAAGCCGCCGCTTCAGGGAAGCTTGAAACCCACCTATGGAAACAGCGCCAAAACATCTCAAATCAGGGGTCGCAAGTTTGAAAAGTCGGGCATATAGTCGGGCTCTGGTTTAACCTCGACCGCATCCTGAAACCTATACATAATCAAGCAAGGAAAGCCCCTGATCATGCTGCGCACATCTGATAAAACGCATGTGTTCCACCGCTCGTTACGGGCCTCATATCCCACGGTCGCCGGCGGCGAGGGGACCTGGCTGATGGATGAAGACGGCCGGCGCTATCTTGACGGCTCCGGCGGCGCGGCGGTTGCGGCGCTTGGCCATGGCCACAAGGAGGTTATCGCGGCGCTCAAGGCGCAGCTTGACAAGATCGCCTTTGCCCATACCGGCTCCTTCACCAATGAGGCGGCGGAAGAACTCGCGGCATTTTTAACCGCCCGCGCGCCAAAAGGCATCTCGCGCGCCTATCTGGTCTCGGGCGGCTCCGAGGCGGTTGAGGCGGCCATGAAGCTGGTGCGCCAGTATCATATGGGGCGCGGCGATCCGGAACGGATGTATTATATCGCCCGCTGGCGTTCCTATCACGGCAACACCCTCGGCGCGCTGGCGCTGGGCGGCAATCTGCTGCGGCGCAGGCCCTATGAGGATATCCTGCCCGGCAAGGTCAGCCATATCGCGCCCTGTTTTGCCTATCGCAACAAGATGCAGGGCGAGGCAGATGAAGACTACGCCCTGCGCTCGGCGCGCGATCTGGAAGAGGAAATCCTGCGCATCGGCCCTGAACGGGTGGCGGCTTTCTTTGCCGAAACCGTCATCGGCGCCACCGCCGGGGCGGTGCCGCCCGCACCGGGATATTTTAAGGAAATCCGCCGCATTTGCGACAAATACGGCGTGTTGCTGGTTCTTGACGAGGTGATGTGCGGCATGGGCCGCACCGGCACGTTATTCGCCTGCGAACAAGACGATGTCGTACCCGACATGATCACAATCGCCAAGGCGCTGGGCGGCGGCTATCAGCCCATTGGCGGCCTTCTGGTTCAGGAGAAAATTGTCGATGTGGTGCGTGAGGCCACCGGGCTTTTCCAGCACGGCCACACCTATATGGGCCATGCCGCCGCCGCTGCGGGCGCGCTGGCAGTGCAGAAAATTATCGAACGCGAGGGGCTTTTGCAGCAGGTGCGGCAAAAGGGCAAAAACCTGATGCAGATGTTGCGGGATAAATTTAAAGATCATCCCCATATGGGCGATATCCGCGGCCGCGGGCTCTTCATTGGCCTGGAGCTGGTTCAGGACCGGCAAAGCAGGGAGACCTTTGAACCTGAAGACAAACTCAACGCCCTGATCAAGCAGACCGCCTTTGAAAACGAGTTGCTGATTTACCCCGGCGGCGGCACGGCGGACGGCATCAGCGGCGATCATATCCTGCTGGCGCCGCCTTTTATTATCAAGGATGAGGAAATGGAGATGCTTGTGGACAGGCTTGCCCTGAGCATTGATCAGGCCATCGCGCACCTGAACGCCAGAGCTGTCTAGGCCATGACCGGCAAGGCAGGCATTATGATCGTGAGCGCCCCCAACGGAGCGCGGCGCACCAAATCCGATCATCCGCTGCTCCCGCTGACGGCACGGGAAATTGCCCGCACCGCCCGGAGCTGCCTTGCGGCGGGAGCCTCGATCCTGCATCTGCATGTGCGCGATGCCTCTGGCGCTCACAGCCTTGATCCGGAACTTTATACCAGAGCCATTTCAGCCATCGACCGGGCGGTTGGCGATGCCATGATCATTCAGGTGACAAGCGAAGCCGCGGGCCGTTATTCAAGTGATGAGCAGATGCGCATTATTGATATTTTGCGCCCCGAGGCGGTCTCTCTCGCCCTGCGCGAAATCATCCCCGACAGCGCCCGCGAGGTGAAAGCCGCCGCCTTCCTCGCCAGACTGGCGCATGATCGCATCTGGCCGCAATTCATTTTATATGATGCCGATGATCTTGCGCGTTTCATCAGCTTTTACCGGCGCGGGCTGATCCCCTTTGCGGCGCCGTTTTTATTGTTCGTTCTGGGACAATATGGCGGCCGTGAAGCCACGCCGGAAGATCTCGATCCTTTCCTTGAAACCCTGCACGGGCGCAACTGGCCGTGGATGGTTTGCGCCTTTGGCCGCAATGAAGCCGCCTGCATGGCAAGGGCGGCCGGGTTTGGCGGGCATATGCGGGTTGGATTTGAAAACAACATTATGGATAAAGCCGGCCGGCGGGTTGCCGATAACGATACTCTGGTCAAGCAGGCGTCCCGGATTGCGCGCAAATCGGGACGGCCGGTTCTGGACGCGGTTGAAATCCGCAATCTTGTCACCAAATGGGTTGGTTAGATCAACCTGCGTTCAAACGGAATCGTTTGGATGCAGACGAGTTGATCGCCGCAAACACATCCAGAGCATCATGCGTGAATATGAATGAACTCACGATGCTCTGGTGGCTTATTTGCAAATTTCGTGTACAAGGGTTTTTTTGTCACCGGGCAGGCGCAAGGCATATGTGGATTTCAGTAAAAAAATTATTTGACGATATTCTCACCGACGAGCATGGCGCTGTCGTTCCGGACGAGTTTCAGCTCGCGCTGGCCGCGCTTCTGGTTCATGTGGCGGCTATTGACGGTGATTACGATCCGCTCGAACACGCCCATCTCACCGATCTGATGAAGTCGCATTTCTCGCTCTCGCAGCAACAGGTCGAAGCGCTCATCAAGGCGGCGCGGCGGCGCGAGGCGGACGCCGTTGATATCTATTCATTCACCCGCGTTCTGACCCGCAAACTCGACCGGAAAGGCCGCCGGGAAGTTGTCGAAATGCTCTGGGAGGTCGCGTTTGCCGATGCCAGGCTGGATGAGTATGAATCCAATCTTATCTGGCGGGCCTCGGAACTGCTGGGCGTTTCGCGCCAGGACCGTCTGGAACTGAAAGATCAGGTAAGACGCCGCCTGGAGGCGCAAAAACAGGCCAATACGGATCAGGGACAGGACGGGTCTTGAGCAAAATCCTCATTATACTGCATCAGAAAAACTCCTCGCCCGGACGGCTGGGCGAGGCGCTGGTTCATCGCGGCTACACGCTTGATATCAAGCGGCCGCGCTATGGCGATGTTTTGCCCGGAACCTTGCAGAACCACGCCGGCGCCATCATCTTCGGCGGACCGATGTTCGCCAATGACGGCTCCGGGTTTATCAAGACCGAAATCGACTGGATTCATGTCCCCTTGCGTGAGGACAAACCCTTTCTCGGCATCTGCCTGGGGGCGCATCTTCTGGCCAAGCATCTGGGGGCGCGGGTGCGCCGCCATAAACACGGCTGTGTCGAGGCGGGGTATTACCCCGTCCGCCCCACCATGGAAGGGCGCAAATGCGTTGCCCAGTGGCCCAGCCGCGTTTATCAATGGCACCATGAGGGCTTTGATATTCCCCATGGCGCCCGCCTGCTGGCCAGAGGCGATCTGTTTCGCAACCAGGCGATGCTCTATGGCCAGAACGCCTATGGGGTGCAATTTCATCCGGAACTGACCCTGGCCATGATGAACAGATGGAGCTGCGTCGGGGCGGCGATGCTGGAAAAGAAGTGCGCCCAGCCGAGGA
>CAZIVB010000227.1:0-4094 GCA_964542565.1 uncultured Hyphomicrobiales bacterium | reverse complement strand
CACGGAGGGGGGAGTGGTTCTCGGGGTTTACAGTTTTTGGCTATGCTCGGGCCTCACGGTTTTGCACCCACGGCCGCGACGGCGGCCCGGCGCTACTGCGCCGTGCCCGCTCGAACGCTATCATACCAAAACATCCTCGATCACATCGCCGAGCAATTGCATGTCATCGTGGCGCGGCGAGGTGGCGCGCCAGGCGAGGCCGATCTGGCGTGAGGCGTTTTTATCCGCCAGCGGGATGATCGCTACATCAAGACCCGCCGCCAGCCGGGCGTCCAGCGCCAGTTGCGGTAGCAGGGTCTGCCCCAGACCGCTGGCGACCATCTGGATCAGGGTTTGCAACGAGGTGGCTTCAAACCCGGCCTGTTTGCGGCGCGATTCAAGATGGCAGGCCGCCAGGGCGTGATCGCGAAGGCAGTGCCCCTCTTCAAGCAGCAGAAGCTGCGTATCGGCGATATCGTCATTCGTTATCGATTTTTTACGCGCCAGTTTGTGGCCTGGCGGGCAGGCAAAGCTGAACATGTCATTTGCCAGCACCCGGGTTTTCATCCCCTCCATCTCATAGGGCAGGGCCAGCAATACCGCATCGAGCTTTCCGGTGCGAAGCTGCTCCAGTATCCGGTTGGTCTGGTCTTCCTTTAAAAACAGCTTCAGATCCGGATAGGCGCTGTTCAGTTCGGGCAGAATGCGCGGCAGCAGGAACGGGCCGATGGTGGGGATGACGCCGAGGCGCAAATCGCCGCTCAGCGGATTGCGCTGCGCCGCGGCAAGCTCGATCAGATCTTCCGCCTGGCGCAGAAGTTTTTGCGCCCGCCGCGCGATTTCCACCCCCAGCGGGGTGAGCATGACGCTGCGCTTTGTGCGCTCGGCCAGCGGCGAGCCGAGGATGAGTTCAAGTTCGGCAATACCGGCGCTTAATGTGGACTGGGTGACAAAACATTTTTCCGCCGCGCGGCCGAAATGTTCCTCCTGCGCCAGAACGCTTAAATACCGGAGCTGTTTGAGGGTGGGCAACTGGCGCATATCTATCCATCGGAAAAATCGATTAAACTAAGAGAAATATATCATTATACAAATTTATTACAAGCGCCTATCTTGCTATCAGAACAAACAAGGAGAAGCTCGTGACCCGTCAGACCAATAGCGGAATCGCCGAAAACGACCGGCGGGAAACCGCCTGTATGCTGCGTTCCACACTGGAAAACCAAACCCCGTCCGACTAATCTTTCAAACCCCAAGGAGAAATGAAAATGAGAAACCATGTCCCTGACGTAACCTTTAAAACCCGTATCCGCAATGAAGCCCTGGGCGGTGACAACCCCTATGAGTGGAAAGACCTCACCAGTGACGAGATCTTTGCCAACAAGAATGTGGTGCTGTTCTCGCTTCCCGGCGCTTTTACCCCCACATGCTCCACCTCGCATTTGCCGCGCTATGAGGAGCTTTACGACGAGTTCAAGGCGCAGGGCGTCGATGCGGTTGTCTGCCTGTCGGTAAATGACGCCTTCGTCATGTTCCAGTGGGGCCGCCACCAGAACGCCAAAAACGTCTTTCTGCTCCCCGACGGCAATGGCGATTTCACCCGCCAGATGGGCATGCTGGTGGACAAGTCAAATCTCGGCTTCGGCATGCGCAGCTGGCGCTATTCCATGTATGTCGAAAACGGCGAAATCGTGAAAATGTTTATCGAGAGCGATTACTCCGACAACTGCCCCACCGACCCCTTCGAGGTCTCCGACGCCGATACCATGCTCAACTGGCTCAGGGGCCGGCAGGGCTGACATCTGTATTTATCAAACTTGAAGCGGGCGGGGGTAAAATCCCGCCCGTTTTGCTTCTGCCCCGCTGCGGCAAAATAACGGGTTTTTTTCATTAAACATATGCTAAGCTGCGCCTTGCGTCTGATACTGGTGCATGGATCGCCGCCGTTATGAAAATCAGTTCACAAACCTTGCTGTATAGCCTGTTCGGCATGTTTCTGCTGCTCGGGCAGTTGTTTGCGAATGACGCAAGGAGCGCGGCGCCGGGTCCTGACGGATATGCGGGCCAGATCGTCGGCGAGTATGACGATGATCCTTTTGATAGCGGCTCCTGCCACCTTGCAATTGCAGTTGCTCCTGCCGCCATTCCCGCGCTTTCGCCCGCCAGCCGCGTTTTTACTGCAAATGCCGGTGCTAAACCGGATATCCGCGCCGCCCATTACTTCCCCGACACCCGCGGCTCACCGGCGGCCTGATCAAAGCCGTTTAAATCCCGCCGGATTGCTCTGGCCTCTGATGGCCGGAAGATCATCAGGATAAACGGGAAATTCGTAAATTTTCACCACAAGCGTTCAGGATCGAGGCGCCGGTGAGGACATATTCATTACCAAACAAAGGTTGAAAAAAATGAGTGATATCGTTGACAAGGCGGTCAAGGTTCTTATGGGCCTGCCCAAAGTGGACAGGGACCGCATCGCCTGGGAAATCATTGACCGGGTGGAAGACAAGAATGAATGGGACAGGATTGTCTCCTCAAAGACCTCGAGGCGCTGGCTGGAAAAGGCCGCCGCGCGGGCTTTGAAGGAATATGAAGGGATCGAAAAAAAGCTTTCGTTCAGTCTGATCTCGCTGCCGTCAACCGAATATCTGCGTGAAGACAGCTACTGGTCGGCCTTTGACGATCTGCCGCATGACATTCAGAAACTGGCCGACGCCAATTACAGATTATGGAAGCAAAAACCTTTTGACGCCTCGTTGCGTTTCCGGCAGATTCATCCCTCGATGCCGATCTTTTCTTTCCGCGTCGGCCTCAAACACAGGACCGTGGGGGTACAGACCCCCGACGACAAGCTGGCCTGGTTCTGGATCGGCTCGTTTCAGCAATATCAGGATCTTGTGAAAGAGTAATCCCATGACGGAATCATCCCCGCACAGACACGCCATGAATCCCGATGTTAAAAAGCGTCTTGACCGGTTGATTTTCATGCAACGGCTGAAAATCGGCCTTATCGCTCTAGGCATTGCCATCGCTGTTTCGGCTCTGCTGATCTTTGTCGGCTATGAGCAGACGATAAATATCGACAAGGTCGTCTCCAGCACCCCCGTGAAAGGAGAAATTGTCAGTATAATCCGCGGCGCCGGGCGCAAGAGCGGCTATATATTGAGTGTAAAGCTTGATGACGGACGCAAGGTGCAGGCGATCAGCCGTCTGCCCAGAGCGCCGATTGCCGGGGAGCGGCTGGTGTTAAAAGAGGCCATGCATGAATCGGGGCAAAAGAGCTATATGACCACGGGCTTTGTAAATCCGCCCAAATAGGGCCATCATGGCGCTCAGGCTGATTTTATGATGTTTTCGGGCAAGGCTGAAAGCGAGCTGTTTACCTATGGATTCAAAACAAACCGGAACGCCCGGCAGATTGTATCTGATTTTGAGCGTCGTGATTTCCTCCCTGCTGGCGATTGCCGTGATCGTCTGGGTCATCAGCAATTCGGAGGTAACGGGCAAAAGCCATCTCAATTTCAAGGTGATTGACGGCGATACGGTGCAAATCGGCAATGCCTCTTATGATCTGTTCGGGATCGACACGCCCGAGCTGGGCCAGGTCTGTTTTAACGGCTCCGCCGCCTGGCATTGCGGCCTTGACGCCGCCGGGGCGCTGCACCGGCGCATTGCCTTTGATCCGCCCGATTGCCGCCCCGCCCCCGCCGGTTCCGCCGCGGCAGATGGACGGCCGAAAATAATCTGCAATACAGGCGGAACGCCCGCCGCCATCATCCTGCTGGAAGAAGGCTACGCGATTGCGCTTGACCAAGCCCCGGCCAGCTATAAAAAAGCGCAAAAACAGGCCAGGCACGCCTCTCTTGGCCTATGGCGCGGCAAATTCATACCCCCCGCCGCCTGGCGCGGCGGAACGCGCCTTGAGGCCGAGGCCGCCCACGCCCCGCCTTGTCCGGTCAAGGCCGTGGCAGCGCAAGGGGGCGGGAAGATTTACTACACCCCGCTGGACAAGGAATATCCCGCCATCAGGGTTGAAAGCGCAAAGGGCGGCAAATGCTTCGGCTCCGATGAAGCCGCCAGAGAGGCCGGATACAGCCATCATTCCGCACCGGGCGGAA
>CAZIVB010000226.1:0-4172 GCA_964542565.1 uncultured Hyphomicrobiales bacterium | reverse complement strand
AGCGCCTTCATGGTGACAAATTTGGTTTGCGGCATCGGCCCCTCGGCGGCGTCCACCAGCAGCAGCACCGCATCCACCATGGACAAGATGCGCTCCACCTCGCCGCCAAAATCGGCATGGCCCGGCGTATCAACGATATTGATCCGCACTTCACCCGCTTCAGGCGAATTCCAGATCACCGAGGTACATTTGGCCAGAATGGTAATGCCGCGCTCACGCTCAAGATCGCCCTGATCCATGGCCCGTTCCGCCACCTGCTGATTGTCGCGGAAAATACCCGATTGTTTCAACAACTCGTCAACAAGGGTGGTTTTGCCATGATCGACATGGGCGATAATGGCGACATTTCGCAATTGCATAAAGATACCTGCTTGTAAAAACTGTCCGCTCTTCCCGCCGCTCCTGCCTGAATAATTTCAGAACGCGGCAATGAAAGGAACAGGCGGACACGGGAAAAAGGAGAATTGGCCCGTATCTATACGCAAGCGCGCCTTTAGGCAAGCTATGCTTTTACCGTTCCGTCAGCATCCTTTTGGCACAACCATTCGCCGATCTGCCCGAACAGGACTTCAGCCTCGGCCGGAAAGGTCAAAACCGCGCCGAAACTGCGCAGCGCCGCCTGATGCGCCACATTATCAAATTCGGCCGGGACGGCAAGAACGACAACCCCCTGCTGCTCCTGGGTCATGCGGGCGATCATGGGGGCCTGCATGTCATCGGTGTGCAGGCAGACAAAGCTCAAATGGGCCGGAAAATTCTCCTGATTCTCAAGATAGGAGCGCCCCGACGTGAACACGGTGACGATATGGCCATCATCTTCCAGCAAGCGCTGCAAGGCCCATAAATCCTCGTGGCTGACCCCGACAAGATTGATGCGCAGCGAGGGCAGGCCCGAACGCAGCGGACCGGCTTCGGGAACAGGTTCATTGCCGTGCGATTTATCCTGTGATTTGTCCTGCATCAGCGCTTTGTACAGCTTGACCTGCTCACGCTGTTTTTTCTCATCGACCCGCATCGCCTGGCGCAGCGACGCCTCGACCCGGGCCAGCAAAATCTCGAAATCCACCGGTTTGGTCAGGTAATCATCCGCCCCCAGCTTCACCCCCTGAATCTCGTCCTTGCGGTCAGCCAGAGCCGAAAGAAAGATAAACGGCATATCGGCGAATTCAGCATGTTTCTCACGCAACTCCCTCAACAGGCCAAAGCCGTCCAGTTTGGGCATGGTGATATCGGAGACAACAAGATCAGGCTTGAAACGCAAAATTTCACGCAAACCGTCAAGGCCGTCCCCGGCCTGCAACACCTGATAGCCGGCATCTTCGAGTTCCTCGGCAATATCGGCCCTTAAATCCACCTCATCCTCGATACATAAAACCTTCGCTGTTCCCGCCATTTTCAATCCCTCGCCTCACGTGCAGATTCGGGCCCCGCAACCGGCAGCCGAATCGTAAACACACTGCCCTCGCCCTTGCGGCTTTGCAGTGAGATATCGCCGCCATGCTCACGCACCAGAAGCTTCGCCAGATTAAGCCCGATCCCGGTTCCGGCGATACCGGTAGATGTTTTGGCGCGGAAAAACCGCTCAAACAGACGCGGCTGGTCCTCTTCATCTATGCCAAGCCCGTGATCACGGACATGAACGAGAATATCGCCCCCCGCAACCGCGCCCTCGACATGAATATCCGGGCAATGGGGCGAGTATTTCACCGCATTGGAAAGCAGATTGGCCATCACCTGCCCGATGCTGCCGCAATCGCATTTTACGGTTTCGGGCAAACCCTCAAGCTCCCAGGAAATCTTGTGATTGATCGCAATCTCCTGCTGGCGCAGGCAGGCTTTTTCGATCAGGGTTTTGATATGGCAATCGCCGATCTTGAGCTGCACCTTGCCCGCATCCATGCGCGCCGCGGATAACGTGCTCTCCATAAGCTCCGTCATGCGCTGCACCGAGCGCCTGATTTTACAAACCCGGGTGCTGAGTTCGGCTTCATCAAGCCGCGCCTTGCGCCGCTCGAGGCGCTGGGCGGTGCTGTCGATAATCGCCAGCGGGGTGCGAAATTCATGACTGGCCATGGAGACGAACTGCCGTTGCAGATCGTTCAGCTCCATTTCCTTCTTCAACGCCGTCTGCAACTTGCTTGCCTGCTTTTTAAGACGTTTTTCCTGCTCCACATAATCGGTGATATCGGTATTCACCACGATCAGGTCGCCGTTTACAGCTTTTGAGCGCGAAATTTTCACAATCTGCCCCTTGGGCAGAATTCTCACCTCGTCCTTGGTGGCGCCCAAAATCGCCTCAACGCGCGAGGCCAACTGCTTGGGCGGCAGATCAGGATAGAGCGCCCCGACAAGACTTGCCAGCGGCGCGCCGGGAATCAGAAGCTCGTCAAGCTGCGGATACAAGGTTTTCAACCCCTCATTGGCCGCAATCACCCGCCCCTCCTTGTCATAGATAATAACGCCGCCCGCCATCACATTGATCGCCGACATCAAACGTTTTTGCGCTTTTTTCTCAAGCTCGAGCGCCTTTTTTATTCTCTCCTCGGCCAGTTTCTGGCGCGAAATATCGGTGCGCACCGAGATATAGCCGACAATCTCGTTCTCACGCCCGAAAACCGGTGCAATCGATGTATATATCCAGCAATCGCCGCCATCCTTGCGGCGGTTGTTGATATGCCCCTCCCACATCAACCCTGATGAAATGCGCGCCCATAACCGCTCAAAAAAATCCGCCGTATGATAGCCGGATTTAAAAATCCGGTGATTTTCACCAATCAGCTCGCCGCGCGAATAGCCGGTAACCTCGCACATCTTGTCATTGACATAGACAATACGTCCGTCCTTGTCGGTCATGGAAATCAGGGTATGCTGGTCAAGGGCGCCCATAAAGGCGTTTTGATAATATTCCACCTCGCTTGAACGCTGGAAAAAATCAGCGTCATCAATATCCTGATCACCGTAAAAAGCCTCATAGAGAGCATCAACCTGCATCCCAGACAACATAGCAATCCCACCACCATCACGTTAGAGCATCATTCCGAAAAGTGTTCGCGGTTTTCGGATAAAATGATGCGACAAAACAAACGATTAGAGCGTGAGTGCGATTCTTTTTAATTGCACGATGCTCTAAAGTTAATGCGCATAGCCCCCTATCCGCAAAACAATCTTTACGTGTGTTATGTTAAAAATGAGTTATCTGGGGTTGTTTTGCCATCCGGTAAGGCCGCCGGACAAAACGCAGCGCCAATTGCCGCCCCGCACAAACGCAAGCGGCATAAGAATTATAAAAAATTCAGAGGCTTAAAAACTCTACCCGGTGAGATATTGCAGAATATTCCGGTCAGCCTCCGTTGTCATGGAGAGTTTGTCCTGCACCAGTTGCGCCGCCGTCTGCCCGGCCAGCACCCTGGCCGCATCTTCCTCACGCACCGCCGCCGCCTCGGCATCGCCGCGCCTTGCCGCTTCGGTTTCCCGGGATAGCTCGGCCTCGCGCGCCAAAGCCTCCCGGGCGGAGATATCCGCCGCCCGGGCCATTTCATCCAGCCTGAGACTCAAATCGGCGGCTCTTTGCGCCAGTGAAGACGTGGAAATATAGACCGCCGGATTATCCGCCGCCCCCGAAGCGCGCTCCGCCGCCCTGTTGGTGGTTTCCTGACCGCGCTTCTCGGCCGCATCCTGACGCGCCTGAAGAGATACTGAAGAAGATTCCGCCACAGTAATTGCCGACATAATGCCTATCCTTTGACAATTCATCCAGCCGCTGCGGCCAAATTCACTGACTTTTACAAGGCGCCGTCATTCTGAGCGATGCAAGTGAGTTTCTTCACTGCGCCAATTCAACTTTAAACCTAGCATTGATGTTTTTATATATAAATAATATATTGCTGCATCATCGAATTAACATTTATACTATATATTGTATTTATCGAATTTAATTAAACTTAAATACAGACATATTGGTTCAGGTTTCATTAACCACACAGACCGCGCCATGATAGCAACGGCATTGATTTTCACCCCGCTCCAACGGCCGCGACTGCGGCCCGGCGCCACTGCGCTGCGCCCGCGCAGGCCGTGGCGCAGCCCCGAATAGCCGCGAGCGAGAAAAACCTGATGCCCCGCGAGTTTTTGCTTTCCGCCCGCCCATCCGGGCGGGCGTCCGTTCACGGGCT
>CAZIVB010000225.1:0-4190 GCA_964542565.1 uncultured Hyphomicrobiales bacterium | reverse complement strand
TTTCGTCATTCCCGCGCAGGCGGGAATGACAAAATCATTCGTGTCGTGCACTGTGTTTCAATCAAAACCAGAAAGGCTCTAGGAACAAGGGGACATATCGTCATGATGCAGGATTCGGCAAAGCGCCTGAAAGAGATCATCCGTGAAAAATCCTTTGGCGAGGGGGTGAAGATCACCCTGGCTTCGGGACGGACGTCCGATTTTTATTTCAATATGAAGCCGACCATGATGGACCCGGAAGGAAGCGCCTTGCTGGCTGAGCTGGTTTGCGCGGCGCTTGAGGACAAGGGGGCGGACATGATCGGCGGGCTGGAAATGGGGGCGGTTCCGATTGTTTCTTTTGTAGCGCCCGAAAGTTTTAGGCGCGGTCGGCCGCTGCCGGCCTTTTTTGTCCGCAAACAGGTGAAGGGGCACGGGGCGCAAAAGCGGATTGAAGGTCTGGCCGAGGGTGAGAGCCTTGCCGGCAAGCGCATCTGCATCGTTGAAGATGTCACGACAACCGGCGGCTCGGCCTTAAAGGCGGTTGATCTTGTACGTGAAGAAGGCGGCGAGGTGGTTCTGGTCCTCACGCTTGTGGACCGCCAGGAAGGCGCAAGCGACAGCTTCGCTGATGCGAATATCCCGTTCCTTGCCCTTTTCAAGGCGGAAGAGTTTTTAAGCCGCTGAAAGCTCGAGTGTTTTTTTCGAGGTCGGCCTGCCGTCTTCCCCGATGGTGTAGATGATCGGCACGCCGGTTGCCAGATTAAGCTGCAAGGTCTGCTCAGGCGTAAGCGCGTCAAGCTCCATCACCACGGCGCGCAGGGAGTTGCCATGGGCTGAAACCAGCACATTTTCGCCCGCACTCACCCGCGGCAGAATATGTTTTTCAAAATAGGGCAGAACCCGCGCGGCGGTCATCTTCAGGCTTTCGCCGCCCGGCGGCGGCACGTCATAGGAACGGCGCCAGATATGGACCTGCTCCTCGCCGAATTCCTTGCGGGCGTCATCCTTGTTCATGCCGATAAGATCGCCGTAATCGCGCTCGTTCAGGGCCTGATCGCGGATAATCTCCAGATCCGGCTGCCCGATTTCCTCCAGCATCAGATCAAGGGTCCTTTGCGCCCGGATCAGCGCGCTGGTATAGGCGATATCATATTTGAAACCCTGCGCTTTTAATAACCGCCCGGCCTGTATGGCCTCTTCCACCCCCTTATCCGTCAGATCAACATCTTTCCAGCCGGTAAAGAGGTTCTTGGCGTTCCATTCACTTTGCCCATGACGGACAAGGGTCAATATATGACTCATATCTGGTCGTTCCTGCTATCTTGTCGTTCCGCATGCCTTTTAGCGCGTTCACGCTCCGTTGTCAGCCGGTGAATCCGGTTTGAAAAAATTTCAGGACAGCCCCAGAACATCCGTCATGGAATAAATGCCGGTATCCTTGCCGCGCCCCCAGAGCGCCGCCTTGATCGCGCCGCGAGCGAAGATGGCGCGGTCAAGCGCCTGATGCGACAAGGTGATCATCTCCCCCTCCCCGGCAAAGATCACGCTGTGATCGCCGACAACCGAGCCGCCGCGCAGGGCGGCAAAGCCGATATCGCCGCGCCGCCTTGCGCCGGTCTGGCCCTTGCGGGCATAAACGCCGTGATGCTCAAGCTCGATATGGCGGCCATCCGCAGCCGCCCGGCCCAGCATCAGGGCGGTGCCCGAAGGGGCGTCAACTTTGTGCTTGTGATGCATGTCAAGAATTTCGATGTCAAAATCATCATCCAGAGCCGCCGCCACCTTTTTCGTCAGCGCGGTGAGCAGATTGACCCCGAGGCTCATATTGCCTTCCCTGATGATGACGCAGTGGCGCGAGGCCGGCTCAAGGGCGGCCTCCTGCTCCGGCGTAAAACCGGTGGTGCCGATGACATGCACGATGCGCGCCTGGGCCGAAAGGGCGGCAAATTCAAGGCTGGCCATTGGCGATGTGAAATCAAGCACCCCGTCGATCTTGGCAAACAGATCAATCGGGTCATCGGTGACGGCAATGCCCAGCTTGCCGATCCCGGCCAGCTCGCCCAGATCAGCGCCGATAAATTCCGAGCCCGGCGCTTCGGTGCCGCCCGCGACAACGCAGCCCTCCATCTCATGCACCAGCCGGGTGAGGGTCCGCCCCATACGCCCGCTGGCGCCCATAACGGCTATTTTCATATCGCCCATAAGCCCTACCCCTCATAACCTTCAATAATCACCAGATCGGCCTCGGCCACGCCGCCGCTGCGAAACGCGATGGCGTTTTTATATTCGGGTGAATGATAGCATGCCCGCGCCGCTTCAAGGGAGGCAAACTCGATCACGACGTTGCGGGCGCGGGTTTTGCCCTCAACACATTCAAACTCGCCGCCGCGGATGAGAAACCGGGCGCCGTATTTGGCGAAAGCGGCCGCATTGGCGGCGATATATTTCAGATAGGCATCCTCGTCATAAACATCGACATGCCCGATCCAGTATCCCTTGGCCATCTTGCCCCCCTGATCAACGGTTAATCGCCAATGCCCTCAAAGAACTCCTTGACCCGGCTGAAAAAACCGGAGGATTGCGGATTGTTCTTTTCCGATCCCAGTCTTTCAAATTCTTGCATGAGCTTTTTTTGCTGCCGCGAGAGCTTGACCGGGGTCTCGACACCGACCTGAATATACATATCGCCCAGCTGACGCGAGCGCAGCACCGGCATGCCCTTGCCTTTCAAACGAAACTGTTTTCCGTTCTGGGTGCCTTCGGGCACCTTGACCCGGGTGCGGCCGCCGCCGATGGTGGGGGCTTCAAATTCACCGCCCAGAGCCGCCGTTGTCATGGCAAGCGGCACCGAACAGAACAGATCGGCCCCGTCGCGCTGGAAAAACTCATGCGGCTCGATGGAGAGGAAAATATAAAGATCCCCCGGCGGGCCGCCGCGCAGCCCCGCCTCGCCCTCACCGGCCAGACGGATGCGGGTGCCGTCCTCAACGCCTTTGGGAATATTGACACTCAAAGTGCGCTCCGACATCACCCGGCCATGACCATGGCAATTCTCGCATGGCTCCTGGATAATCTGGCCCGAACCGTGGCAGGACGGGCAGGTGCGTTCAATGGTGAAAAAGCCCTGCGAGGCCCGCACCTTGCCGCGGCCGTGGCAGGAGGGGCAGGCGGTGGGCGCCGTGCCGGCTTTGGCGCCGGAGCCGCCGCAGGGCTCGCAGGCCACCGAAGAGGGCACTTCAATCTTGGCCGTCTTGCCGAAAAAGGCGTCATCAAGCGTGATATCGAGGTTAAAACGCAAATCCGAGCCGCGCTCGGCATGGCGCGTGCCGCGGCGGCCGCCGCCGACAAACTCGCCAAACAGATCGTCAAAGATATCCGACATGGAGGAGGAAAAATCATTGCCGAAACCGGCCCCGTGCCCGCCGCCGCCATTTTCAAACGCCGCATGGCCGTACTGATCATAGGCGGCGCGTTTTTCCGGGTCTTTCAAAATCTCGTAGGCTTCGCCGATTTCCTTGAATCTTGCCTCGGCCGCCGCATCGTCCTGATTACGGTCGGGGTGGCACTCCTTGGCCAGCCGGCGGAAGGCCGATTTTATTTCCGAGCCGTCCGCAGAGCGTGAAACGCTCAAAACTTCATAAAAACAGCGTTTTTGCATGGGCTTATATGCCTTGGGTCAGGTGGTCTTCACGTAACAGATAAGCAAAATCCCCCATCCGGTCCGGATGGGGGATATGGGGGGTATCATTGATCATGGGCGCACTGAGCTTTTAAGAGGATTTCTTGTCGTCCTTGACTTCCTCAAAATCAGCGTCAACCACATCATCATCAGATGAGGATTCGGCTTGCCCGGCCTCGGCCTGCTCGCCCGCACCCTCGGCGGCCTGGGCCTGATACATGGCCTCGCCAAGCTTCATGGAAGCCTGGGAGAGCGCTTCGGCCTTGGCCTTGATGGCATCGATATCCTCGCCCTCAAGCGCGGTTTTCAAATCCGCGATGGCGGTTTCGACCGTGCTCTTGTCGGCCTCGGAGACCTTGTCGCCAAACTCGCCAAGGGTTTTCTCGGTGGAGTGGACCAGAGCTTCGGCGTGATTGCGAACCTCAACGCTCTCACGGCGCTTCTTGTCTTCCTCGGCATGCGCCTCGGCATCATTGACCATCTTATCGATATCGGCATCGGACAGCCCGCCGCTGGCCTGAATGCGGAT
>CAZIVB010000224.1:0-4192 GCA_964542565.1 uncultured Hyphomicrobiales bacterium | reverse complement strand
GCCCGAGCGCCAGCGAGGAATAGCCGCGAGCGAAAAAAACCGGGCTGTGTCAATCCAAACCGGACCAGCTATAGAAGCTACCTTGTTGCAAGAAGCTACTCCGCCGCGATCTGCTGCAAACGGGTCTGTGACATCAGGGCGCGAAGCGCCGCCGGTTTAAGAGGCTTGTTCAATACCGGCACCAGATTGTCCTTTGCCAGTTTTTGCAAATCGCTGGAGCGGTCCGCCGTAATCAGGATGGCCGGGATATCGCAAGCGGCAAGTTTTCTCAACACCCGGATGGCATGAATACCGGTGCTGTCATCAAGATGATAATCCACCAGCAGCATATCCGGCATTCGCGCCCGGGGCAGTTTTTTAACCAGCTTTTTGGCCGCTTTAAGCGAGGCGGCAAGCTGCGTATTGCAGCCCCAGCCATCCAGCAGGGCTTTCATGCCATCGAGAATATCCGGCTCATTGTCGATGCAAAGCACCCGGAGCCCCGTCATTTGCAGCCGCGAAACCTTGCCGGTATTTTCGACCGGCTTGTTGATCACCTGAAGTTCGGCCATCGGGGCGGTGAGGCTGAAAACGCTCCCCGAACCTGAAACCGAGCGCAAATGCAGCTCATGCCCTAAAACCTTGACGATCCGCTCCACGATGGAGAGCCCCAGCCCCAGGCCGCGCTCGCCCGATTCCTTTGTATTCAGCCTTTTGAACTCCTGAAAAATAAGTTTGTGTTTGGAACCGGGGATTCCCGGACCGCTGTCATGCACCTCGATCGAGACCTGCCCGCCGCGCCGCCGGCACCCCATGATAACCTTGCCGCGATCGGTGTATTTGATCGCATTGGAAAGCAGGTTTTGCAACACCCGCCGCAGTAGCAGACGATCGGAATATACCGCATGCGAGCAGGACATGACCTGTAGCTCAAGCCCTTTTTCCTGGGCGACGGGCGTGAACTCGACCGCAAGCTGGGCGAAGATATCGGCGAGGGAAACAGGCCGTAAATCCGGCTTGAGGGCCCCCGCGTCAATCCGGGCGATATCGAGCAGGGTGCTCATGATCTCCTCGACCGCTTCTAAAGACGTGTCGATATTCAGCATCAGCCGGTGCTCTTCGCAATCCTCGTTGCAGCGCTCCACCAGAGAGGATGTGTACAGCCTTGCCGCGTTGAGCGGCTGGAGAATATCATGCCCCGCCGCCGCCAGAAACCGCGTCTTGCTTTCATTGGCCTGCTCGGCCTGCCTGCGCGCCTTTTCAAATTGCCGGTTCAGCAGGGTCAGCTCCGATGTGCGGTCGCGCACCCGGCTTTCAAGCGTGATATTGGCCTGCTCAAGCGCCCGTGAGGCCATGACGTTTTCGGTCATATCCGAAATGGTCAGAACCAGCCCGCCATCGGGCACCGCATCGGTGCGAAGCTCCAGGATCCTTCCCGTGGAGGCAAGCGAGCGCTGAAAAGGCTGCATCTGCTTGATGATGACATCGATCAGCCGGGTGGTCTCGTCAATAACCGAATCCCCCGTGATATCGCCATTCTGGGCGATATAGCTGATGATTTCATCCAGCGGCATTCCTACCCGGCCCATTCTTGCCGGAAGATCAAGATGGCTGCGGAACTGCTGGTTCCAGCACACAAGCTGCATGTCCTTGTCGAACACCCCCAGCCCCTGCTGCACATGATCCAGCGCCGATTGCAGCAAATCCCGGTTGTACTGAATGGCTTCGGAAGCATCATCCAGCAGACGCATGGCCCCCTTCATGCTGTCATTTTCGCGCCCCAGCATCAGCGTCATGACCAGCCGCGAAGAGGCCGCCCCCACGGCGCTGGCAAGAAGGTTCTCGGTAAATTTCAGTGCCCGCAGGTCGGCCGGATCGTCCTCTTCAAGCTTGATCTCGCGGCTAATCTCATATTCACGGAAAGAGCGTTCCATGCGGGTCTCGCCAAGATAGCGCGCCACCGCCTGCTTGAGATGACCGATTGTAATCCCCGCCCGCCCGATGCCGACCCCCTTGGGGGTAAAGCTGATCTCGCCGGAAGAGAACACCATCGCCTGCAAACGCTCGATCGGTTGCTGGGTCGTGGCCAGGGAGACCAGAATATAGGCGGCAAGATTGACCGTCAGCGACCACAATACACCGTGCGAGAGCGGATGCAGGGTCAGGCCGAACAGCATTTGCGGCCGCAAAAGGGCAAACCCCAAAGGCCCGTCGGTAAGAATGCTCTCGGCAATCCACCCTGACTCGACAAAGGAGGGCAGCAGCAATGTATAGGCCCACATGATAAATCCGGCCAGAATACCCGCCGTGGCGCCATGCGCCGTGGCCCGCTTCCAGAACAACCCGCCAAAAAACGCCGGGCCGAACTGGGCGATGGCGGCAAACGACATCAGGCCGATGGAGGCCAGGGGAAACGAATCCCCCACCATGGAGTCGTAAATATAGGCAAAGAACAGGATAAGGATAATGGCGCTGCGGCGGATATTGAGCAGCAGCGGACCCATATCCTCGCGGCTTCCCAGCGCCAGTTGTCGCCGCAGGATCATGGGAACAACCAGGTTGTTGCAAGCCATGATGCTGAGCGCCACCGCGCCCACGATCACCATGGCGGTCGCAGCCGAAAGCCCGCCGAGAAAGGCGATCATGGTTATAATCGGCGCTTCCATTTTCATCGGCAGGGCGAGCACGAACAAATCCGCATCCACCGAATTGTCGCCGAATGTCAGCAGGCCGGCAACCGCGATCGGGATCACAAACAGATTGATCGCCACCAGATAGAGCGGAAACAGCCAGGCGGCTTTTCTGGTGTCGTCCTCATGCGGGTTTTCGACAATCCCGACATGAAACTGGCGCGGCAGCATGATGATCGCGAAGGTGGAAAGCACCATGATGCTGAGCCAGGACGACATGTTGAAATTGCCGCTGAACCGGGTCGAGATTTCCGGATGCTTTGTTACCACCTCCATCAGCCCGCCAAGCCCGCCCAGGGTGCCGAAGGTGATAAAGACGCCAACGGTCAGGAAGGCCAGCAGCTTGACGACCGATTCGGTCGCAATCGCCAGCATCAGCCCGTTTTGATGCTCGGTGGCGTCAATATGCCTCGTGCCGAACAATATGGCGAACACCGCCATCAGGCCGGCAATCAGGAAGGCGGTGTCAAACGGAAAGCTCGCCGCCGCCCCGGCCTCGGCGCCAATCAGCGTATTGACCGAAGTGGACATGGATTTGAGCTGCAAGGAGATGTAAGGCACCGTGCCGATAATCGCGATGACCGTGACGATTGCCGCCAGAAGCTCGCTCTTGCCATAGCGCGCCGCGATAAAGTCGGCAATCGAAGTGATGTTCTGGGATTTGCTGACCCGGATAATGCGCCGCAGCAGCGGCGCGCCGATGGTAAAGACCAGAATCGGCCCCAGATAGACCGGCAGAAAGTCAAAACCCTTGGTCGCCGCCAGCCCGACGGAGCCGAAAAACGTCCATGATGTGCAATAGACCCCGAGAGTGAGGGCATAAAGAACCGGCCGTTTAAGGCGGATTCTTCCTTGCCGCGCCAACCGGTCGCCATAAGAGGCAATGGCAAACAAAACCCCGAAATAGGCGAGCGCCACGGCCGCAATTGTCCAGCCGCTGAGCATTTAGCGGCCCCTCGCCAATGGGAGATTTATAGCTTTGTATCTGGCTGGCATCGGCCTTTATATTCAACCTGTACGTTTATTGTTAGAGCATGGCGTGTCAATCCGGCCGGAGCGAAATCCCGCCCGAATGAACACACCGCCCGCTGAGTTTAGCGGCTTTATAACGGGGCGTCGAATCGGGGTTGCAATTGCCACATTGCTTCCATATACAAAAGTATCAATAAACAAACGGAGGCCTGTATGTTCAAGGAATTTAAAGAATTCGCCATGAAGGGCAATGTCATTGATATGGCCGTCGGTATTATTATTGGCGGCGCATTTGGCACCATTGTAAAGTCATTGGTGAACGATATCATTATGCCGCCCATCGGCCTGCTCATGGGCGGGATTGATTTTACCAATATTTTTACAACCCTGAAAGGCGAACCGGCGGCAACGCTTGAAGCGGCCAGGAAAGCCGGCGCCGTGACCATGAACTGGGGGGTGTTCATTAATGCAACCATCAGTTTCATTATCGTTGCATTTGCCCTGTTCTTGCTCATCAAGGGCATGAACGCGGCGAAGAGAAAAGAAGAGGA
>CAZIVB010000223.1:0-4214 GCA_964542565.1 uncultured Hyphomicrobiales bacterium | reverse complement strand
TTTGCGGCGGGTTAAGTGCGGGTTTTTTAACGCCAACTCGGGATAAGAGGTTATTGTTCGTATGTGTAACTCTTTGTTTTAATTGTCATTCCTGCGAAGGCAGGAATCCAAAACAGGCTATCAGCTGGCGGAAAACCCGGTTTGGATCCCTGCCTTCGCAGGGATGACAGAAAAAGGAGCATCTCGATTTCCTTATCCCGAATTGGCGTTATTTTATATATCTCACGGCTGTTCCTCGCTCACGCTCGGGCCTTAAGATGGGGCGGCCTGACCGGCCGGCGCCCGGTCGGGCGCGGGGGGGCTGCGTATTTGAGGTTGCTCTTTTGAACTGCCCTTGTTGATTGCCGTTTTGGCGGAAATTTTATTCCGCTGCTACCGGGGCATTGATCTCCTGCCGGGTCCACTGGGCAATTTTGGTGATGAGTTCGTCTTCGCTCATGGGCAATCCGATTACGTCATCTATGCCGTTGGGACGAACCCCGTGCATGTTTTCGCTCAGGCTTTCGGGAATAACCAGGACATAAGCGCCGTGGCGGTTCTGGGTTGTCCTGACAATCATCGGCCCCTGCATGTCATCGCTCTGGACCCATAACATGGTGAGATGGGCCTTGAGGCCATCGGTTCGCACCTTGCGCAGATAGGAACTGCCGCTGGTAAAAACGGTGACCTTGTGACCCAGCTCTTCCAGAAGCCTTTGAATATCAAACAGCCCCTTGTCGCTGGCCCCCACCAGCGCCACATAACGCGGCGACATTTTGGGCAGTGGCGCGGTTTCTTCCGCTTCATCATTGGTCAGCGCCCTGAACAGCTTGATCTGGTCACTCTGCTGCTTTTCCGCCACCCTGCCCGATTGCCGCAAGCCGGCCTTGACCTTGACGAGAAGCATATCGTAATCGATGGGCTTGGTCAGATAATCATCCGCGCCCAGTTCCAGCCCCTCTATCACCTGGCTTTTATCGGCCAGGGCCGAGAGGAAAATAAACGGCAATTCGGCGAATTTGGGGTGATTCTCACGCAATTCGAGCAGCAGTTCATGACCGTTCATCAACGGCATGGTGATATCGGAGACAACCATATCGGGATGGTGATGCAAGATCATGTCGAGACCCTCACGGCCATTATTGGCCTCAAGGACATCGTAGCCCTCGTCTTCAAGCTCTTCGACAATGATTTCACGCAGATGCGTTTCATCTTCTATGCACAATACAATCGCCATTTCCCTTACTCCTTTTTTATAATGGCTTCAGGCCGCCTTTTCGTCCGCCGCCCCGTTACTCTCTTCGCCTTCATCCACAATCCCGGGTCCGGCGACAGGCAGGCTCACGGTGAATGTGGAGCCCTTGCCGATCCGGCTCTCAACCGTGACGCGGCCGCCATGTTCCTCGACAAACATCTTCACCAGATTGAGGCCGATGCCGGTCCCGGCTATGCCGGTGGAGGTTTTGGCGCGGAAGAAGCGGCCGAACATTTTCGGCAGATCTTCCTCGTCAATCCCGAGCCCGTAATCACGCACGGAGACCATGATAGTATCCTCGCCCCGCCACCAGGCCCTGATCTTGATATCCGGGGCGTCCGGCGCATATTTCACCGCATTGGAAAGCAGATTGGTAAACACCTGTTCCAGCGCCGCGCCATCGCCGCGCAGAGTGCCGGGAAGCTCATCAAGCCTGGTGGTGATGTTATGAGACGGGCTGATGCCGCGCTGACGCTCGCAGACCTCCTCGATCACGGCGCGCAAATCACAATCGCCCGGTTTGATCCTCACCTTGCCCGAATCCATACGCGCCGCCGAGAGTGTGCTTTCCATCAGATTGACCATGCGCTTGACGGAAGAGCGGATTTGCGTCACGCGGGTGAGCACATCCTCGGGCTGCAACCGGCCGCGCCCGGCATTGCGGCTCAGCCGGTGGGCGACGCCATCTATGATCGCCAGCGGCGTTCTGAACTCATGCGAGGCCATGGAGACAAAGCTGCGCTGCAACTCGCTCAACTCGCGCTCGGAGCTTAACGCCATCTCCAGCTTCGCGGCCTGCTCGGTAAGCTCGTCTTCCTGCTGGCGAAAGGCGGTCACGTCATTATACAGGGCGATAACGCCAAGGCCGGGGATTTTCTTGCGCACCACATACAGCCAGATACCGCTGTCCAGCCGGCGGATTTCGCCGCTTTTGGCGCTGGAGTAATTGTGCATGCGCCGGTCAATTTTCTCTTCGCTTTCATGCGGGAAGGCGGCGCGGATCATATCGCGCAAATGTGCCCCGGCGCGCATGAAGGACACCGCTGTCGGGTAATATTGCTTCATCAGGTCATTGACCAGAATAACCCTGTCTTCAGTGTCCGACAAAATAAAGCCTTCGGGAACGGCGTTAATCGCCTCTGTCAGGGTGTTCTGGCTCTCCTGAAGCTCTTTCGTGCGCTCGGCAACCGTTTTTTCCAGATTGACCTTATGGGCCCTGAGCTCAAGTTCGGTCTCTTTCAGTCTGGAGACATCAATAATCTTGCCGACCGCGCGGGTTATTCTGCCCTCGGTTTCCTCAACCGCCCAGCCGATGACCTGAAGCCAGATATATAATCCGTTATTATGCCTGACCCTGATTTCCAGATCGATGCGGTGATCCCCTTTCAGGAGGTCATTCCTGATGGCGCGCAGATAAACCTCTTTATGGGCGGGGTGAATTTTTTCCAGCAGCAGGGTGTCGTTCGTGACGCGGTCCTCCAGGGCAAATCCGAGCACTTCCATGAAGCTTTCCGAATAGTGGGATTTCCGGCCAGTAACATCCCAGTCCCATATGCCGCTATTGCTTCCCTTGATGGCCAGATTATAACGCTCCGCCGTTTTGCGCAGTTCGGCCTCGGCATTAATGCGGGCAATAATGCCGTTCTTGAACACATTGACCGCCCGGGCCATTTCGCCCAGTTCATTATCCAGCGAAAAATAGGGCACGTCATGATAGGTCTCCCCCCTCGCCAGCCCCTTCATGACCCAGGAGAGATATTTGATCGGACGCGACAGGCTGGCGGCGACCATGGAGCTTAAAAACAGCAAAACCAGCGCCGCCAGAACCAGTGTGACGAGAATGACCTGGCGGGAGTATTCGCGTGTTTGCCGCAGCAGATTATTGGTTTGTTGCAGTTTTCGCGACGAGATATCCTTGATCCGCATCAATGCCGATGCAAATGCCTCCTTTTGCGCATTGACCTTGTTTATCGCCCGTCTCAATTCCTTGTCGGCCCGGGCCCATGACAGGAAGCTATCTTGATAATTTTGCAATGCCGATGTCATCTTGCGGCGCTCGCGAGAGGGCAGCTCGGTGAGAATGTTGTCAGCCACGATTGCCGCGTATTTATTTTTAAATTCCACGAGATAGCGCTCTTGGCCGGTGGCGCGATATTCCATTTCGTTTTGCCGCAACTCAAGCAGGGCGCGCCTTAACCGCGATCTTCCCGTTGCGGACAAAATGCGCTTTATCTTGAAGACTTCGTTGCGGTACGCCCCATACAATCCATGATCTGCATCCAGACCTGCCTTTTTCTTCAAAACAATGCTGCGAAGGAAGGCATTTTTATATCCGAGCAGCGCGGTTTCCAGATTTGCGATTGGCTGTTTTGCAGCTTCAAACAAGGAGCTTTGGGATAATTGCCCGATCTGGGCCTCCAGTATTTCGGCGCTGGATTCAAAGGCAAATCTGTAATCTGCACCAGGCTTTTGAAAATAGGTTTTTTGATGATGATACAGAATTTCAAAAGCGCCGGTCACGCGGTGAAGCTTTACAGCCGCCTCAACCAGATGTTCCTGGCGGGTCAGCGCTTCTTCGTTCTGGTGCTCGCCGTAAATATATATGCCGCCAAGGACAAAAGCTATGAGCGCCGTCATTCCGCCAAGGAAATAAAGACGGGAATAAATTCCAAAATTATGCAGCCAGAGTATCATAAGCCTTTACCTGCCCGGTTTTGCTTTTATTGTGTCCGGTGTATGGCAGGTAAACTACATGAAACAGCTAAAAACACAGTTAATCGCTTGTTCGCAAACCGTTAATTATGAATTTTACTTTAATTATTACGTATTTTGAAAAATATTTTTTCGCCCTTGACGAGCAATCCCCCCTCGGGCCGCCCTATCTGAACGTGCAACCGAAACGAGTCCCCCGAACACAAAGTGTTCGCAAGCCCGACCGGGCGCCGGCCGGTCAGGCCGCCCCATCGGAGGCCCGAGCGCA
>CAZIVB010000222.1:0-4245 GCA_964542565.1 uncultured Hyphomicrobiales bacterium | reverse complement strand
CCCAGAAACTCGGCCGCGAAGCCAATATCTTTGCCACCGACTTTGACTTTTATTCGATGCGCTCATCCTGCGCAATGAACTTGCCGACAAGATCAGAAATGATGCACCTCTGGCCATTCTGGATGTGCGCGCTGAGCGTGAGTACTGGGGGGACAAATTGAGGAGTTTCAGAGGCGGTCATATCCCCGGTGCTTTCCGAATCCCACCGCCTTTAGAGATGGAAATCAAAACCGGAACCGAACTCGTTGTTTATGGTCAGGGCACTTATGAAGGCCTGGCGGCGCTGGCGCGCCTTGTGGCAAACGGGTTGCGGCCGAAGGTTTTGCTGGAGGGCTGGGCGGGCTGGGCGCTTGATGGCTCACTCCCGGTTGATGCCGCCACCTATGCCGATACAGGCACTCTTTCCGCCGGGCATGAAAAACTCTCACCAGCACAGGGCCCGTCAAAGCTGCGGCTGCTTGTTATCGGGGTTGTGATTGCCGCCGGTGCCTTTGGTGCCGGTTATTTCTCAAAATGGCTGGTCACCGGGAACAGGAGTTAACGTCATGGAATTGCTGATTATCATATCAACCCCCTCGTCAACGCCGATCGCCCTTGGTCTGGCCAGAGCGGCAAATCGCGCCGGAATAAAATGGGCCGTATTTTTCACCAATGACGGCGTCAATATTCTGCAACGTCCCGATGTTGCCGAGGCCATGGCCGGAGCCACAACCGCTGTTGCCTGTCAGGAATCCTGGCAATCGTTTATGGGCGATCTTCCATGCCCGGTTCAACTGGGCAGTCAGACCAATAATTCGTTACTTGTATCGCAAACCCGGCGCATTATCAGTTTATAGGAGAAAACATGAGTTCGGACGAAAAGAATATACTGGTGCTTGCCCGGCGTGATCCTGAAGAAGCGATGCGGTTTGCCGCCGGGTTGACAATATTCGGGCATGAAGTCCGGCTGATATTCATGGGCCGCCCGCTCAAGCGCGAGGTCATGGAGAGTGAAACCGCCGAATTGCTGGATCTGACAGACATCGAACCCCAGACAACGGTCAAGGAGATGCGGGAGTATCTTGAACTGCTCACCCCTTCGCAGCTTGGCCGGGCGATTGAAGAAAGTCATGGAGTCATCAATATATGACCAAAATCAAAATGCTCATCCTTGAAACCGGATTGTTCGAGGATGCCGAAATGTTACGCGAGACACTCGCCGGACTGCCCGGAACCTCATCCGTAAGTCTTCACGCGGATAAAATGAAGGATGCGGACTGGGATCGTTTGCTTGAGAAAATATTGGCTGCCGACATGATTATAACGATTTGAGATGAACAGGTACGGGCAGGGAGGGTACGGCTTTTTTACCTGTATGATGGCAATCGGCTTTTTGCTGATATTTTGCACTACCTCCATGGCGCAGGGCGAGCATGCAAGGCGTGCCGGGGCACAGTTGCAGGTCATATCGGGAGATGCCGCCAGACTGGTGAAGGAACCAAAAATGCTGCCGGCGCAGCGTAAAGGGCTGGAAGAGCGCTTGCGCGGCGCCTTTGCCGGACTTCCCCTCTTGTTGCGGCTGGCTGACCAGGAAAGAGGGCTCATGAATAAAATTCCCTCTCTAATGTTGAAGCAATTTGCCGCACGGCTGGCCAGCAATCAGCCGGGGGAAGTTGTCCAGATAGCAACAGAGCTGATAAAAAAATATCCGCTCCTTCTGCCGCGCGCCACCGGGTCGTCTGCCCGCGCCCGCACCATTCACGATGAATATTGCGCCGCCTGTCATGATGATCCTGATCTGAGCGTTGAGCGCCCGGCATTCAATCTGTTCAAACAGGCAAAGCGGCAATCCAGCGTTGAATTTCTGGCCCGCATGATCATCGGTATTCGCGGTGACCGCGTAACCGGCTACAGCAACCCACTCAATGATGCCGAACTGTCTTCACTGGTGACGCTCTACCGGACAGTAAAAAACTGAACATATAATGTTTGCAACTGACCGAGCTGGGCTTGTCCCGCATTATTGGACTCTTTGGCCGCGCAGTAGGTGTATTCTTGTTGTTGATTATACCGCCTGTTTATCCTGATTGCCGGCCCAGCAGACCTCAAGCAGGGTCCTGCCGTCAAGGGCGGAATGTGGCCCGCCAGACTCGCAGGTTGCTGGCGCTTGCTGCCGTTTATGATGGGATGCTTTCATCTGATTTAAGATATTATAGATCATCAGTCCACCTTTGAGCCCACCTTTCTGGTTCCCCCCCTCAGTCCACCCTTTGACTCGAGAAACTGTGAATAACTAGAGCCCGGTTTTGACTGAATCAGAACCGGGCTCTAACTTTTTGTTATTGCCGTACTTCTTGTCGGAAAACCGGTTCCCGCTTTTCCGGAAATGCTTCTAAATTCACCCATAGTCAACCCATTGATTCTAAATATATATAATCAATGAAAAAATGTTCATCTCTGGGTTGGGGTGAGAAAGTGCAGTTATTTTTCTCGGCCGCGCCATTTTATATATATCTCGCGGCAATTCCTCGCTGCGCTCGGGCCTCAAGATGGGGCGCGCTGGCCGCGCGGCGCCCGGTCGGGCTTGCGAACACTTTGTGTTCGGGGTTTTTCTTTCCACTCGTACCAGAATTTTTCGTGCCTTGTCTGAAAAAACGTGAAATCGGCTTGATTGGCGGGCAGCCCGGATGTCTGGCCGGGCGCAGGCGATGAGATTGTGTGTGCAGGTTGCGCGATATCTGGAGGTGTGGTTTAAATTCAGCTACCGGGGCGAAAAGGCGCTTGTCAGCCGGGGCAAGCTGCGGCATGGATAAACAAGGATGAATGGGGGCGAAAAATGCCTGACAGTTTTACTCACACCACTTCGCGCTCATGGGGCAGCCGCATCAAGGGCGCTTTTGGTGGCATTATATTCGGGGTTCTGTTGTTTCTGGGCGCGTTTGTTCTCCTGTTCTGGAATGAAGGCCGCGCGGTTCAGACCTATAAAACCCTGCAAGAAGGCGCGGGCAGCGTGGTTTCGGTGTCCGCTGACCAAGTGCAGCCCCAAAATGACGGCGCGCTGGTTCATGTCAGCGGCAAGGCGTTTACCGAAGATGAGCTGACCGATCCGCTGCTGGATGTAAAGGTAAAAGCGATTCGCCTCATCCGGCGGGTTGAAATGCTGCAATGGCGCGAAAACAAGAAGTCGAAAACCCGCAACAAGCTGGGCGGCGGCACCGAAACCGTGACCACCTACACTTATGACAAGACATGGACGGGCATGTTGATCAATTCGTCCAATTTCAAACACCCCGGAGGGCATGAGAACCCGACCATCATGCCGGTGGATTCGGCGCAATGGCAGGCGGCAAACGTCAATCTTGGCGCTTTTGCCCTGAACCCGCAGCAGATCTCGAGCGTCCGCTCGACAACATCATTCCCGCTTACTTATGACAATTTCCCCAATGATGATCTTGCCACCCGCGCTTCGCTTGAAAACGGCATCATCTATATCGGCTCGCGCAAGCACAGGAAAATCGGCGATGCGCGCATTATGGTCAAGGTGGTGTATCCGCAGGATATCAGCATTATCGCCAAACAATCCGGCACCAGCTTTATTCCCTACAAGGCCGAAGCCGGTGGAATTATCGATATGCTGAAATCCGGGCTTGTTCCGGCGCAGGATATGTTTCAGGAGGCGATTAAGCAAAACACCATCCTTACCTGGGGCCTGCGTTTTCTTGGCCTGATTCTCATGTTTATCGGCCTGAAGCTGATCTTGCGCGTGATCAGGGTTCTGGCCGATGTGGTGCCTATATTCGGCAGCATTATCGGCGCGGGCACGGGGATTGTGGCCTTTTTGCTCGCCTTTTGCCTGTCGCTGGTCACCATATCCATCGCCTGGATATTCTATCGCCCGCTTGTTGGCGCGGCCCTTCTCGCCGTTGCCGCGGTTCTTGCCTATCTGGCGCAGCGCAAGGCGAAAGCGGTCAGCCGCGACGTTGCCCTGCGGACATGAGCGGCTATATCGGGTGGCGGATATTGCCGGGGCGCGGCAAATAAAGGGCAGGGGGCTTTGCTCCCGCCTCCTCATCCGTCCGAACGTCCTCGGCTAAAATCGAGGGCCGCAGGCCGATTTCGGTGAACGAAACCCGGATGGGCGGTTTTGGCGCGGCTTTGGCCTTTGCCAGCAAGAGCGGCGGTTTGGCGGGCGCGCCCGGAACCATATGCACGAATGTGTAGCCCTGTTTTTTCAGCGTCTTGAGCAAACGCGGCAACATTTTCGCC
>CAZIVB010000221.1:0-4267 GCA_964542565.1 uncultured Hyphomicrobiales bacterium | reverse complement strand
CCATATTGGGTGGTTGGGCCGGGGGAGAGGGCCGGGACCGCAAGTCAATCCGTAAGCCACCCCGGCGCAAAGCCCCTCTCAGGACCCAAAAGGCCCGAAACAGGAACACCAAAAGAGCGAAGACACGGGAAGATCAGGATTAGCCTGAAAAACTGTTTTGACAAACAGCCTTCCGTTCAGCCTTCAGCCGGAGCCTGAACTTGCAAGCCGCGACTTATACGCAATAATCGCCCCTCCGCAAGGGCAAAACCGCATTTTCTGCCTATTTTGGCATAATCATGGGCAGATTCTTGTCTTTGGCCCATTCAATGATCGAGGCATCATAAAGCCGCGCCTTTTTATTGCCCAGCAATTCCGAGGCGACAAACCAGCTCAGCGAGGCCCTGTGGCCAGTGTGGCAATACAGGATTTCATCGCCCGAAAGCGGCACTCCGGCCTGTTTGAAAAGCTGCTTTAACTTCTTTGTACCATATAGTTTGCCGGTGTTCATGTCGAACAACGAGGAATGGGGGAGCAGTATAGAACCGGGAATTCTTCCCGGGCGGTCGCCGCGCCCGGCGCGTTTGCCGGTGTATTCATCCGGTGTGCGCGCATCGACAAGGGTGATTTTGGCCTTTATGGCTTTCAGCACATCTTCCTTGGTGGCGGCAAATCCGGCTTGCGGGTTGGCTTTGTAAACTTTTGCCTCCGGGGTAAATTTCCCCCTGGCGAGCGGATTGTTCAGCCGGACCGCATAGTTGATCAGCCCGCCGTCAAGGATGGAGACATCCTTGTGCCCCAGCGCCTTGAAGGTCCAGTAAATACGCGTCGCGACCGCCATATCGCCGGGCGTCTGGCCGATGGGGGTAAGAACGACATGGGTTTTGTTGTCAATGCCAAGCGCACCGATAAGTTTTTCAAGATAAGCCACCGGGGGCATCATCTGCGGCGTTCCGTTCGGGCCGCGAACCCGCCATGAGCGGTAATCGGTGCTCACCGCCCCGGGAAGATGGGCGCGCGGAAACCCGCTCGGTCCCTGCAAATCGACGAAAACAATCCCCGGTTTGCCAAGATTTGCCTTGACCCAGGCCGCATCCACCAGCGGTGTTGCCGCAAAAGCGGTTGAGGCCAGAAAAAAAACGCCAAAAACGGCGCTCAGAACAGTTGTAAGAATACGCATGATAAATTCCACGGGTTAAGTTGAGTTGCCCCCACATAGCCCAAATCCGGGCGCGGATAAATGCCCCTGGCTTCAACTTTACGCGAACGCGTCAAAGGGTCGCTTTTTCTTGCATGCTTGACTTGAGATGTTGATACATTATGTCTGGCTCAAAATACGGCTCACCCCGGCAGGAGAAACAAAAAACATGAGTACGGCATTTATCTTTCCCGGTCAGGGCAGCCAGCATATCGGCATGGGCGCGGAACTGGCTAAAAGCTTTGTCTGCGCCCGCGAGGTGTTCGAGGAGGTCGATGATGCGCTGGACCAGAAGCTCTCCGCCATTATGTGGGGCGATGACCTTGATGCGCTGACCCTGACCCAAAACGCCCAGCCGGCCTTGATGGCGGTGTCCATGGCAGTGGCGCGCGTGCTTGAAAATGAGGCCGGGGTAAAGATCGCGGAACGGGCCGCTTTCGTCGCCGGTCATTCGCTGGGCGAGTATTCCGCCCTTGCCGCCGCCGGGGTGTTCAGCCTTGCCGATACCGCCCGGCTGCTCAAGCTCAGGGGCGAGGCCATGCAAAAGGCGGTCCCTGTCGGCGAGGGGGCGATGGCGGCGCTTCTGGGGCTTGATCTGGCAAAGGCCAGGGAGGTGGCGCAGGACGCCGCCGGGGATGATATCTGCGAGATCGCCAATGACAACGCACCGGGCCAGGTGGTGATTTCGGGCCATAAACCGGCCATAGACCGGGCGGTTGAAATTGCCCGCGCGGCCGGGGCGCGCCGTGCGATTTTATTGCCCGTAAGCGCGCCGTTCCATTGCTCTTTAATGGAGCCCGCCGCCCGGGCCATGGCCGAGGCGCTTGGCAAAACCGCAATGAGCGAACCGGCGGTGCCTCTGGTCGCCAATATCAGCGCAAAGGCCGTGCGCAACCCCGGCGCCATCCGCGAAGGGCTGGTTGAACAGGTGACCGGAACCGTGCGCTGGAGCGAATCAATAAGCTATCTGGCGAATGAAGGCGTGGACACGCTGGTGGAGCTGGGCGCAGGCAAGGTCCTCACCGGCCTGGCGCGCCGCATCAACCGCGACCTGAAAGCCAGCGCCATCGCCGCCCCGGCCGATATCGAAGCCTTTCTGGCCACCGGTTGACCCGCGGCGGCGGCAATGAAAAGGCAAAAGGGCCCCGGACGAGGCGCAGCCGAGGACTAGCGCCATTGCGGCGCGCAGGCGAAAAGATGAACGAGGCGCAGCTTAAAAGCCCAGCGCTATTGCGGCGCGTTTGCCTGCGCACAAACTGAACCAAAACAGCCCCGCGCGGGCGGAGTGAAAAAGAGGAACCAGACATGTTTGATATGAGCGGAAAAACAGCCCTGATTACCGGCGCATCCGGCGGCATTGGCGGCGCGATCGCCGCCACCTTGCACGGCGCGGGCGCAACCGTTGCGCTTTCAGGAACCCGCCGCGAGGCGTTGCAGGAGTTGGCCGACAAGCTGGGCGAACGCGCTCATATTCTGCCTTGTAACTTAAGCGATCAAGAGGCGGTCAACGCCCTGGCCGGACAGGCCGAGGCCGCCATGGGATCGCTGGATATTCTGGTCAACAATGCCGGGCTGACCCGCGATGGTCTGTTCATGCGCATGAAGGACGAGGACTGGGACATGGTGCTGAAGGTGAATTTAACCGCCGCTTTCAGGCTCTCGCGCGCTGTTTTGAAGGGGATGATGAAGCGCCGCTGGGGCCGCATTATCGGCATCACATCCATTGTCGGCGTTACCGGCAATCCGGGGCAGGGCAATTACGCCGCCGCCAAGGCCGGGATGATCGGCATGACCAAATCCCTTGCCCAGGAGGTGGCCTCGCGCAACATTACCGCCAATTGCATCGCGCCGGGTTTTATCGCAACGCCGATGACCGCGGCGCTGAACGAGAAGCAGCGCGGGGCGATTATTGCCAATGTTCCGGCAAGGCGTCTGGGCGCGCCCGATGACATTGCCGCCGCGGCGCTGTATCTGGCCAGTGAGGAGGCCGGCTACGTAACCGGCCAGACCCTGCATGTGAATGGCGGGCTGGCAATGATCTGAGATGAAGACCGCTTCATGCGCGCGCAGGCTCTGTTTGCGGAAAAAAAAGAGCTTTTACGGGTGCTGGTCAACGCAAATAAAGTATGATAGGAAACCCACAATCGGAAAAACATGAACAGGTCTGGATATGTATATCTTCGGCCAGGGTATCACCGGTTAAAGTAAATTCGGCCAATGAGGGTCATTTAGTTCGCACAACATTCCTTAAAAGCAAAAGGGTAGAGCACATGAGCGATATTGCAGATCGTGTAAAGAAAATTGTCGAAGAGCATCTTGGTGTCGAGAGTGACAAGATCGTGGAAGGCGCAAGCTTCATTGATGATCTTGGCGCCGACAGCCTTGATACGGTTGAATTGGTGATGGCGTTTGAAGAGGAATTCGGTTGTGAAATTCCCGATGATGCCGCCGAGACCATCCTGACGGTCGGCGATGCCGTCAAATTCCTTGAAAGCGTATCAACTTAAAACCCGTTGAAAAAATGCGTAAAGCTGGTTTGCTATAGATAAAACCTGCCCGTCAGGGGCAGGTTGCATGAAAGGCGTCAAATGAGGCGTGTCGTCGTTACAGGGCTGGGGCTTCTGACGCCTTTGGGCTGCGGTGTCGGGAAAACCTGGTCGCGTCTTATCGCGGGCCATTCCGGGATTGACCATATCAAATCAATTGATGTCTCTGATCTCAAAGCGCGCATTGGTGGTGAAATCCCGCTTGGCGATGGATCGGACGGCACCTTTACGCCCGATGACTGGATGCCCCTGAAAGAGCGCCGGCGGGTGGATGATTTCATTCTCTACGCCATGTGCGCCTCGACCCAGGCGCTTGAAGATTCCGGCTGGGAGGCGGACAGCTACGAAAAGCAAATTCGCTCCGGCGTCCTCATTGGTTCGGGTATTGGCGGCCTGCAAGGCATTGAAAAAGCCTCGCTTGAGCTTCGCGACAAGGGGCCGCGGCGCATTAATCCGTTCTTTATTCCCGGCCGGCTGATTAATCTGGCCTCGGGTTATGTCTCCATCCGCTATGGCCTCAAGGGGCCCAATCATTCGGTGGTCA
>CAZIVB010000220.1:0-4269 GCA_964542565.1 uncultured Hyphomicrobiales bacterium | reverse complement strand
CTTCCTCCTCATAACACGAAACTGGGCCAATCTGGCCAAACCAGCGCCACAACCCTTATTGTCCACAGCCCCTAGAGCGGTTTCCCGCCATATCTGGATTGTTTACATTTAATGCCCTCAAGCTTCAGGCGGGCGCATAGTTCGATGGCGTCGGCCATGTGGTTGAACGGACCGGCAACCAGATCAAAGACTTTTTCGCCGCCCTTTGTTGTCGCCGGCATGACCTGCGGCTCCAGAACCGACAGCTCGCTCGCCTTGCCGCGGATCAGCCTTTCCCATTCCACCGCCAGTCTGGAAATGCTGCGCGCCCGCGCCAGCTTGACGGCGTATTGCTCTTTTGGTTTGGCCGGCGCGGCCGCTCCGGTTGTCCCGGCTGGTTTCTTCGCGGGTTTTAAGGCGGGTCTTGCAATATTCGTTGTATTGAGCGCCGCCATTTTTGTTGCCGGCTGTTTGGCGCGCGCCTCGCCGGTGTCCTGATGGGCTATGGCCGGCGGAGCCGGTGCAATGGGGGATTTGATGCGTTCCCGGGCAGGGGATATGCCGGTGAGAAGGTCGGCTTTTGCCGCCGAGTTGATCTGATTTTCGGGTTTGATTGCACCTGTTTTCGGCTGGGATGAGGAAGCGCTCCCGCTATCGGGGACAGAGATTGATCCTGTGACCGTGCCGACGATTTTTTCAAGTTTTACGATTCTGGCGTTTTGTTTTTGCATGGCGGCATTGATCGCCTTGAGCGTATCGGCCATTTTTGACATTTCAATCTTCAGACCGGCAATTTCACCCATCAACGGATTCCGGCTTTTTTTCGCCGCCGCTGTTTTTTGTTGTTTGGCAGGGCGGGCAACTGCGGGAGCGGCAGGTTTGGCAGCGGTTGCAACAGGGGATTTGACCGGAAAACCGGCCTTTTCCAGAACCCAGGGCGATTGCAGCGCGATTACGACAATAACAGCAATCGCGAAGACGCCGAGAACAGGCCATATCCATAAGGCAAGCCGGGAACCGGTTTCGGTTTTCTCGTCAGCAATATCAAATTTAAACTTGTCAGAATAATCTTCGCGCATATTAAAAAGCGTCCGCCATAATCGTAACGAAATCCCCATTTACTGCTGCGACAATGTCTGAGTCGCCCTACCGGGTCAAATAATCGCTAGGGCGCCAGGCATAATGAGGATTTAATTATTTCGCAGTCTGTGTCATTAAGCACGAATTGATATTGTCCCGAGACCAGCAACGAACAAAGAAAACCTATGTCAATTTCTGAAAAACGAGCCATCATACTTGCCGCGGGTATGGGCACAAGGATGAAATCAGCCCTTCCCAAGGTCATGCACAAGATTGCCGGGCGCAGCATGATTGCCCATGTTCTCGCTATTGCGGGGCGGGCCGGATTTGCGCAGATCACGGCGGTTATCGGACCTGAGGGCGGTGCACTTGGAGATGAAATCGTCAGGCAGGCGCCCGGCGCCCGGATCGTGATTCAAAAAGACCGGCTTGGAACGGCGCATGCCGTGGGCATGGCGCGCAGCGACATTGAAGCAACCAATGCCGATATCCTTGTGCTTTACGGTGATACGCCGCTTATCCGCGCTGAAACCATCACCCTTATGAGCGAGGAATTGACCAGGGCCGACCTGGTGGTTCTGGGATTTGAAGCTGCCGATCCCACGGGTTATGGCCGCCTGCTCCTGGAAGCGAATGGCGAGCTGGCGGCCATTCGCGAACATGCCGATGCAAGTGATGAGGAAAGACGCATAACCTTGTGCAATTCCGGCGTGATGGCGTTCCGGGGCGGCGTTTTGCCCGGATTGCTGGACAGGATCGGCAATGACAACGCCAAGGGGGAATATTATCTTACCGATGCGGTTGAGCTTGCCAAACAGGCCGGTCTGACCTGCGCCGTTGTGACGGCAGGGGAAGATGAGGTTCTGGGGATCAATTCGCGTTCTCAACTGGCGCAGGCGGAGGCCATTATGCAGGACCGGCTGCGCGCAGCAGCCATGGCGGACGGTGCGAGTTTGCACGATCCCGCCAGCGTTTATTTCAGCTTCGACACCAAAATCGGGCGCGATGTCATCATAGAGCCCTGTGTCGTCTTTGGCCCTGGTGTGAGCATCGGGGATGATGTCGTGATCAAGGGGTTCTGCCATATCGAACAGGCGCGTATTTCCAGGGGCTGCGTCATCGGACCCTTTGCAAGATTGCGCCCCGGAGCCGAGCTTGCGGCCGGCGTCAAACTGGGCAATTTTGTTGAAATCAAGCAATCCAGGGTTCGTGAAGGTGCAAAGATCAGCCATCTGAGCTATATCGGCGATGCGGAGATCGGCAGCAATGCCAATATCGGAGCCGGAACCATTACCTGCAATTATGATGGTTTTAACAAGAATCTGACAAAGATCGGCGATGGTGCCTTCATCGGTTCCAATTCGGCTCTGGTGGCGCCGGTGAGCATAGGTCCGGGCGCTTATATCGGGTCCGGCTCGGTGATAACAAAGGATGTCCCGGCCGATGCGCTTGGCGTTGCGCGGGGCAAACAGGTGGAAAAAACCGGCTGGGCCAGCGCTTTTCGCCGGGCAAACGCAAAGAAGGGTAAGTGAAATGTGCGGAATTGTCGGTATTCTCGGGCAAACGCCTGTCGCCGGAACCATTTATGAAGCTTTGAAAAGGCTGGAATACAGGGGCTATGATTCATCCGGCGTGGCGACGCTGGAGAGCGGCAAGCTGACGCGGCTTCGCGCCAGGGGAAAGCTTGTCAATCTGGAAAAGTGCCTGCGCGAGACCACCCTTGCCGGGACTTCGGGCATTGGACATACCCGCTGGGCGACCCACGGGGTTCCGAATGAGACCAATGCGCATCCGCATTTTTGCGGCCCGGTGGCGGTGGTCCATAACGGGATTATTGAAAATTTTCGCGAATTGCGCCAGGAGCTTGAAGCGCAAGGCTGCCGCTTTGAGACGGGTACAGATACCGAAACCGTGGCGCAGATCATCGCGCTGGCGATGAAAGGCGGCAAGACGCCGCTGGAGGCGGTGCGCGAGATGCTGGGCCGGGTTCGCGGCGCATTTGCGCTTGGCATATTGTTCTCGGGTGAGGAGGATTTGCTCATCGGGGCGAGAAATGGTCCCCCGCTTGCCATTGGCTATGGCAAGGGCGAGATGTATCTGGGCTCGGACGCCATTGCTCTGGCGCCGCTAACCAATTCGCTGAGCTATCTGGAGGATGGCGACTGGGTGGTCATGAGCCGCGAAAGCGTGCGCTTTTTTGATGAAAATCATGATGAAGTGACGCGCCCGGTAACCCAGACGTCGCAATCGGCAATTCATATTGACAAGGGAAATTACCGCCATTTCATGGTGAAGGAGATTTTTGAACAGCCCGAAGTCATAAGCCATACGCTGGCCAATTATATCAATCCGCTGGACGGAAAAATCTCGATTCCCGATCTCGATCTGGACTGGAACGGCCTGAACCGGATCACCATATCGGCCTGCGGAACGGCCTATCTGGCCGGGTTGGTGGGGAAATACTGGCTAGAGGAACTGGCGCAGATCAATGTCGATATCGATGTGGCCTCCGAATTCCGCTACCGCAAGGCGCCCATGCCGCAAGATGCGCTGGCGCTGTTTATTTCGCAATCGGGCGAGACGGCCGATACGCTTGCCGGGCTGCGTCACTGCCGCGGGCACGGGCTCAAGATTGCCTCGATTGTCAATGTGGCCGAATCGACCATTGCCCGCGAATCCGATTTTACCCTGCCGACACGGGCAGGCGTTGAGATTGGCGTCGCCTCGACCAAGGCCTTTACCTGCCAGCTTGGCGTTCTGGCTTGTCTGGCGATAGAAGCGGGGAGGGCGCGCGGCGTACTGGATGAAGCCAGGGTGGAAACCCTGCTGCGGGCGCTCGAAACCCTGCCCGGGCATATTCATGAAATTCTGCGGCAGGATGGGCAAATCGAGGAGATTGCCAAATCCTTGACCAAATCGCGCAATATCCTTTATCTGGGACGCGGGACAAGCTTCCCGATTGCGCTGGAAGGGGCGCTGAAGCTGAAGGAAATTTCCTATATTCACGCCGAGGGCTATGCCGCGGGCGAGCTTAAACACGGCCCGATCGCCCTGATTGATGAAGAGATGCCGGTCATCGTGGTTGCGCCTGACGATGCGCTTTATGAAAAGACCCTCTCCAACATGCAGGAGGTTGCGGCGCGAGGCGGCAAGATCATTCTGATCTCGAATGCCAGGCGCTGCGACCAAAATGCAAATGATGTCTGGTCA
>CAZIVB010000219.1:0-4275 GCA_964542565.1 uncultured Hyphomicrobiales bacterium | reverse complement strand
AAACGAAAATCATTGCGGTATCAACTTTTGTCCGCTTCAATATAAACGGGCAAGCGGGTCGTTTTGAATGGAAATACGCCGGATGAGTATTTTGAGAAATTTGCGGCGGATTTTGACTCTGGTCGTGTTTTTCCTGTTTGTGGCGGCTTTCCGGCCAGGGTTTCTTATCAGCCATGCGGTGTCGGCAAACAATCCGTTCGATGTTTTGGCGTCAGGGAACCCGCCCCTGCATACCAACCAGAAATTTCTTGAGGAGTTAATCTCAAAGCCGGATTTTGATATTGCAAATATTGAAGAAACCCTGGCTTTTGTTTTTTCCTCCCTGCCCGCAAAGGTGAAGGTCTACCCAACGGAAAATTATTACTATTTCCGTTTTTTCTGGAAGGGCTATGAGTTTGCCGGAAATCTGCGGCTGGCGGCGCAGGACCGGGATCAGGGCATTCTTCATTTTGCCTATTTCCCGGCGGCGAATAACTCATCGGCTGATGGCGAAATGCATTACAAGGCGTTGGGCGCAAGGGACGGGGTCAGGGTCAGGCGTATTTCGGCTCTGGTTTATGAGGTTGGGTATGAGGGCAAAGCGGTTGTTTTTGAGTTGAATGATCTGCGCCATGTCAAACCGCCCGATGCAATACTGGGCAAGGATGAGATTTATATCGGTCCGGTGCAGGACGAATCGGGTTTTCAGTTTTTTCTGCTGTTCAATTCCCGCCACAGGATTTTCCACTATATCCTGAACACCAAGGGCTCATTTCCCGATTTGCTTCAGCCGATTGCCGAGACGCCTCTGATTGAAATCGGCCGCCGCACCGGCTTTGCCTTTTACAGCGATAAATATCTCAAACGAAAAATCCTCATCGGGGTGCATGCGGATAATGTCGCGGCGAATAATTATTATGACGGGCCGTTTGACCAGTTGCCGGATAATTTCCTCAAGGGCGATCTGTTAAAGAACGCCATAATCGCCTCCGATCCCGGCGTGAGGGGCCGGATCGACCGTTTTGGCTATTTCAACAGCGGTGAAGGGCGCTATGTGATCAGTCCCTATATCCAGTACCGGCAGCCGGCGGATATGCTGATTTATCATCAATGCGCCATGCGGCAAGGGCTGAGCCGGGAAGAGTATTACAAATGCTTTTCTGTCGTCGTCGGCCAAGAGTGAACTCCTGCCGCCTGCTTTGCCTCCTGCCTTTGCCATCACCCGGTCTGGCCGGGTGACCCAGCGGTCATGCGCCTTGAGTTGAAGCTTGCAGCGTTTGTACCGGCTGGATTGCCCGGGGGGGCGGGCAATGGCACGGGGGGCAAAGGGTGGGTAGTTTTTAAAAGGATTATTTCCGGAACTATCCGGCTATACAGGCGCGGCCAGTACGCTCAACCAGACCAGAACCATCGCGCCGAAAAGCGCAAGAGCTGAAAAAGCGGCCATTTCCTGAACAAGTGATTTCATGTCTCAACCTCCGATGCACAAGTATGTTCATGATTTGTTCTTGTTGTCAAGAGGCTTTTTTGGCTGCGGTGTTTTTGCGCTGTTTCAAGCCGGATCGAGCTGGCCGGTATTTGTGATATCCACCAGCTCGCCGCCGGACATCACCAGCTGGCGGTCCATTTTTCGCGCCAGTTCCATATTATGGGTGGCGATGAGGGCGGAGAGACCGGCAAGGCGGGCAAGCTCAAGCAGCTGGCGATAAACCCTATCGGAGGTTTCCGGGTCCAGATTGCCGGTGGGCTCGTCGGCGAGCAGGATCTTGGGCGAGTTGGCGACTGCCCTGGCGATGGCGACGCGCTGCTGTTCGCCGCCCGAGAGCTGCGAGGGGCGGTGTTCGGCGCGCTCGGAAAGGCCCAGCATGTTAAGGAGCTGATGCGAGCGCTCTTTTGCCTCGGCGGCGTCAAGACCGTTGATCAGTTGCGGCATTTCGATGTTTTCCAGAGCGGAGAATTCGGGCAGCAGGTGATGGAACTGATAGATAAAGCCGATATCGGAGCGGCGGATGGCGGTGCGCTCGGCGTCATTCAGGGCGTTGCAGTCCTTGCCGGCAATTTCAATCTCGCCCTCATCGGGCCGCTCCAGCAGCCCGGCGATATGCAGCAAGGTGGATTTGCCCGCGCCGGAGGGCCCCACCAGCGCCACCAGTTCGCCGGGGTAAATCGCCAGATTGGCGCGGCGGAAGACGACAAGCTCCTTGGGGCCCTGATGGTAAATCCGGGTGATATCGCGAAGGCGCAATACGGCGTTTTTATCGGCAGCGATCTTGATCATTCGTAACGCAGCGCCTCCACCGGATCGAGGCGGGCGGCGCGCCATGAGGGGTAAAGGGTGGCCAGAAACGAGAGCGCCAGCGCCATGAGCACAACGGTTGTCACCTCGCCGACATTGATCTGGGCCGGCATTTTGCTCAGATAATAAAGCTCGGGCGAAAACAGCTCGGTTCCGGTCAAAAGCGAGATGAACTGGCGGATGGATTCGATATTCCAGCAAAAAACGAGCCCCAGCATCATGCCGGCGAAGGTGCCGACCACGCCGATGCTGGCGCCGGTGATGACAAATACGCGCATGATGGAACCCCTTGTAGCGCCCATGGTGCGCAATATGGCGATGTTGCTGCTCTTGTCCTGCACCAGCATGATGAGCCCTGAGATGATGTTCAGCGCCGCCACCAGAATGATCAGGGTGAGGATGATGAACATCACATTGCGCTCAACCTCAAGCGCGCCGAAAAAGGTCTTGTTGGTCTGGCGCCAGTCGGTGATGTAAACCGGTTTTTGAATGGCGTGTTCCACCAGCGCCCGGTAATCATCCATGCGCTCGGGGTCTTCCACCATGACCTCGATGGCGGTGACGGCGTTTTGCTTGTTGAAATAAAGCTGGGCCTCGCTTAACGGCATGAAGATGAGCGAGGCGTCAAATTGCGACATGCCGACCTCGAACACCGCCGCGACATTATAGGATTTAATGCGCGGCGAGGTGCCAAAGGGGGTAACAGCCCCGCGCGGGGCGACGAGGGTGATCTGTTTTCCCGGTTCCAGCGCCAGGGCGGTCGCAAGGCGCGAGCCGATGGCGACGCCCTCGCCGGAAGCAAAATTGTCCAATGTGCCCTGGCGGATGTTTTTGGCCACCGAGGCAAAGCTTCTCAAATCCGCCTCGCGCATGCCGCGCACCATGACGCCGGTGGATGCCGTGCGCCCGGTGGCCAGTGCCTGGCCCTCGATCATGGGGGTGATGGAGGTGAGGCCCTTGATGCGCTTCATGCGTTTTACCACATCGTCAAAACCGGTGAAGGGGCCACCCAGAGCGTTCACCATCATATGGCCGTTGACGCCGAGAATTTTATCGATCAGATCGGAGCGAAAGCCGTTCATCACCGCCATGACGATAATCAGGGTGGCAACGCCGAGGGTAATGCCGAGAAAGGAAAATCCGGCAATGACGGAAATAAAGCCTTCCTTGCGCCGTGCCCGCAAATAGCGCAGCGCCAGCATCCACTCAAATCGCGCCAGTGGACGGGTTTTTGTGATTGTGCTCAAGGGGGTGCCTTTTCCTAACTCAGTTTGTTCAGCGCCGCATCAAGCGAGAGGGTCTCGCGCGCGCCGCTTTTGCGGTTTTTCACCTCCACCTCGCCGCTTTTCAGGCCGCGCGGGCCGACAATGAGCTGCCAGGGCAGGCCGATCAGGTCCATGGTCTTGAACTTGCCGCCGGCGCGCTCGGAGGTGTCGTCATAGAGTACGTCAATGCCGGCATTGGTGAATTTTTCATAAAGCCCCTCGCAGGCGGCATCGGTTTGCGCGTCGCCGGATTTCAGATTTATCAGCCCCAGCTTGAAGGGAGCAACCGATTCGGGCCAGATAATTCCGTTTTCATCGTGGCTGGCTTCAATAATCGCCCCCACCAGACGCGAAATGCCGATGCCATAGGAGCCGCTCTGGATATTGACCGGTTTGCCGTCGGCGCCCTGAACAGTGCAGCCCATGGGCTTGGCGTATTTATCGCCGAAGAAGAAAATATGCCCCACCTCGATGCCGCGCGCGGCGATGCGGGCGGATTCGGGGACCTCGCGTTCAAAACGGGCCGCATCATGCATTTCGTCGGTGGCGGCGTATTTATCCGTCCATTGTTCGATGATGGGGGTAAGATCGCCGTCATAATCGACATTGACGGGCGGGGCGGCCATTTCAATCAGATCGCGGTGGCAAAAGACTTCCGATTCGCCGGTCTGGGCCAGAATGATGAACTCATGGCTCAAATCGCCGCCGATGGGGCCGGTATCGGCGGCCATGGGG
>CAZIVB010000218.1:0-4277 GCA_964542565.1 uncultured Hyphomicrobiales bacterium | reverse complement strand
GAATGACGAAAAAAGGGCCAATGAGTGTAAAAACAGTTGCTGTCGTGTACTGTGTGATTGAAACAAAACCGGCTCTAACCATTTGTATTTGCCTCACTTCTTATTGGAAAAATCGGTTCCCACTTTTCTGAGAAGTGTTCTAATGCGCCTCGTCCCAGTTCGCCGCTGCCCTTGCGTCCACCTTGAGCGGCACAGAGAGGGAAAGGACGGGTTCGCAGGCTTTTTCCATGATATCAACGGCGGTTTTGATGGTGGCTTCAACCTGCCCCTCCGGTGCTTCAAAGATCAGCTCGTCATGCACCTGAAGCAGCATTCTGGCGCTTAAATCCGCCTTTGCCAGCGCCGCTTCCATGCGGATCATGGCGCGGCGCAATATATCGGCGGCGGTGCCCTGAATGGGGGCATTGATGGCGGCGCGTTCCATGAAGGCGCGCTGCTGCTGGTTTTTGGAATTGATCTGCGGGTAATGGCAGCGGCGGCCAAAGGCGGTGGAGACATAGCCCTTCGCCCGCGCCTCTTCCTTGGTGGCTTCCATATAGTCGCGAATACCGGGAAAGCGCTCGAAATACATCTTGATATAGTCCGCCGCCTCACCTCTTGAGATGCCAAGCTGGCGCGCCAGCCCGAAAGCGGAAATGCCGTAGATGATGCCGAAATTGATCGCCTTGGCGCGGCGGCGCACCTCAGGCGGCATATTTTCAATCGGCACATTGAACATCTCCGAGGCCGTCATGGCGTGAATGTCCAGCCCGTCGGCAAAGGCCTGCTTGAGCGCGCCAATATCGGCAATATGCGCCAGCACCCGCAGCTCGATCTGGCTGTAATCAGCCGAGATCAGCTTGAAGCCTTTTGGCGCAACAAAGGCGCGGCGGATGCGGCGGCCCTCTGACGTGCGCACCGGAATATTCTGCAAATTGGGCTCGGACGAGGCCAGCCTGCCGGTGGTGGTGGCGGCCATGGAATAGGAGGTGTGAACCCGCCCGGTTTCGGGGTTGATAAAGCCGGGCAGGGCGTCGGTATAGGTGCTTTTCAGCTTGGCGAGGCTGCGCCAGTCAAGGATGCGGGCCGCCAGCTCATTACCCTCCCCGGCCAGATCGTCAAGCACGGCGGCATTGGTGGACCAGGCGCCGGTCTTGGTCTTTTTGCCCCCCTTGAGGCCCATCTTGCCAAACAGGATTTCCCCCAGCTGGGCCGGAGAGGCGATATTGAAACGCTCACCGGCAATTTGATAAATCTCCGCCTCAAGCGCGGCCATCTTTTGGGCAAATTCGCCCGAAAGGCGCGAAAGCTCCTCCCGGTCAACCTTGATCCCGGCCCGTTCCATGCGTGTGAGAACGGGGACAAGCGGACGCTCAAGGGTTTCATAGACGCTCGTCAGGCTCTGCGCCGCCAGACGCGGTTTGAGAACCCGCCACAAACGGTAGGTGACATCGGCGTCTTCGGAGGCGTATTCCGCCGCCTGGGGGATGGGGACCTTGTCGAAAGTGATCTGGCTTTTGCCGGTTCCCGCCACCTGTTTGAAGGGGATGGGCTCATGGTTCAGATGGCGCTTTGAGAGCTCATCCATGCCATGGCCGCCGCGCCCCGAATCGAGCGCATAGGAGAGCAGCATGGTATCGTCAATGGGCGCAATCTCAATGCCGTAACGCGCCAGCAACAAAGCGTCATATTTCAAATTCTGGCCGATTTTCAGTACGCCGGGGTCTTCCAGCAGCGGTTTGATCAGGCCAAGCGCCTCATCAAGTGGCATCTGGTCAAGATCATCGCCGCCCAGATCAAGCCCCTCGGGCCGGTGGCCAAGCGGAATATAGCACGCCTTGCCCGGCGCAAGGCTCAGCGAAACCCCCACCAGATCGGCCTGCATGGCGTCCAGAGAGGTGGTTTCGGTATCAATGGCGATGTGGCCCTGCTCGCGCGCCGCGCTGATCCAGCGCGCCAGCGCCTCGCCATCGCGCAGGATTTGATAATCGTCCCGGGTGATCTTGCTCCGGCGCGCCTCGGCAGCCCGCGCCGCCGCCAGACGGGCCGGGCCGGGCATTTGCCCGTTTTCATCCGCCTCGTCCTGCGGGATTTGCGCATCCAGCGCCGCGCTGATCCGGCTGGTCAGGCGGGTAAATTCCATCTTCGAGAGAAATTTGAGCAAATCTTCCGCATCAGGTTCGTGCACCGCAAAATCGCTCAACGGTTCAGGAACCGGAGCGTCGGTTTCAAGACGCACCAGATCGCGCGACATGCGGGCCTGATCGGCATAGTTGATCAGGTTTTCGCGCCGTTTGGGCTGTTTGATCTCGCCGGCGTGTTCAAGCAGCGTATCAAGATCGCCATATTCGTTAATAAGAAGCGCCGCCGTTTTTATCCCGATACCCGGCACCCCCGGCACATTATCCGAAGCATCGCCGGCCAGCGATTGCACATCGACAACCTTTTCCGGGCCAACGCCAAAAAATGCTTCAACTTCAGGGGTTCCGATGCGGCGGTTTTTCATCGTATCAAGCATTCTGATGCGGTCCGAGACCAGTTGCATCAAATCCTTGTCGGATGAAACAATCGTAACCTTAGCGCCCTGTTCCGCGGCGCGGCGCGCATAGGTGGCGATCAGGTCATCGGCCTCAAAACCGTCCAGTTCGATACACGGCACATGAAAGGCGCGCACCGCATCGCGGATAATGGCGAACTGGGGCACAAGATCCTCGGGCGGCGGCGGCCGGTTGGCCTTGTAGTCCGGGTAGATGGCGTTGCGGAAGGTTTTGCCCTTGGCATCGAAGATAACCGCAAAATGCGAAGGCTTGTCGCCCTGCCGTGTGTCCTCAAGCAGTTTCCACAACATCTGGCAAAAGCCGTGCACCGCCCCTGTCGGCGTCCCGTCGGAACGGCTCAGGGGCGGCAGGGCATGATAGGCGCGGAAAATATAGCCCGATCCGTCAATCAGATAGAGATGATCCCCCGGCGCAAGGGCCGCGGATTGGGGAAGATCGCTCATATCTGTGCCGGCATTTTTCAGGTTCCTGATGTGTCAGGCGCTTTTGTCAACATTGCCGCCAGGCGGCGTTTCGGGCTGTGCCGGGGCGGCATTTTCAGCTTCGGGCTCAGGCGCGGGTCTTGCGGTTTTGGGGCCGCCCTTGGCCACACCCACCATGGCGGGGCGCAGCACCCTCTCGTCAATCATATAGCCCGGTTGCACCACCTGCGCCACAGTGCCATTGGGAACTTCGTGGTTTTGCACCTCAAACATCGCCTGATGCAGATTGGGATCAAACCGTTCGTTCAAGGGTTCAATCTTCCTGATCTTGTGACGTTCAAAAATATTGAGCATTTCACGCTCGGTCATCTCGACACCCTCAATCAGATTGCGCATTGCCTCGCTGGCGCTCTGCTTGATTTCGGGCGTGATTGCCTGAAGCGCCCGGTTCATATTGTCACCGACATTGAGCATCTCGCGGGCAAAATTGCTGATGGCGTATTTGCTGGCGTCGCGCCGCTCGCGTTCGGAGCGTTTGCGTAAATTTTCCATTTCCGCCACAGAGCGCAGCAAACGGTCCTTCAGCGCAGCATTGTCTTCGCGCAGCCGGGCCAGCTCGTCATCGGGAAAGCGCAGCTCGTCCGGAATATCCACCCCTTCAGGAGCAGCGCCCCCGGAATCCTGATTTTCAGTTTTCTTGTCGCTCATTCGCGAACCTCGTTTTCAGTAATGATTTTCAGTTCTCGATATCTGGTCAAACGCATAAAAAATCAAGGGAGAAATCGGCTTATTGTTTGCGCCGTGTAATCAACCATGGGGACGATGCGGGCATAATTGAGACGCGTGGGGCCGATAATCCCCAGAACGCCGATGATCTTGTTCTGGGCATCATGATAGGGCGCGGCGATAATTGACGAGCCCGAGAGCGAAAACAGATTGCTTTCCGACCCGATAAAGATGCGCACCCCTTCAGCCTGTTCCGCCAGCTCCAGAAGCTGGATAAGATCGTTTTTCTGCTCAAGGTCGTCAAACAGATTGCGGATGCGCTCCAGATCGCCAGCCGCGTTCAGATCTTCCAACAGATTGCCGCGGCCGCGCACAATCAGGGTTTTTTGCGCCTCATCCCCGCCGCCCCATTCCGCCAGCCCCGCCTCGATAATCCGGGCGCTCACCTCATCAAGCTCGGCGCGCACGGATTTCATATCCTGCGTAAGTTTTATGCGTGCCTCATCCAGCGAACAGCCCCTTATCCTTGTATTGAGGTAGTTTCCGGCCTCAACCAGCGCGGCAGGGGTAAAACCTGAAGGGATGTCAAGGA
>CAZIVB010000217.1:3926-4300 GCA_964542565.1 uncultured Hyphomicrobiales bacterium | reverse complement strand
ATTCGCGCCTCACCGGGGCGGTGGAAGCCTATCTTGCTTTACGCCGCATCCACGTCAAAACGCCGCGCGTTCCCGCCGTGACGGCCTGGTCTCTGGTCCACGGCCTTGCCTCATTGCTGATTGATAACCAGATCACGGATATGGAAGAGGACGAAAAAACCCAGCTCATAGACGCGGTTACAGGCTTTTTCGTCACCGGCGGGTAGGGCAGCTCATGATATCGCCCGCGGTTTTAATTTATATCATTCGCGGCTATTCCTCGCTTGCGCTCGGGCCTCCATGGGGGCGGCGCAGGGGCGCCGGGCCGCCGTCGCGGCCGTGGGCGCAAAACCCGTGAGCCCTGAGCGTGAACGCAAAACTGTGAGCCTGAGAGC
>CAZIVB010000217.1:0-3826 GCA_964542565.1 uncultured Hyphomicrobiales bacterium | reverse complement strand
TACTCCCCCCTCCGTGGCAGGGCAAGCTGGCAAGGCCAGCGCCAGCCCGTGAACGCAAAACTGTGAGCCTGAGAGCTACTCCCCCCTCCGTGGCAGGGCAAGCTGGCAAGGCCAGCGCCAGCCCGTGAACGGACGCACGCCCGGAGGGCGGGCGGAAAACAAAGAACGCCGGCCAGGGAAGAAAACGTTACGAAAGGGGTTAAAAGCTCCTTCCCCCCGTTCCCATGGGCTCCTAATATTCAATCCGGCAGATGTATTTGGAATACACCCAGCCATCGGGGCCCGAATAGCTCTCATCCTGCGCATTGCGCTTGACGATGACCTGACGCCAGCCCCTCACCGTATAGGGCTCCATGGTGCTTAAAAAGGTTCCTGGTCCCAGCCGCATGATCTCGCGGCATTTTGACGAGCCGCATGTGCGCAGGGAAAGGTAGTTATCGCCTGCCGGATTAAGGCGGCACACGACATAATCCTCACCCGAATAGGCCAGGACCGGCGCGGCGGCGCCCGTTCCCGACAGGGCAAGAACAGCGGCAAAAAGAGCAATCTTTTTCATGGCGAACACCTGTTGCATGTCAACATTCCGGATTTGAGACTAACCCGTTTAATTGTTTGAAAACAAATGAAATCAACCTGTGCTCATGGGCATTATTGACGCAGGTCCGGCACAGTGAAACCGCCCTACCAAGACAACCCGAACACCCCCGCCACCAGCAGATAACGAATGCCCTTGGCGATAAAAACCACGGCGGTAAAGACCAGGAGCGGCGTGCGCGAGACCCCGGCGATCACGGTCAGTGGATCGCCGATAACCGGCGCCCATGACGCCAGCAGCGACCATACCCCCCAGCGCTGATACCAGCTTGTATATTGCGCAAAGCGCTCCGGTTTGACCGGAAACCACTTTCGTGTCCGGAAATGCGAAAAAAACCGCCCCATCCCCCAATTGACGCAGGAGCCCAGCGTGTTCCCCACCGTGGCGATAAAAACAGCTATGGCGACAGGGGATTTTCCCGCCGCCAGAACTCCGGCCAGAACCGCCTCGGACGAGCCGGGAAGCAAGGTGGCGGACAAAAAGGCGGCAGCGAACAGACCGGCAAGTAAACTCATGGCGGGTTTGTAGCGGTTATTCGGGCGAAAAGATAGAAACGGGTTCATGCAGGCCGCGCAGATCGTGCTTTCCCAGATCCTTTAATGGCACATCAAGCCGTGCCGCGACATTTTGCGTGATGAGAATGGAATGGCCAAGGCTTTTGCTCAAAGCCTCAACCCGGCTGGCCTCGTTGACCGTGCGGCCGATAACGGTGAAATCGAGCCGCTCGGGCGCGCCGACATTGCCGAAAAACACCTCGCCCCCATGCAGCGCTATGCCAGTGCGCAGCGGGTTCCAGCGCTTGATATGCGCCAGCTCACCGGGCGGATTGGCGTTAAGCCCGGCAATGCCCTCCATGGCGTCTCTGGCGGCGCTCAGCGCCGCCCTTGCCGCCTTGTCGCCGTCACTGGCATCGGAATGGGGAAACACCGCCAGCAGGCCATCGCCGATGAATTTGAGCACCTCGCCGCCATGGGCGATAACGGCCCCTGCAACCTGCTCGAAATAGGCATTGAGGATCGCAATCACTTCTTCGCCTTCCAGATGATCGCTCAGATCGGTGAAATCGCGCAGATCGGAAACCCAGATAATGGCGCAAATCGCCTCGCCGGAGCCGCGTTTGATCGAGCCTTCCAGAACCTTGCGCCCGGCGGCCTGGCCCAGATAGGTGTCCACAACATTTCCGGTCAGGCGCATGGTGATATGGCGCTCGACATGCAGGGCGAAGATTTGCAGGACCTCATCGAGGGTGGCGATATCAGAGGCCGTAAAGCCGCCCTCTTTTTGCGTGGCGATGGTCATGGCGTTGTGATACGCGCCGCCCGCCCGCAGCGGAAACGCCATGTAATCGGTGTACCCTTCCTTCTCAAGTTCCGCCATCAGAGGGTATTTTTCGAGTATATTTTCATCGTCAAGGTCGCAGCGCACCCGCTCGCCTTTTTCAACGACGTTATAGAGCGGGCTTTTCTGGTAAATATCCAGATTCCGGGTGGCGGCGCTGACTTTGGTCTCGTCGCACAGCCCGTCAATGGAATTCCATGTCCAGCCGAACCCGATGAGTTGCGGATGCAATGTGCCGATATGCAACGAGGCGCGCTGCAATCCCGGCCCGGCGCAGGCAAGCCGCCAAACCAGCGATTCAAACAACAGGATCAACTCGTCCTTCTTGATCGCATCCGTCAGCAGCCACCGTTTGATATCGGCAATTGAATTTCCCTCACAGGCGATCAGCCCGCCGCGCGCCGAGCGGCGCACAAGCTCAACCCCTTCTGGATAATGGCGCGGGGAAGCGTCAATACGCTCAGCTTCGCTCATCTATGGCCACCGGAGTCTCCCCGGCCCGGGGCCGTCAACATGCCATGTCGGGCAAAAGCCTGTCACCACAGCTTGACCTCTTTGCCCTGCTGACGCATTTTCTCGCCGCGTGCCTGGATGAAACGCTGAAAAGGCATCTTTTCATAAGACCCGGTGCGGACATATTCAAACATCGCCAGGAAATGGAACGGCTTGAAATATCCCGGCATGCGGGCAATCTCAAGCTCGCGCCCCTGTTTGCCCTGCGGCACATCGGTGGATTTGGCGAAAAAGACAATTGTCGGGGTAAAGTTTACCCCCCAGCGCCGCCCCAGCTTTTGCTCCGACATTTCCTTGCCGTCAAAATCGGTTACCTTGCGCGGTCCCCACAGATCAAGTTGCAGGACATTGAAATTGGCTTTGATGTAGTCGCGTATTTCGGCTTTGGCAAAATTGACCTTGTGGGTCTCGCGGCAATAGGGGCAGCCTTTTTGCTCCCAGATGACGGCAAAATGCTTGTCCGCCTCGGCCGCCTCGGTCAGATCCTCTTTTACATTGAGGAAGGAATCAAGAAACCACTCCTGGGTATAAAGCCCGCTATCGGCTATGACCGGCTCGCTATCGGCAAGGGCCTGTCCGGCCCCGGCAAGAGGCATGATGGCGGCGCTGGCGCCAAGGGCGGCAAACTGGCGTCTGGTTATCTTCATTCGTCTTCCCTCCTGTTTTTCCTTGCAGTATAGAGCAAAAAACAAGCCCTGGGCGAACCTCAAGAAGAGTTTACTTGACGATCACCACATGCAGCCGCCTTGGCCCGTGCGCGCCCAGAAAGATGGTCTGTTCAATATCGGCCGTGCGCGAGGGGCCGGAGATGTAATTTACCGTGCGCGGAATATCCCCGCCCTCCGCCCGCATCTTGTCCCAGCCCTCTTCATAACAGGCCAGAATATCCTCGCGCTTCAGGACAATAATGTGAGTATCAGGCAGGTAATTCAGCGTGGCCGGGTTTTGCGGCCCCGAGAGCAGCATCAGCGTGCCCGATTCGGCAATGGCGCAAAAGGCGCTGGAGCAGCCCGACAGGGTATGCGCATCCGCCGCGCCGGTCGTGACTTCAAGTTTTGCCCCCTCCCAGTCAAGGGGCCGCAAAAGCGGGTTTTCGCCAATGCGCAGGGCAGGGGCAAGATCGTGCCCGCGCAGATAGCGTGAAATTTCTTCCGGTACATCCGCGATCTTTGCCACCGGCGCAACACTGGCCGATTGCCCTTTGAGGATTTGCGTCAAAAGCCCGGTCCGTCCCTCAAGCTCAAGCTGGCCGCGTCCGGGTACCGTATGCCGGGGATGCGCCTCCAGGCGCGATTTTACCGTATGTTCACGCCCGGTATCATCACCGCCCGCTTTCAGGCTTTGTTTTATGCGGCCTAAAATAGCCTCGCGCGCGCTCAT
>CAZIVB010000216.1:0-4305 GCA_964542565.1 uncultured Hyphomicrobiales bacterium | reverse complement strand
CCGCCATCAACGCGCAAGACGGTTTTGGCGCCGCTCGCATCCGGCCAGTCCTGCTGCATGGCCTCAAGCAGATCGCGCGTCTGGTAGCAGACCGCTTCCAATGCGGCGCGGGCGATCTCGGCCGGTCCGGTGGCGCGGGTGAGGCCGAAAAGCCCGCCTCTGGCCTCTGCATCCCAATAAGGCGCGCCAAGGCCGGTGAAGGCGGGGACAAGGTAGACATTCTGGGTCTCATCGGCTCTTGCCGCCAGTTCCGAGCTCTGGGCGGCGGTTTTGATAATTCCCAGCCCGTCGCGCAGCCATTGCACCGCCGCGCCGGCGATGAAGATCGAACCTTCCAGCGCATAGGTGGGCTTGCCGTCCAACTGGTAAGCGATGGTGGTCAGCATGCGGGTTTTTGAGCTTACCGCCTGAGCGCCGGTGTTGAGAACCGCAAAGCACCCCGTGCCATAGGTGGATTTCATCATGCCGGGTTTGAAACAGGCCTGGCCGATAGTGGCGGCCTGCTGATCGCCGGCGATCCCGCGTATGGGCAGGGGCGCGCCAAGTAGCTGCGGCGAGGTTACGCCAAACTCGGCGGCGCAATTGCGCACCTGCGGCAATAACGAGGCGGGAATATCAAGCAGCTCCATAAGCTCCTTGTCCCAGCCGCCGTCATGGATGTTGTAGAGCATGGTGCGCGCGGCGTTGGTGGCGTCCGTGGCGTGGGCCCTGCCGCCCGTGAGCCGCCAGAGCAGGAAGCTGTCCACCGTGCCAAAGGCAAGCTCGCCGTTTTGCGCCCGCGCCCGCGCCCCTTCTACATTGTCCAGCAGCCAGGCGATTTTGGTGGCGGAGAAATAAGGATCGAGCAAAAGCCCGGTCTTGCGTGAGATCATATCGCCGTGGCCCTCATCCCGCAGATGGCTGCACAAGGGGGCGGTGCGCCGGTCCTGCCAGACAATGGCGTTGTGGATGGGTTTGCCGGTGGCGCGGTCCCAGATCAGGGTGGTTTCGCGCTGGTTGGTAATGCCGATGGCGGCAATTTGCGCCGCCTCAAGACCGGCCTTTTCGATCGCCTTGCGGGCGGTCTCAAGCGAGGTCCGCCAGATTTCCTCGCCGTCATGCTCGACCCAGCCCGAACGGGGCAGATGCTGGGTAAATTCAGCCTGGGCGCTGGAGATCACCGCCATATCCTGATCAAAAACAAGAGCCCGGGATGATGTGGTGCCCTGATCCATGGCAAGGATATATTCAGCCATTTTTCTACCTCTTTTTTTTGCGAAAAAATTTAGTCCTCTCGCGCTGTTTTGATATAGGTCTCGCGCATTTTGCGCGTGACGGGTCCGGGGTGGCCGGTGCCGATCTTGTGGCCATCGATCTCGGTAACCGGCAAAACCAGCGTCGAGGCCGAGGTGATGAAGGCTTCATCGGCGGCCAAAGCCTCCTTGACGGTAAAGGGGCGCTGCTCGATGGTGATATTTGTCTCCTGCGCCAGCTTCAGGAGTGTGCGGCGGGTGACCCCGGCGAGGATGGAGTTGCTTAAGGGGCGGGTGATAATTATGGCGCCCTTGACGATATAGGCGGTTGAGGATGTGCCCTCGGTCACCAGCCCGTCCTCCACCATCCAGCCTTCAAAAGCGCCTTTTTCATGCGCCGCTTGCTTGCCCATGGCCTGGGGCAGCAGGGCGATGGATTTGATATCGCGCCGCGCCCAGCGGATATCCGGGATGGTGGCGACTTTCACCCCCGTTTCGGCATAGGGGGGATTGACCAGATCAACCTGCTGGGTAAAGGCGATCAGGCTGCTTGCCGCGTTTTCCGGATAGGTGAAATTGCGATCCGCCACGCCGCGGGTGATGTGCATATAGATCATCCCGTTCGAGAGATTGTTCCGTGCCATCAGCTCATGGTGAATGGCGCGTAATTCATCGATGGTTACCGGCATATCCAGAGCGATCTGACGCAAGGAGCGGCTCAGGCGTTCCATGTGATAATCAAAATCGATCATCTTGCCGTCGATGATGGCGGTAACTTCATACACCCCATCGGCAAACAGATAACCGCGGTCGAAGATAGAGACCTTTGCGTTTTCCTCGGCGACAAATTCGCCGTTGACATAGACTGTTCTGCTCATCGTGCCTCTCGTAATGCTGCAACGCGTCACCATGGCGTTGTTTTGCTGAATTATCAATATGACTCTTCCCAGATTCTCTGTTAGATGTCACCCGTTTCCCCTTCACAGAGGATATCGGATGCAAAACCCGTTTGGAGCCCTTGACACCCTGCCCCGCGTTCGGCTGGGGATTGCGCCGACGCCGCTGGAACGGATGCGCAATCTGGAAAACGTAGCGGGGGGCAATATGCCGGGGCTTTATGTCAAGCGCGACGATTGCACCGGTCTGGCCTTTGGCGGCAACAAGGTGCGCCAGCTTGAGTTTTATCTCGGCGAGGCGGTGGCGCAAAACTGCGATACGGTTTTGATCACCGGGGCGGTGCAGTCCAATTTCGTTCGTCTTGCGGCGGCAGCAGCGGCCATATTGGGGATGCAATGCCATATCCAGCTTGAGGAACGGGTGGCCAGAGATGATCCGCTTTACCGCAATTCGGGCAATGTGCTGCTCGACAGGCTGCTCGGGGCGACATTGCATTCCTATCCTGAAGGCGAGGATGAAGACGGGGCGGACCGGCAACTGGGCGAGATTGCCGAAGATCTGAAAAACGCAGGCCGCAAGCCCTATATCGTGCCGCTGGCGCCGGGGCATCCGCCGCTGGGGGCGCTTGGTTATATTGTCGCGGCGCGCGAGATCATGGCGCAGGCGGCGGATATGGACATCCGGTTTGACGAAATTGTAGTGGCCTCGGGCAGCGGCAACACCCATGCCGGGTTGCTGTTTGGCCTGCGGGCGCTGGGCCATGACAGCCGCGTGACCGGGGCCTGTGTACGGCGCGATGCGGAACTTCAAACCCCGCGCATCAAGGCGCGCTGCGGGCAAATCGCCCGGTTGCTCGGGATAAAAAACCCGGTTGCGGATGAAGATATCATCCTTGATGACGGTTATCTCGCGCCCGGCTACGGCACTTTGAACGCAGGGGTTGCAAAGGCCATAAAGCTGAGCGCGCAAAAAGAGGGGCTGATCCTCGATCCGGTCTATACCGGGCGCAGCATGGCGGCGGCGCTGGAAAGAGCGCGAACACTCGAAGCGGGGCAGAATATGCTGCTCATCCATACCGGCGGCACACCGGCGGTGTTTGCTTATGGCGATGATCTGCTTTGAAGCGGCCCGCCGGGCTTGACGGCGGCGGCAAATTCTTTCAGACAGTTGGCAAGAACAGAATTTAGGCCTTGCGGGGGCAGGAGATACATGTCGTGAGTGAGAATGAAGACACCCAGTTGCAGGATTTCATCCGCGATGTGGTCAGGGCCGATCTGGCCTCGGGCAAGGTGAAAAGCGTTGTGACGCGCTTTCCGCCCGAGCCCAATGGCTATCTGCATATCGGCCACGCCAAATCCATTGTGCTCAATTTCGGCATCGCGGAGGAATTTGGCGGGCGCTGCCATCTGCGCTTTGACGACACCAATCCGACCAAGGAAGAACAGGAGTACATTAACGCCATCAAGGAGGATGTGCGCTGGCTCGGCTATGACTGGGGGGCGCATCTTTATCACACCTCGGATTATTTCGAGACGCTGTTTGAATGGGCGGTGCACCTGCTCAGTCACGGCAAGGCCTATGTGGATGATTCCTCCGCAGACGAGATCCGCGAAATGCGCGGCACATTGACCAGACCGGGGATCAACAGCCCCTGCCGGGAGCGCTCGGTGCAGGAAAATCTTGATCTGTTCACGGCCATGCGCGCGGGCGAGTTCGCGGAAGGTTCGCGGGTTCTGCGCGCCAAAATCGACATGGCGTCGGGAAATATCAATCTGCGCGATCCGGTGATTTACCGCATCTTGCATGCCCGTCATCCGCGCACCGGGGATGAGTGGCATATCTATCCCAATTATGATTTCGCCCATGGCCAGTCGGACGCAATCGAGGCGGTCACCCATTCGCTCTGCACGCTGGAATTTGCCGATCACCGGCCGCTTTATGACTGGTTTATCGACAATCTCCCGGTCCCCGCCCGGCCGCGTCAATATGAATTTTCGCGCCTTAATATCTCCCATACGGTGCTGTCGAAACGTCGCCTGATCCAACTTGTGAACGAGGGCCATGTCTCGGGCTGGGATGACCCGCGCATGCCGACATTAAGCGGGTTGCGGCGGCGCGGCTATCCGCCGGCGGCGGTGCGCGATTTTGTCCGCCGGGTCGGCATTACCAAGAGCGA
>CAZIVB010000215.1:0-4354 GCA_964542565.1 uncultured Hyphomicrobiales bacterium | reverse complement strand
CCCGCCTACACACTTTCCAGGCGTGCGCCTTCGACCACTCGGCCACCTCTCCGCGATAAGTAATCCGCTGGCAATATAAGCATACGCGCCATATGCGCAAGGGCGGAATTTATTGAAAGCGGTTTCAGGGGAAACGGCGCCGGGGAGTGAAACGCGGCAGCGCTCAATGTGTCCGCAATCCAAGCTTGCCGATCGCCTCCTGGCTGGCTGATGCCTTTATCACCCGCCGTTTTGCGGCCCGTTTTTCCGCCGCGCGCCGGCTGGCCGAGTTGGCGCTGAAATTACGGCGGCTCTTGTGGCTTTGCAGGCGGGTTTTGCCGCTGGACGCGCGTGCGGTTTTGCGCTTGCCCGGCTTCATTTTTTCCCAGGAGGCCGGCTGGGTGATCATGTTGCGCAGGGTTTTGATATTCGATTTGGCGGTGCCTCTGGGCAGATCTTTTGCCGCGAGTTCCTCCGCTTCGGTAAATTTGCCTTGCAAGCCAAGAACCAGAACCAGATTCTGTCTCACCTTGGCGCGGGCATGGGGCAGCTTTGCCGCCTGTCTGAGGGTTTTTTCAGCCTTTTTCAAATTGCCGCCCAGGGCAAAAGACAGCCCCAGATTATTCAGCAAGGAAGGCTCGGACGGCGCCAGCGCAACCGCGCTTGCATATTTTTCCTGTGCTTTTTGATGCTGCCCCATCTGGTCAAGCGTCACCCCCATGGCCGACAATATCCGCCAGTCGGGTTTGCCGAGTTTCTGGGCATAGGCAAGGGTTTTCAGGGCTTTTTCATGTTTGCCCGAAGCGGCCAGGGTTTTGCCGTATTCCGCCATCAAAAGCTGGTTTTTCGGGTGCTTTTTGCCGGCTTTGGCAAGCACCGAGACTGCCCTTCTCAATTCGCCCTGTTGCCGGAGCTGACGGGCGTAATTCACCGCGCTCGGGACATCGCCGGGTTTGCGCTGATAGTCCCTTGCCAGTTTTGTGTTTGAAGCCAGTTTGTTGCCGCCCTGGGCCGCTATACTGCCTGTGACCAGCGGTCCTTGTACCGCGCTTGTCGTCAGGCTGTTGCAACCGGTAAGGGCGATGGAGAGAAGACATGAAGCGGCCAGAACGGAAATACGGCCAAATCTTTTGTTTTTTGTTAGCGGCATAAGAAATCTCATACTCTTGCTGGTGACATGTACGCGACCTGATGCGGACGAATCATTGTTTCGGGGCAATTGTGCCCGCCAACTTGTCAACAAATCTTTAACCATAAAAATTAACTTCCGGTTTATTCCGGTTAATTTTATTCACCACCCAAATCATCGCTTTGAAACGGGGGGATTTTGCTGCTATTGAGGCAAAAAGCTTCTGGAGACGGCGATGAAAGAATTTTTCCTCGATACGGATATTCGTACATCCGACATTCCTGTTATTTTGCTTGATGCGCAAACCATGGATCAGGCGCTTGCCGCCCTTGAGCCGCCGCAAAGGGCATGGGTAAAGGCGAGCGGGTTTAAACCCGAACCGGGCACGCATCTTGTTCTTCCGGGCGCATCGGGCGCGCCGGAGGCGGTTTTGTTCGCTACCGGGAAGGACAAGACCGGTTTTGATGACCCGCTGATTTTCGGCAACCTGCCAGCGCTGTTGCCAAAGGCGCGCTACCGGCTCAAAGATCAAGGCGGGCACGGCGCCCTTGCCCTCGCCTGGGCATTGGGAAGCTACCAGTTTTCCAGATATACCAAGGCGGCCCCGCGCCCCGTTCTGGCTGTTCCCAAATCAAACGAGCTGGAAAGAAGCCTCATTATTGCCCACGGGATTTATCTGGCGCGGGACCTCATCAATACGCCCGCCAATGATATGGGACCTGACGAGCTTGAAGCCGCCGCCCGTTCCCTGGGCCAAAGCCATGGCTGTGCGTTGAGCGTGATTGAGGGAGAGGATCTGCTTGCGCAAAATCTGCCCCTGATTCATGCGGTTGGCAAAAGCAGCCCGCGGGCGCCAAGACTGATTGATCTGCTCTGGGGGGATGAGGATGCGCCAAAAATCACCCTTGTCGGCAAGGGGGTTTGCTTTGATTCTGGCGGTCTGGACATCAAACCGCCGGGGCCCATGTCGCTGATGAAAAAAGACATGGGCGGCGCGGCGGCCGCTTTGGGGCTTGCCAGCATGATCATGCAGGCAAAACTGCCCATTCGCCTGCGCGTTTTGATCCCGGCGGTGGAAAACAGCGTATCGGGAAGGGCGTTTCGCCCCGGCGATATCTATCCCAGCCGCAAGGGGCCAAGCGTCGAGATCGGCAATACCGATGCTGAGGGCCGTCTGGTGCTGGCTGACGCCCTTGCCCTTGGCGATGAGGAAGGCCCGGATTTGCTCATCTCCCTTGCCACCCTGACCGGCGCGGCGCGCGTGGCGCTGGGGCCTGATCTGCCGCCGTTTTACACCCATGACGAGGCGCTTGCGGGCAAGATTGAAGCTACCGCCAGAGCCAGCGCCGATCCGCTCTGGCGCATGCCGCTCTGGGCGCCTTATGACGACTGGTTGAAAAGCCCCGTAGCGGATCTAAACCACATAACCACCCAGCCCTTCGCCGGCTCGATCACCGCAGCCCTGTTTCTCAACCGCTTTGTCGAGCGCAGCACAAGTTTTGCCCATTTTGATATTTTCGGCTGGACGCCCGAGGCGCGTCCCGCGCGGCCAAAGGGCGGCGAGGCGCAGGCGATCCGGGCAATCTTCACTCTGCTTGAGCGCTATAAATAGCAAAACCGCCTCTTTAAAATCCCACCCGCCCTTGCCAAATACACAAAACCGGCTAGGCTAGTACGGGTCCGTAACAAAGATGATGCAGGCGGGGGGAAAGGATTAAGTGAAATGACCAGCGAGCTTGCCCCGGTTCAGGCGCTCAGGCTGTGGCATGAGGTGGCGCTTGATCTTGTGCGCGATGAAGACGCCGATCTTTCCGCGCGCCAGACGGCAATCCTTCTCACCGTTTATCTGGAAGCGCCGCCCCATACCGTGCGCGGCCTCGCCGCCCAACTCGGGGTGACAAAGCCGGTGATTACCCGCGCCCTCAACACCATGGGCGCGCTTGATCTTGTCAAGCGGCGGCGTGATGAAAAAGACCGCCGCAATGTGCTGATCCAGCGCACCGTGCAGGGCTCGCTTTTCCTTGACCGGCTGGCGCAGAAGATTATCGGGCGCTGTAGTGAAATCGGCTCATGAGCGCGCTTCTGGACAAACGCCGTCATCCTTACCGCGACGATCTGGCCGCCGAGGCGCTGCGCGGCCGTGTTGATGCGCCGCGTTACGCCGAGGGTGAGGCGCATCGCATCAAAGCCCCCCTCGCCGCCATAAGAGGGGCCCCGGAACAAGGCGCCATGCTGCTCACCCAGGGCCTGTTGGGGGAGCGGTTTAACGTTTTTGACCGGCAGGGCGAATGGGTCTGGGGTCAGTTGGAAAGCGATAACTATGTCGGCTACATGCCGGCCCGGCATTTGACCCCCAGGGCGCAAGAGCCGACCCATTATGTCGCCGCGGCGCGCAGCCATATCTACCCCGAGGCGAATATCAAAACCACGCCCGATACCGGCCTGAGTATGATGATGCAGGTATCCGTTGCCGAACAGGACGGGATGTTTGCCCGGCTTTCGGGCGGTGGCTATATGATTGCGCGTCATCTGCGCCGCATTGGCGAATATGAGACCAATTTTGCCGAGGTTGCGGCGCGGTTTTTAAACACGCCCTATCTGTGGGGCGGGCGCTCGGCGGGCGGCATTGACTGCTCGGCCCTTGTGCAGCTCTCCCTTGCCGCCTGCGGCTTGAGCGCGCCGCGCGATTCGGACATGCAGGAGGCGGAAGTGTTCACAAAACTGCCCGGGGGCCTGCGGAATAACGCGCCGGGACGCGGCGATCTTATCTTCTGGCCCGGCCATGTGGGGATCATGTGGAGTGAAAATGAGTTGCTTCACGCCAATGGCCATCACATGATGACGGTGATCGAGCCGCTTGATGAGGCCGTTCGCCGTATAGAAAAAGAAACCGGTCCGCCAAATTGCCTGAAACGCGGCCCGAATTGAGTAAATCTTTAATCTGCCCGGATTATTCCCTAATATCCACGCCAATTCCCTGATAATTTTCCACCCTGATGAGGCCTTCCATGATCGAAACAAAATCCTTTGACGCTGAAATTGAAAAAACCAGATCCATGGTTGAGGAGATGCGCAGCCGGATTGGCCAGAGCTCCGATCTGCTGGAAAAGGTGGCCGAGGCCGACACGCTGGGCGATGTGGATTTTGATATCGAGAATGCCCGCATCGAAGACGTGCTGGCGCAGCAAAAAGTGATGGAGGCCAATATCGCCGATCTGATTATCTCGCTGGAGGATGTCACCGACA
>CAZIVB010000214.1:0-4362 GCA_964542565.1 uncultured Hyphomicrobiales bacterium | reverse complement strand
ATCAGGCGAGACGCCGGAGAAGAGAAGACCCGCCGCTTCGAGTTGTTCGCGATAGGCCATATTGACCTCGTAGCGGTGGCGGTGGCGCTCGAAAATGGTGGCGGCGCCGTAAATTTTTGCAATTTGTGAACCTTGCATCAGTTTGGCTTCATAGGCGCCAAGACGCATGGTGCCGCCAAGATCACCGCTTTTGGAGCGCTTTTCCAGCTCGCCCTCTTTCATCCATTCGGTCATCAACCCCACCAGATGCACCTCCGGGTCGCCAAACTCCGATGAGCCCGCGCCCGCAATCCCGGCCATGTTGCGCGCCGCCTCGATCACCGCCATCTGCATGCCGAGGCAAATGCCGAAATAGGGCACCCCCCTTGTGCGGGCAAAATGCGCCGCGGCGATCTTGCCCTCCGTGCCTCTTGTCCCAAAGCCGCCGGGGACCAGAATACCGTCCACTTTCTCCAGATGGGGCACCGGATCCTCGGTTTCAAAAATCTGCGACTCGATCCATTTCAGATTGACCCGCACATTATTGGCAATGCCGCCATGGGTCAGCGCCTCCATCAGCGATTTATAGGCATCGCGCAGATCGGTGTATTTGCCCGCAATGGCGATCGTCACCTCGCCTTCGGGCTGGCGCACCCGTTTGACGATGCGGCTCCAGGGCGCAAGCCCGGGCTCGGGCGCATCGGTAATGCCGAAGACGCGCAGCACTTCATCATCAAGCCCCTCGGCGTGATAGGATTCAGGCACGGCGTAAATGGTATCGACATCGAGCGCCGGGATCACCGCCTCATAGCGCACATTGCAAAACTGCGCGATCTTGCGCCGCTCGCCATCGGGGATTTCCCGGTCGGCGCGCACCATCAGGATATCGGGCTGGATACCGATGGAGCGCAGTTCCTTCACCGAATGCTGGGTCGGCTTGGTTTTCAGCTCCCCGGCGCTGGGAATATAGGGCAGGAGGGTAAGGTGGATATAGCACACATCGCCCCGGGGCAGGTCGTTGCCAAGCTGGCGGATGGCTTCAAAGAAGGGCAGCGCCTCGATATCGCCCACCGTGCCGCCGATCTCGCACAGCACGAAATCATAATCCGCATTGCCGTCGAGCACGAAGTCTTTCAGCGCATTGGTCACATGCGGGATGACCTGCACCGTGGCGCCGAGATATTCGCCGCGCCGCTCCTTGGCGATAATATCCTGATACAGCCTGCCCGTCGTGATATTGTCGGCCTGGCTGCAGGGATTGCCGGTAAAGCGTTCATAATGGCCCAGATCAAGATCGGTCTCGGCCCCGTCATCGGTGACGAAAACCTCACCGTGCTGATAGGGGCTCATGGTGCCCGGATCGACATTGAGATAGGGGTCGAGCTTGCGCAGCCGCACTGAAAATCCGCGGGCCTGCAAGAGTGCGCCGAGAGCCGCCGAACCAAGACCTTTGCCCAGTGAGGAAACCACGCCGCCGGTGATGAAAATATATCGCGCCATGGGCGTGAAGACTACACTCATTGAAATCCGATTCGTAGAGTGTTTTTTTCCCTTGTCACAGTTTTTTATCGGCGGCGTAAATCACAACCGGACGGCGGCGGGCGGATTAAACCTTATTTCATACGCCGTTGTTAAAATGAACCGTTAAGGATTTACCGAAAATACAAATATAACAAGCCCATATTTACACTATAAATAAATCACATGACCGGCAAGAATTACAAAATTGAAGTTTTTACCTGTTTGCAGCAAATAGCGCCAAGATGGACGGATCTGGAGCGCAAAGGCCTTGCGAGCCCGTTCCAGAGCCATGCCTGGTGCCGCGCGCTGTATCACCATATCGGCCGCCGCCGCGGCGCAGAGCCTTGCATTGTCGTGATCACGGATGCGGCCAGGGGCAAGGACGTCATGCTGTTGCCGCTCATGCTCGGCCCGGACGGGGGCGGGCGGCGCATGATTTCGTTTATTGATCTGGGGGTCAGTGATTACAGCGCCCCGGTCATGGCGGCCGGTTTTACGCCCGATGCCGGTTTGATGCGCGAATTGTGGCCCCGCATTCTGGAGCAGCTTCCAGAGGCGGATTACCTGCAATTCACCAAGCTGCCCGAAAAACTCGGCGATCTGCCCAATCCGCTGCTGGATGTCGTTGAGACGCAAGTCTCGGCTCTGAAATCTTATGACCTCGATTTTCCCGAAAACTGGTCCGATTATCATCTGAAATTGCTCTCGCACCGGATGCGGAAAAATCTTCGCCAGAGATGGCGCAAGCTCAAAACCGAAGGCAAGACAGATCTTTTGCATGGCGATACACCGCAAAGAGCACTGGAAATATTCAATATTTTGTTGCGCCAGCGCCGGGAGCGTTTTGCCGCATTGAAGCGGGAAGAGATTTTAAACCGGCCCGATTATGTTGATTTTTACCGCGCGATAATCACCGATCCGCAATCGCCGGGAATCATCACCGCGCTCACCATTGATGAACAGATTATCGCGGTGCTTTACGGGCTGGTTTACAAAGGCCGCTACACCATGCTGCTCTCATCCTTCGAGAGCGTGGAGCGGGCGCAGCACTCACCCGGATTGCTGGTGATTGAAGCCATGATGCAATGGCTGCATGGAAGCGGCATCGGCGTTTATGATTTTACCATCGGGTCCGAGCCCTACAAGCTCAAGCTCGGCGGCCGCGAGCATGATCTTTATGAATATATGCTGCCCTTTACCCTTCCGGGGCGCGCCCTGAGCGCCGCCTCAAGCGCCAGACGCGGCATAAAATCCCTGCTCGGCAAGATATAATCCAAACCCCTCTCTTTCCGGTATGCGATCTGCATGGCTCCGCGCAAATGTGAGGAAAACCCCGCCGTTTTGTCATTTTGGCACATCAACGCGGCGCGGCTTCCGGTTCCGGATGGCAAAGAGGTTCAAAATGATATCCCTGGTGCGAGAAATGATTCTCTATATGGGCGCGCGCAAAAAATGGTGGCTCTCGCCGATCATCCTGGTTTTGCTGCTTGTCGGCGGGCTGATCGTTCTGGCGCAGGGCTCGGCGGTTGCGCCGTTCATCTACACGATTTTTTAGCGCGTGTTTTATCTGATTCGGCACCGGCCCGGTGCCGATCAAACACGCCGGCTGGAGAGCGATGCGCTCCTTGCGTCAAATCGCCGCGACGCCGAACAGGAACGGGTGCGAGAACAAAACAAACATATAGACCAGCGCCCCGACAAGGCTTTGTATCAAGGTATTGCGCCAGGTATAGGCAACACCGCCCTTGGCCCCGTCGCGCAGGAAAAGCAAAAGGATCATCAGAGCGGAAAACCCCGCCATCCCGCCAAACATGACCACGCTCGCCAGATCGCCATTGGCCAGCAGATGCCCGCTTCCCCAGACCACAACAGAGAGCAGCATCGGATGCTTGAGATAATGCCGCAAGGCGGAGGGCCCCTGGGTTGAGGCCAGCAGGATAAAGGCGATCAGCAGCATCAGCCATGCGGCATGGCGTCCCCATATGGGGGGGTCATAAAGTTCGATAAAATCCGCTTGCGACTTTCCATAGATCATGAGCCCGATGGCGATTGCCGCGCCAAGTGAAAAAATCAGCTTGTAGCGCCCCTCGCCAAGGCGGTCGATAATCGTGCCGCGCAAGGGCCGGGCGATGGTGAGAAGGTGGGTAAGGACAAGAAGCACAAGGCCGGTGATCAGTATGGACATGTTCATCATCCCTCTTGTTATTTTTCCATAATCTGTTATAATGTGGACGTTGTCAACAAACAGGTTCTTTGAGGCAGTTTAGCCTGATTCCAATCTGAAGTCTTGCCCGTCATGGCGGTGAAAGACAATATTTCTCCCCGCCGGCAAAAGGCATGACAAAGCAGGCGGCGCTGCCAGCCAGTGGTTTTCAGCAGGAGAACGAAGTCATGGCCAAAAAACCCTATCATCACGGATCACTGCGCCCCGCCCTTCTTGCCGGGGCCATGGAATTGCTGGAACAAAAGGGCGCGCCCTCGCTGTCCCTGCGCGAGGCGGCGCGCATGGCGGGCGTCTCGCAAACCGCGCCCTATCGCCATTTTGCCGGCAAGGAAGCGCTGCTCGCTGCATTGGCGGCGCGCGGCTTTGAGGAGCTGACCCGCGCCCTGGACGAGGTGGCGGTGACAGGCAATGCCGCCGAAACCCTGCATGCCACAGGCCGCGCCTATGTTGATTTTGCCCTTGCCCGGCCGCAGCTTTTCCGCCTGATGTTCGGCCCCGAAATCAGCGATAAATCCGCCTTTCCCGAAACATTGGCGGCGGCGCGCGGGGCTTATTCGCGCCTCACCGGGGCGGTGGAAGCCTATCTTGCTTCACGCCGCATCCACGTCAAAACGCCGCGCGTTCCCGCCGTGACGGCC
>CAZIVB010000213.1:0-4400 GCA_964542565.1 uncultured Hyphomicrobiales bacterium | reverse complement strand
TCGCGCGCCTCGGCCAGCATGGTGCCCCATTCGGGGGTTGGCGGCTGGGCGCCCATGCCGAGAAACCCTAAAGCCGCGGCGTCCAGAATGGCGGTCGAGAAGGAAAGCGCCGCCTGCACGATGAGCGGCGCGAGGCAGTTTGGCAAGATGGTGACAAACATCAGCCGCAGCGGGCCAACACCGGCAACGCGGGCGGCGGTGACGTAATCCTTGCCCTTCTCGCCCAGCACCGCGGCCCGGGTGAGGCGGACATAATGGGGTTGCTGCACGATGGCGATGGCGATCATGGCGTTGGTGAGGCTGGGGCCCAAAATGGCCACCAGCGCCAGCGCCAGAAGCAGGCTGGGGAAGGAGAGGATGATATCCATGGCGCGCATGATGATGGTGTCGAGCCAGCCGCCGACAAACCCGGCGATTAGGCCGACGATAATGCCGACGGCAAGGGCGAGCGAGACCACGATACAGCCGACAAAGAGCGAATAGCGGCTGCCATAGATCAGGCGCGAGAGCATGTCGCGGCCCACCGCGTCGGTTCCGAGCAAGAAGCGCCAGTCGCCGCCTTCCTGCCAGACAGGGGGCAGCAGGAGGAATTTGCGGTATTGGTCGGTGGCGCCATGCGGGGCGATGACATCGGCGAAAAGCGCGATCAGGCAGATGACAACAAATACCCAGAAGCCGATGACGGCGCCGCGGTTTTCGCTGAAATAACGCCAGAATTCGGCCAGTTGGGCCATGATTCCGGTTTTGCGGGTGTCGATATAATCTACAGTTTCCGACATGGGATTAATTATGCCTGATTTTCGGGTTGATCAGGCCGTAGAGCAGATCAACGACCAGATTGACGAACATGACGATCACGGCGATGAGCAGCAATCCGCCCTGAACCGAGGGGTAGTCGCGGCGGAAGATGGAATCGACCATCCATTTGCCGATGCCGGGCCAGGAAAAGATGGTTTCGGTCAAGATGGCGCCGCCAAGCAGCACCCCGACCTGAAGCCCGATGGTGGTAATCACCGGAATGAGGGCGTTGCGCAGGGCGTGCACGCCGACAACCCGGATGGGGCTGAGGCCCTTGGCGCGGGCGGTGCGGACATAATCCTCGCCCAGCACCTCAAGCATGGCGGAGCGGGTCTGGCGGGCGATGACGGCCAGCGGGATGGTGCCCAGAACGATGGTCGGCAAGATAAGATGGGAGGCGGCGGAGGCAAAGGCGCCTTTCTGGCCCGACAAGACTGAATCAATCAGCATGAAACCGGTGACCTGCGGAAAATAATACATCAGGGATATGCGGCCCGAAACCGGGGTCCAGCCCAAAATGCCCGAAAACAGGATGATGAGCAAAAGCCCCCACCAGAAAATGGGCATCGAATAACCGATAAGGGCGGTGCCCATGATGGATTGGTCAAACCAGGTGCCGCGCTTGACGGCGGCAAAAACACCGGCCGGAACGCCGAGGAAAATGGCGAATAAAATAGCGCAGAGCGAAAGCTCGAACGTGGCGGGGAAAAGGGTGAAAAACTCATCCAGAACCGGGTTTTTGGTCACCAGGGAAAGCCCCAGATCGCCCTGGAAAATACCGGTAAAATATTCAAGATATTGCTGCCACAAGGGGCGGTCAAAGCCGAATTGCTTGAGCAGTTCGGCGTGGCGTTCGGGCGTTAAGCCGCGCTCGCCGGCCATGAGCAGCACAGGATCGCCCGGCAGCAGCCGGATGAAGCTGAAAGCGGCAATGGTCACACCGATAAAGGTCGGAAACAAAAGTCCGATACGGCGAAGAATATAAAAGAACATGATATTGAATAAACCCTGCCGGCGGGGGCGCCGGCAGGGCTCTTTATGCTGGTTTACCGGAAGTTACTTGATGTCAACGCCATAGAAAATATGGCCGCCGAACGGGTCGATCTTGTAACCTGTGACTTCCTTGCGCATGGCTTTGAAGACCACCGAATGGGCAATCGTTGCCCAGGGGGCTTCACGCTTGAAGACAAGCTGGGCTTTTTTGTACAGCTTGGTGCGTTCCGCCGGGTCCGATACGGTCTTGGCCTTCTGGATCAGAGCCTCGAACTCCTTGTTGCACCACTGGGCGCGGTTGGAGCCGCCAACGCCGTCACAGCCGAGCAGAACGGCGAGGAAGTTGTCCGGATCGCCATTGTCACCGGTCCAGCCGAGCAGAACCGCGCCTTTGCGGTCCTTGGCCTTGGAGCGTTTGAGATATTCGCCCCATTCGTAAGAGACGATCTTGGCCTCAACGCCAACCGCCTTGAAATCGGCCTGAATAAGCTCGGCCATGCGGCGCGCATTCGGGTTGTAGGGGCGCTGGACCGGCATGGCCCAGATCTCCATTTTCAGATCCTTGACGCCCGCCTCGGCAAGCAGTTTTTTCGATGCTGCCGGATCATAGGGGTCATCAACCGTGTCTTCATTGTAAGACCAGATGGTCGGCGGGATCGGATTTTTGGCCGCTTTGCCGGCGCCCTGGAACACGGCGTCGAGAATGGCCTGTTTGTTGATCGCCATATTGAGCGCCTTGCGGACCCTGACATCGGTGAAGGGCGCGACGGTCGTGTTATAGGCAAGATAACCCACATTAAGGCCTTCTTGCTGCATCAGCTTCAGGTCCGGGTCGGCGGCGATGGCTTTGAGATCGGCCGGGTTCGGATAGGGGTTGAAGTGGCACTCGCCCGCTTTCAGGCGCTGATGGCGCACCGAGGCGTCCGGGGTGATGGCGAAGATCAGATCGTCAATCAGCGCCTTGCCGTCCCAATAGCCTTCATGGGCCTTGTAGCGGATAACCGCGTCTTTCTGGTAGGCGAGGAATTTGAACGGGCCGGTGCCGACCGGTTTCTGGTTCAGATCGTCCATTTTGCCGGCCTTGGCCAACTGGTCGGCATATTCCTTTGACATGATCGAGGCAAAGTCCATGCCCAGATTGGCGATCATCGGCGCCTCGGGGCGGTTGAGAACGAATCGCACCGTGTAATCGTCAACTTTCTCAATGGCTTTAAGCAGTTTGGGCATCGACATGCCGTTGAAATATTCCCACGCGGTGCCGGCGGCGTATTTGTTCCACGGGTGATTCTTGTCCAGTTGGCGGGTGAAGCTGAACACCACGTCATCGGCGTTCATGTCGCGGGTGGGGGTGAAGAATGCCGTTGTCTGAAACTTGACGCCCTTGCGCAGTTTGAAGGTATAGGTGAGGCCGTCATCGGAAATATCCCAGCTTTCCGCGAGCGCCGGGCCGATCTTTGTCGTGCCGCGCTCAAACTCCACCAGCCGGTTGTACACCGAGCGCGATGAGGCGTCGAAGGTTGTTCCGGCGGTATAGAGCGCCGGGTCGAAGCCTTCGGGCGAGCCTTCGGAGCAATGCACGAGGGTTTTGGCGAAAGCGCCGCTTCCCATCATGGTTGCGGCCAGAAGGGCCGAAGCAAAAAGCAGTCTGGTTTTCATGGTTAGTCTCCCTGTTTTTCAGGCTTCTGGTTTTCGTGCCTGATACATGGGAGCCATATAACCATCAATTCGCGGTTTTGGAAAATAGAATCTGGCGAGGATTTCAGCAAGTGCCGCCGCTGTGAGTAAAGCGGGAGATGTCGAGCGGCGCGCGTTTGCGGCCCCAGTTTCCCGGCGACCCGTCAAAAACCCCGGCAATTTTGCTGCCGCAATTGCGGCATCGGCCATCCGGGTTCAGCTCCCATGAGCTGAGGCTGTACCAGTTACGGCCGATAACGCGCGCGCCGCAAACCGGGCAATAGGTGCTCTCGCGGCCCGGATCGGCAATATTACCGGTATAGGCGTAATGGAGCCCGCTTTGAAGCGCGATGCGGCGGGCGCGGTACAAGGTGGCGGGGGGTGTTTTGGGCTTGTCCTGCATCTTCCAGCTGGGGGTAAAGGCGGAAAAATGCAGCGGCACATCGGGGCCGAGCGCCTCGGCTATCCACTCACATAAACGGTGCAGTTCCGAATCACTGTCATTCTCGCCCGGGATCAGCAAGGTGGTGATTTCCAGCCAGGTGGCGGTTTCGTGTTTGATGTAGACGAGCGTTTCCTTCACCGGCTCCAGATGCGCCGTTGTCAGCTTGTGGTAGAAGCTTTCGGTAAAAGCTTTCAGATCAATATTGACGGCGTCAATATGGCGGTAGAATTCCGCCCGCGGCGCGGCGCAGACATAACCGGCGCTCACCGCGGTGGTCTTTATGCCCTGCTGGTGACAGGCTTTGGCGACATCGATTGCGTATTCATGAAAAATCACCGGATCGTTATAGGTAAAAGCAACGCTGGCGCACCCGCTCCGCCTTGCGGCCCGGGCGATCATCTGCGGGGAGGCCTGATCGGCGAGGGTGTCGAATTGACGCGATTTGGAAATATCCCAGTTCTGGCAGAATTTGCAGGTCAGATTGCACCCG
>CAZIVB010000212.1:0-4433 GCA_964542565.1 uncultured Hyphomicrobiales bacterium | reverse complement strand
CTTGCCGCTCTTGCCCGAAAATGCCGGGTTACGCGGCGTGTAGGAGCGGCCGTTTTTGGCAATCGAAGTTACCTTGCGCGCCGAGGCGGCGGGCCGGACTTTGGGCTTGTTCCACACTGTCCTTGGAACACCTGGCGCCGGTATCATCAGATACTGCCCGACCTTTACCGAATAGGGTTTTTGCAGCCGGTTTGTCGCCGCAATCTCGTCAATCGAAACATTATGCCGCCGCGAAATGCCGTAGAGCGTATCGCCCTCTTCCACCGTTATATGCCGCGCCATGCCATAAGGTTTGACCGGCGGCGGCGCCAGCGGTTCGGTTCTCACCCGCTCCAGAGGCGCCGATTTTGTTCTGGAGACTTCGGGAATGGAAGCTGTGGCGGCGCTTTTCCCCGGCATGAAGCTCTCGCCCAAACCGGCAAAGCGGGTGACATCCGTGCTGCACCCTGCACTTGCAATGACGAAAAGGCTGATCGCAACAGCCCGGCCCGTTCGTGTTTTATGAATTTGATAAAAATACTTTTTACGCGCCATACTCTCTCTCCGTAATATCGAGAGTTCAGTAAAGCGCTTTAACGTTAAAACCCCGTTGCCAAAAATGGTTAATGAAAGCTTTACATTTCCTGGGCAACGCCCTTGACCAACGGTACGAAACGCACGGGAATCAGCGGTTTTTGCTCATAATCGCCATCCTTGCGCTGTAGCAGAACGAGCATCTGGGACTGGTTATCGGATTTTAACGGAAAGATCATTTTACCATTCGGTTTTAACTGTTTGGCAAGATGTTCCGGCATCTCGCCCGCTGCGGCGGTAACGATAATCCGGTCGAAAGGCGCCTGCGCCGGCCAGCCTTTGAGACCATCGCCCACCATGCTGGTAATATTGGTAATCCCCAGCCTGGAAAATCGCGCCTCGGCCTCGCGCAACAACGTCCGGTAGCGCTCGATGGTGTAAACCCGGCGGCAAAGATGCGACAGGACCGCCGCCTGATAGCCCGACCCGGTGCCGACTTCGAGCACCTTCAAACGGTCGTTAAGGTCAAGCTGTTCCGTCATATAGGCAACGATATAGGGCTGGGAAATCGTCTGGCCGCATTCAATCGGCAAAGCCTGATCCGCATAAGCCTGATTGGCAAGGGCCGGATTGATAAACAGGGCGCGCGGCACCCTCTCGATCGCCGCAAGCACGGCTGTATCCTTTATCCCCTGATTGCGCAGGGACATAATCAGCCTGATCAAGCGAGGATCAGTATCCAGCATCGCGTCCCTGCCTTACACACCAAAACCATCCAGCATATCGCCAAGTTTTTCCAGAACCGCATACTGGGTCATGTCCAGATGCAATGGCGAGACCGAGTTAAACCCGTTCTCGATTGCCCATAAATCCGTCCCCACGGCGGGCGAGTTCTTGCCGCGTTCATACATCATCCAGTAATAAGGCTCGCAGCGCGGGTCCTCGCGCCGCTTGACGCAAAGCAAATTCTGGTCGCGCTTGCCCTGCGAGGTCATCTTCGTGCCTTTAATCTGCGAAATCGGATGATCGGGGAAATTAATGTTTAAAAACACATCCCGCGGCCAGCCTTTTTCCAGCACCCGGCGGATGAGCCGCGGCGCGAAATGTTCCGCCACGTCCCATCTGATCTTGTTTTGCCCGTCAAAACCGTAAGTCTGCGAAAGCGCAATGGCGCGGATGCCCAGCGCCGTTCCCTCCATCGCCCCGGCAATAGTGCCCGAATAGGTCACGTCATCGGCAATATTATGCCCCCGGTTGACCCCGGAAAGCACCAGATCGGGCGCGGGACCGGGAATAAGATGCCGCACGGCCAGAATAACGCAATCGGTCGGCGTGCCGCGCACCGCGAATTTTTGCGCCCCCAATTGCCGCACCCGCATGGGGTCGCTTAACGAGAGCGAATGCGAGGCCCCGCTTTGCTCGGATTCAGGCGCGGCGATCCAGACATCATCGGAAAGCGTGCGGGCGATTTTTTCAAGACAGGTGAGCCCGGGCGCATAAACCCCGTCATCATTGGTAAGCAGTATCCGCATGGACCGGTTTTCACTCATGCGTTGATCACTTCCAGGCCGCCCATATATGGCCGCAGGACTTCAGGCACCACGACCGAGCCGTCTTCACGCTGATAATTTTCCAGCACCGCCACAAGGCAGCGCCCCACCGCAACGCCCGAACCGTTGAGCGTATGCACGAATCGGGTGGATTTTTCGCCCAAAGGCCGGTAGCGCGCCTGCATGCGCCGGGCCTGGAAATCATCGCAAACCGAGCAGCTTGAGATTTCGCGGTAGGCGTTTTGCCCCGGTAGCCAGACCTCAAGATCATAGGTTTTGCGGGCGCTGAACCCCATATCGCCGGTGCATAAAACCACCACCCGGTAGGAAAGTCCCAGTTGTTTGAGCACCTCTTCGGCGCAGCGCGTCATACGCTCCAGTTCATCCTTTGAGGTCTCCGGCGTGACAATCGAGACCATCTCGACTTTCGAGAACTGGTGCTGACGGATCATGCCGCGCGTATCGCGCCCGGCCGAGCCGGCCTCCTTGCGAAAACACTGGGTGTACGCCGTCATGCGCAGCGGCAATTGCTCCTCTTCCAGAATTTGCTCACGCACCAGATTGGTCAGCGGCACTTCGGCTGTGGGAATAAGCCAGAAGCCGTTATCGGTCTTGAACTGGTCATCGGCGAATTTGGGCAGTTGGGCGGTACCAAACATGACCTCGTCGCGCACCAGCATGGGCGGCTGAATTTCTTCATAGCCATGCTGGCCGGTATGCAGATTGAGCATGAACTGCCCGAGCGCCCGCTCCAGCCGCGCCAGAGCGCCTTTAAGCACCACAAAGCGCGCGCCTGACAACCGCGCCGCGCTTTCAAAATCCATCAGGCCCATAGCCTCGCCAATCTCGAAATGCTGCTTTGGCTCAAAGTCAAATTGCGGCATCGCGCCGCTTGTCCTTACTTCGACATTTTCCGTCTCATCCGCCCCGTCCGGCACATCATCAAAAGGCTGGTTGGGAATGGCCGAGAGCGCCGCTTCAAGCTCCGCCGTCAGACGCCGTTCCTCGTCCTCGCCGCCTTGAATAAATGCCTTGATTTCGGCCACTTCGCCAATAAGCGCCCGGGCCGTCTCTTCATCGCCGCCCGCCTTTGCCCTGCCGATTTCCCTTGAGGCGGCATTGCGGCGGTTCTGCGCCTCCTGCAAGCGGGCAATATGCAAGCGCCGCGCCTGATCAAGCTCTAGAACCCTTGCCGCTAAAGGCGCCAGTCCGCGCCGCGCCAGACCTTGGTCAAATGCGTCGGGATGGGAACGAATCCATTTAATGTCATACATGAGAAAACCGGTTTACCGCTGCGATAAATTTTGAAAATACTCAAAGATCGGGCAGAATCGCCTGACATGCCCTTTCTTTATACGTCGCAAGCTGCCCAGCGTCCAGCAAACCGCAAAGGTTTTGCGCTTTGCCGCCCGAAGCGGACAGACTTAACCCAATTTTCACAGCCGCCGGAGTATAAATGCGTAAAATTTCTTGATCAGGATAAATATCATGAGCGCGCGCAATATTTCTACTCATGAAAGCTATGAGCGCGAAAACAGGCTGACGGGATCATCCGACCGCTCGTTTTGTTACACCTTCGCCGTTATCGCCCTTATTTTTGCGGCAATATCTTTTTTCAAAGGCGGCAATTATTGGCCATGGCTTGGCGGTTTTGCCGCGGTTTTTGCCGCGGTTGGCCTGATTGCGCCGCAGCTTTTTGCGCCGCTGAACAAACTCTGGTTCAAGCTCGGCATGATGCTGCACAAGGTCACGACGCCGCTGATTATGGGCGCGGTGTTTTTTGCCGTTATTACGCCCCTCGCGATGCTCATGCGCCTGTTTGGCAAGCGCCCGCTTGATCTGGAATATGACCCGGATGCGCCTTCTTACTGGATTGAACGCCAGCCGCCCGGCCCCCGGCCCGATTCGATTAAAAATCAGTTCTGACCGGAGAATTTGGTGCATATCCTCGGCATATCCGCCTTTTATCATGACAGCGCCGCGGCTCTGGTGAGCGATGGCCGGATCATCGCCGCCGCGCAGGAAGAGCGTTTCAGCCGCAAAAAACATGATTCCACCTTTCCTGAAAAGGCAATAGAATACTGCCTCGCCCATGGCGCAATTGCCTTGAACGATGTTGATTTCATCGTCTTTTACGACAAGCCGTTTTTAAAATTTGAGCGCCTGCTGGAGAATTATCTCGCCTTTGCGCCGCGCGGCTTTTCCTCCTTCCTCAAGGCGATCCCGGTCTGGCTGAAAGAAAAGCTGTTTCAGAAAAAACTGCTCTTTGATGAATTGCGCCGATTTGCCCCCGGGGTGGATCTTGAACACAAGCTGCTGTTTACCGAACATCACCAGAGCCACGCCGCCAGCGCCTTTTTCCCCTCGCCT
>CAZIVB010000211.1:0-4443 GCA_964542565.1 uncultured Hyphomicrobiales bacterium | reverse complement strand
CAGGGTGCTGAGCATGGCCTCATTGCGCAGGTCAAAGCCCAAACCTTCCATGCGCCCAAGCAAACGCCCTTGACAATGGCGCACATCTGCCAGCTTGGCCGCTAAGGCCCCCTCATCCCAGTGGAATGCTGGCCAGTCGTTTAATTCATGGATATATGTCATAATCTCCGCACCTCTTGCAGAGATTATACCTATTATTCACCGCGCAGGCAAGAATTAAATCCGCACATTGTGCGGAGAATACATACCCAATTCCCCGCATAAGCTGAATATAGTGTAAAAAATAAACGCCACACAGTCATTAAGTTCGACTAATTCACCTACTCTACCGGTGGGAAAAACCATAGCGTCCTTGGTGAGGGTTTCCGAACATCACTACGCGGGCAAGCCCAAGTATATTCCGCGCCATGAGGACAATTCGCTCATGTGGTAAATGTAATGCCCGGCAATGCTAGGAAGAACAGAGCATGTTGAAAGAAGTTGAATTTCAAGGCCAATACGCGCGTGTGCGTGAAAGGTGTTGATGGTTTTTTCAGGGTCACTACGCGAGATAAGCCATGGTGCGAAACACTGTTATCGTGCTTACTATGTGCTTACTGGAAAGTGAAAGTGGGTGCTAAGTTTTGCTAAGTCATTGAAAAAATGGTGCCGCCAGGGTGACTTGAACACCCGACCCCCGCATTACGAATGCGATGCTCTACCAGCTGAGCTATGGCGGCCCAGGAGCGTAACCCCGTGCCCTCAATTCGCATGAAAGAGGGGCAGGGTTTGGTAAAATAATTAAGGTCCTGCGGCTTCTTGAGCTTGTGAAATCTGATAGCCGGTAATATTCATCAATGCAAGCCTGTTTGCGGTGTGGCAAGGGAAGAAAGAGGATAATGGTATGGAAATAAAGCGGCGGCGCAGTGTGCTTTATGTGCCCGGCTCCAATGCAAAAGCGCTGGCAAAGGCACGGCGGCGGGGGGCGGATTGCCTCATCCTTGATCTGGAAGACGCCGTTGCGCTGCAGGCCAAGGCGGCGGCGCGGGAGAATATCCACGGCTTTTTGCGTGATGGGGCGCAAAAGCAAACCGAAGTGATTATCCGCATCAACGCTCTCGGCAGCGTTCTGGCGGAGGCTGATCTTGCGATGGTTGCCGCTGCGGGCGCGGATGCGGTGCTGGTTCCCAAAGTCAACGGCGCGCCCGATATGCGCCGCGCCGCCGCGGCGATGGCGGCGGCGGGGGTGGCGGGGCAAACGCGGCTGTGGGTGATGATGGAGACGCCGTTGGCGATGCTGGAGGCGGCAAGGATTGCCGCCTGCGCCGGGGAGCAATCGCATGCGCTGGCGGCTCTGGTTATCGGCAGCAACGATCTTTACGCCGAATTGCGGGCGCGCCCGACGCCGGACCGGGCCGCTATCACCGGGCTGCTCGGGGTTTGTGTCGCGGCGGCGCGGGCGCACGGCCTTGATGTGATCGACGGGGTTTACAATGATTTTACCGATGCGCGGGGCTTTGCGGCCGAATGCCGCCAGGGGGCGGATATGGGGATGGACGGCAAAAGCCTCATTCATCCGGCGCAGATCGGGATTTGCCATGAAATATTTTCTCCCGATGCGGCGCAGATCCGTTGGGCGCGGGAGGTGATCGCTGCTTTTGCCCGGCCGGAGAATGCGGCAAAAGGGGCAATCTCCATAGATGGGCGCATGGCCGAGCGTCTTCATCTTGAAAATGCCAAACGCATCCTTTTCCTGGCCGGAATGCAAGGCCCGGAGGACGGAAAAAATAAATTATAATTCGTCTATAGGAGTATTTGCATCGGCGGGAATCAAGGAGTACAAGGTTTAAAGGGGCCGGGCGGAAAAGGCCTGTCCCAACGCGACTAAACACTTCAGGATATCTGAAGAAAACACGGGGGAGCCGCGAGATGGCGGACAATCGTATGAATGTGGAGCGGCCCCTGTCGCCGCATTTGCAGATCTACAGCCCGATGTTTACCATGATCATGTCGGTCATGCACCGGGTTACGGGCGCGGCGCTTTATTTTGGAACCATATTACTGGCCTGGTGGCTGATCTCGGCCGCCAGCGGGCCGCAATATTTCTCGTATGTCAATGCCTTTGTCGGCTCGTGGCTCGGACGGCTTATCCTGTTCGGTTATACCTGGGCGCTCATTCACCATATGCTGGGCGGCGTGAGGCATTTCATCTGGGATACGGGGGCCATGTTTGACAAAAAATCACTCGAGGTTTCGGCCTGGGCGATGTTTATCAGTTCGGTCGTTCTGACCTGGGTGGTATGGATTGCCGGCTATTTCGTGATGGGAGGCCGCCTATGAGAATGCAAACCCCCATGCGCACGCCTTTGAAGCAGGCGCGCGGTCTTGGCTCGGCGCGCGGCGGTGCGGAGCATTTCTGGCGCCAGCGCATCACGGCGCTGGCCAATGTGCCACTGACGGTGTTTTTTCTCTACACGCTCATCACGCTGGCGGGGGCGGATCATGCCACGGTGGTGGCCTATTTCAAATTCCCGATCTCGGCCCTGCTGATCATGCTGTTTGTTATTTCGAGCGCCTGGCACATGATGCTGGGGTTGCAGGTCATCATTGAAGATTACATCCATCATGAGGGCTTCAAGATTGCGGCATTGATCGGCAATATCCTGTTCACCGCCTTTTTCGGCCTGATCTGCATTTATGCTATCGTTAAACTGAGCCTGGGAGGCTGACGCCATGGCGGCTTACGAGTTTACGGACCATCATTTCGATGTTCTGGTGGTCGGCGCCGGCGGCGCGGGGCTGCGCGCCACCATGGGGGCGGCGGAAGCGGGGCTGAAAACCGCCTGCGTCACCAAGGTTTTCCCCACTCGCAGCCATACGGTGGCGGCCCAGGGCGGGGTTGCCGCCTCACTGGGCAATATGGGGCCCGATAACTGGCGCTGGCATATGTATGATACGGTCAAGGGCTCGGACTGGCTCGGCGATCAGGATGCGATCGAATTTTTATGCCGCGAGGCGCCCGATGCGGTTTATGAGCTGGAACATTTCGGCGTGCCCTTCTCGCGCACCGATGAGGGCAAGATTTACCAGCGCCCCTTTGGCGGCATGACCACCGACTTTGGCGAAGGCCCGCCGGCCCAGCGCACCTGTGCCGCCGCCGACCGCACGGGACACGCCATGCTGCATACGCTTTACGGCCAGGCGCTGCGCCATACGGCGGTGTTTTATGTCGAGTATTTCGCGCTTGATCTGATTATGGACGCGGACGGGACATGCCGCGGCATTATCGCCATGTGCATGGAATACGGCACCTTGCACCGCTTCTTTGCGCAAAAGACCATTCTGGCCACCGGCGGCTATGGGCGCACCTATTTTTCCTGCACATCGGCGCATATCTGCACCGGGGACGGCAACGCTATGGTGCTGCGCGCCGGATTGCCGTTGCAGGACATGGAGTTTATCCAGTTTCACCCCACCGGCGTTTATGGCGCCGGTGTGCTGATCACCGAAGGGGTGCGCGGCGAGGGCGGCTATCTGACCAATTCAGAAGGCGAGCGCTTTATGGAGCGCTATGCGCCCCATGCCAAGGATCTGGCCTCACGCGATGTGGTCTCGCGCTCGATGACGATTGAAATCCGCGAAGGGCGCGGATATGGCAAGCTGAAAGATCATATTTTCCTGCATCTTGATCATCTTGATCCGGCGATCATTCAGGAACGGCTGCCGGGGATTGCCGAATCGGCCAAGATTTTTGCCGGTGTCGATGTCACCCGCGAACCGATTCCGGTGCTGCCGACGGCGCATTACAATATGGGCGGGATTCCGACCAATTATCACGGCGAAGTGCTGACCTCGAAAGACGGCAATCCGGATTCGGTTGTGCCGGGATTGATGGCGATCGGCGAGGCGGCGAGCGTTTCGGTGCACGGGGCGAACCGGCTTGGTTCCAACTCGCTGATTGATCTGGTGGTGTTCGGCAAGGCGGCGGCCAAACGCTGCGCCGAGACGGTAAAAGCCGGGGGCAAACTGCCCGAACCGGCAAAGGATTGCGGCGATCAGGCGGTGGCGCGGTTTGACAAGTTCCGTCACGCCAGCGGCGGCACAAGGACAGCCGAGGCGCGGCTGATGATGCAAAAGGCGATGCAGTCGCATTGCGCCGTATTCCGCACCCGGGAAGTTTTGAGCGAAGGGCAGGAGCAAATCGCCGAAATCTGGTCATTGCGCGAGGATTTGAACGTCACGGACCAGACCCTGGTATGGAATTCGGATCTGATTGAAACGCTTGAGTTTGACAATCTGGTCGCTCAGGCGGCGGTGACCATTGAAGGGGCGCTCAACCGCGAGGAAAGCCGAGGCGCCCATGCACGTGAGGATTTTCCCGACCGGGATGATGAAAACTGGATGAAACATACGCTGGCCTGGGCGGATACGGACAAACGTGAAATCAAACTTGATTACCGTCCG
>CAZIVB010000210.1:0-4451 GCA_964542565.1 uncultured Hyphomicrobiales bacterium | reverse complement strand
TGAACGGCTTGAAGTGGCCGGCACTACCGCGCCGCTCAAAGCTAGCCAGCGAACAAATCCGCCCCGCCAGCACCGCAACCCTTATTGTCCACAGCCCCTAGTGAACACGCGCAATCCGTGGCTGACATATGGCCTGCTTGCGGTCATGCCGCTGCTGTTTTCCTCAAACATCATTATCGGCCGCGCCGCCAGCTCGATACTGGAACCGGCGACCATGGCGTTTTTCCGCTGGGTCGTGGCGTTCTTGATCCTGCTCCCCTTTACCTGGAAGGGCCTGAGGGACAACCGTGAGCGGCTTGCCGGGCAGCTTCCCCTGCTGGTGTTGCTCGGAATATTGGGAATGGGGATTTGCGGCGCTGTTGTTTATCTGGGGCTGGGCAAAACCGGGGCGACAAATGCCGCCCTCATCTATGCCACATCGCCGCTCTTTATCGTCCTGATCGACCGTGTCTTCTTTGGCAAAACAATCGCGGCCCGCCAGATTCTGGGTATCGCCCTGGCCTTCACCGGAATGAGCCTCATCCTGATGAAAGGCTCATTGGCAAACCTTTTAGCCATGCAGTTCAATCCGGGCGATATCCTGATCGGCATTGCCAGCGTGAGCTGGGCCGCCTATTCGGCGCTGCAAAAACGCAAATCCTTGAGCGGCATTCCGATATTGCCGCTGTTTTCCGCCATCATCGCCATGGGCGCGCTTGTCCTGGCGCCATTTGCCTTGTGGGAAATCACCCAGGGCGCCGGCATCCCCGTCAGGCCGCAGGCCTGGGCGAGCATTTTCGGCGTTGCCCTTTTGCCCTCGGTTCTGGCGTTTTCAATCTACAAATTCGGCATCAAGACCATCGGCCCGTCGCAAACCGGAGTGTTTTTATATTTCATGCCGGTTTACGCCGCCCTGCTGGCGGTTTTGTTTCTGGGCGAGCATCTGCAAACCTATCACTTGTTCGGCTTTCTGCTCGTCCTGCCGGGCGTCATGATGGCGGCCTACCGGCGTTGAGCCCCCTGTTCGGGGGGCATTCCGGCCGGAATCAGCCGGAATTTTTCACCTTGCAGGTTTTGATGCCGAAAAGAAGATACGCCGGACACCAGCCGATCAGCCCGGTGAGCAGGGGTACAATGCCGATCCAGCCCCACGGGGTTTGGGGGCCGACAAAAACAAGGGCAATCAGGGCAAGCCCGACAACAACTCTCAAGATGCGGTCAACACCGCCTTCATTTATTGACATGCTCTTCTCCTCGGAACCTGTTTTTTTCAGGTTCTTTGTTTTGCTTCTAATGCGCAGATTATGTCAGAAAAGCCGGTTTCTGTCGGTGATATCATCACAATTTTCTCAACTTTCCGCCAGGGAGCGCAAATAGCCGCATTTTTCCAGAGCGATCTTTCCGCGTGACAAAGAAACCCAGCCACGGCGCTCGAATTCCTTCAACTGGCGGCTGACTACCTCGCGCGCCGTGCCCAGTTCAACGGCAATTTCCTGATGGGTTTGTTCAAGACAGCCCGAATCATCGGTGAATTTGAGCAAGAAGCGCGCCAGACGGATATCTATGCGCCGGAAAACCACCTCTTCGATAAGCTGCATCAGATCCGAAAACCGCTTTCCATAGGTGGCGAAAACAAATTGCCGGAACGCATCGGATTCTTTCAGCAACACGCGGAACCTGTCGGCCGGGAGCGTGAGGGCGCGAATTTCGGTTTCCGCCACTCCCTCGGCGCGATAGGCGGAATGGGCCAGAAGACACGAGGTTGTCAACACGCAGGTTTCACCGGGAAAAACGCGGTAGAGTACGATTTCGCGCCCCGATTCGGCCAGCATCTGCACCCTCACCCGCCCTTCCATGACAACAAGGAACATGGCGCATTTGCCCCCCGGCTCAAACAGGGTCGTGCCTGCCGGCGCGGTAATTTCCTTACCCTGTCGCGTCATGATTTCCGCAATTTCAGGCCCGAAGATTTCCGACATGTCACTCATGTTTCAATATCCCTCCGTGAGGCAGAGCTTTGTCATGTCTAACCGGCACCGGGCCGGTGCCGAATCACATAAAAACAAGACACGCTCCAGTCAATATGGGAGTAAGTATTGCATAATTTCACCCCCCGCCATTGACATTATTGCCGCGCCCTCTTATCCGCGGCGTTATGATCTCTCACGACAACATCACGCTGGCGCAAGTCAAAGCCGGGTTAACCCCGGGGCAAAGGGTTCTGGGGCTTGATCTGGGCACAAAAACCATCGGGCTGGCGCTTTCCGACACCTCCTTGTGCATCGCCACGCCGCTGCAAACTCTCTGGCGCAGCAAATTCGCCAAGGATTCCCAGGCCCTGCTGGAGATCATGCACGAGCATAATATCGCCGCGCTGCTGCTCGGGCTGCCGCTGAATATGGACGGTTCCGAGGGCCCGCGCGCTCAGTCCACCCGGGCCTTTGCCCATAACATGGCGAAACTCAGCGCTGTCCCGATCCTGTTCTGGGATGAACGCCTGTCCACGGTCGCCGTAACCCGCACCCTTCTTGAGGCCGACCGCAGCCGCAAGCGCCGCGCCGAACTTGTCGATAAAATGGCCGCCGCCTTTATCCTGCAAGGCGCTCTTGATTCCCTGAGGGGCTAAGACATGATCGCGGTATTTGAAGCCCTGTTCCCGGTTTTCGCCCTCATCGTTCTGGGCGCCGTCCTCAAGCGCCGCGGCCCGATGGGCGAGGAGGCCTGGAAAGGGCTGGCCGAGCTGTGCTATTTCTTTCTCTATCCGGCCCTGCTGATCAAAACCCTCTCGGTCGCCGATCTGTCCACGGTCGCCATCTCCAGCTATTCGTCAATGCTGATCACGAGTGTGATCATTATGACGGGTTTTTTGCTGGCTTTATGGCCGGTTCTGAAGGCAAAACAGGTTAGCGGCCCGGCCTTCACCTCGCTTTTTCAAGGCGTTACCCGCTGGCACGGCTTTGTCGCCCTTGCCGTGACGGGGCTGCTTTACGGCGATCCGGGCCTCACTTATATTGCCCTCACCATCGCCATATTCGTCCCTGTTCTCAATTTTATCAATGTGGTTGTTCTTTCCATCTTTGCCGGGCAGGCATTCTCATGGCAAAAACTCGTATTGCAGGTTTTGCGCAACCCGTTTATTTCCGCCTGTGCCTTTGGCCTCACCCTCAACCTCACCGGGCTTGGCGTCCCCAAGGTTGCCTACAACTTCCTCGATATTCTCGGCGGCGGCGGTCTGGGGCTTGGCCTGCTCACGGTTGGCGCCGGCTTGCGGTTCTCGCTTGAATTTCGCGACAATCTGATGGTGGCTCTCGGCGTGGTCCTGCGCCTCATCGCCATGCCGCTTTTGATGTATGTATCCGCCTCGTTTTTTGGCATCGACGGTCTTGCCCGCACAGTGGCGATGATCGCCGCCGCCGTGCCGACCGCCGCCTCGTCTTACGTATTGTCGCGCCAGATGGGCGGGGACGCCGCATTAATGGCCAATATCATCACCGCCCAGGTGCTGGCCGCCATCATCACCATGCCGGCCATCTTGTGGCTGGCGGCGTATTAAACCTCTTGCCGCAAGACGGGCTTGCGCCTATAAGGTGATTTTTAATGACACCGCACGCTTCTCATAAGGGACCTTCGTTCCCGCACCGGCACCTGCTTGGAATTCGCGGGATTTCTGCCAGTGATATCAATACGTTACTCGACCTTTCCGAAAAATACGTCAAACTCAACCAGCAGGTTGACAAAAAACGCGACACCTTGCGCGGGCGCACCCAGATCAATCTGTTTTTTGAAAGCTCGACCCGCACCCAAAGCTCGTTCGAACTGGCGGGAAAAAGGCTGGGGGCGGATGTGGTCAATATGTCGGTGCGCACCTCTTCGGTGAAAAAGGGCGAAACCCTCATCGATACGGCGATGACCCTCAACGCCATGCATCCTGACCTGCTCATCGTGCGCCATCACAGCGCCGGCGCGGTTGAATTGCTGGCGCAAAAGGTCGGCTGCTCGGTGATCAACGCCGGCGACGGCGCGCATGAACACCCGACCCAGGCCCTGCTCGACGCCCTGACCATAAAACGCCACAAGGGCCGCTTTGAAGGGCTCAATGTCGCCATTTGCGGCGATATCCTCCACTCAAGGGTGGCGCGCTCGAACATCTTGTGTCTGGGCGCGCTTGGCGCCCGCATCCGCCTGATCGCCCCGGCCACCTTGCTTCCCGCCGATGCGGCAAAACTCGGAGCGGAGGTTTTTACCGATATGCGCGAGGGGCTCGAGAACTGCGATATCGTCATGATGCTGCGCCTGCAGCAAGAGCGCATGCGCGGCGCCTTCGTGCCTTCGCCGCGCGAGTATTTTCATTTTTTCGGCCTCGACCGGGAAAAGCTCGCCTTCGCCAAACCCGACGCCGTGGTGATGCATCCCGGCCCCATGAACAGAGGGGTGGAAATCTCCTCCCTGGTTGCCGATCACCCGCGCTCCTT
>CAZIVB010000209.1:0-4453 GCA_964542565.1 uncultured Hyphomicrobiales bacterium | reverse complement strand
GGCCATATTCGATTTTCGGGCAGCGGTTCATGACCACGCGCAAACCGGTCGCCTCGGCCCTTGCCGCGGCTTCGTCATTGCGCACGGTGAGTTGCATCCAGATGGTTTTGGCGCCGATCTTTATCGCTTCATCCGTTATCGGGCCCGCAGCTTGCGAGTTGCGGAAGATATCGACCATATCCACGGCCCGCGGGATATCGCTCAAAGAGGCATAGACCCTCTGGCCGAGAAACTCTTTCCCCGCATGGCCCGGATTGACCGGGATGACGTCAAAGCCCTTCTCCAGCAGGTATTTCAGGACAAAATAGCTCGGCCTGACCTTGTTGGAACTGGCGCCGACCATGGCGATCGTCCTGGTGGAATTGAGAATTGATGAAATATAGGCATCATCATAGGAATCGTGGTTCATTCAACTCGTCCACACCGGTTTGCGCTTTTCGATAAAGGCGTTGATGCCCTCGATGGCGTCATTGGCCAGCATGTTCTGCACCATGACATCGCAGGTATGGGCATAGGCGTCGGCAAGGTTCATGTCGATTTGGCTGTAAAAGGCTTCCTTGCCGAATTTGACCGTAACTTGCGATTTGCCGGCGATGATTTTGGCGATTTTCAGCGCTTCGGTTTCAGCTTCCCCGGGCTCGCAAACCCGGTTGATAAGGCCGATCTGCGCCGCTTTTTCCGCCGTTATCATCTCGCCCAGAAGCAGCATTTCCATGGCGTGTTTGCGGCTGATATTGCGCGACAGCGCCACCATGGGGGTGGAGCAGAACAGGCCGATATGAACCCCCGGCGTGCTGAATTTTGAATCCGCGCCCGCCACCGCCAGATCGCAAGTGGCGACAAGCTGGCAGCCCGCCGCCGTGGCGATGCCCTCGATGCGGGCGATGACCGGCTTGGGGCAGTTGACCATGGCGATCATCATTCGGGCGCATTTGTCCATGATCCTGGTGTAATAGGCCCGGCCGCGATCCTCATTCTGCCGCGCGGCGGTCATTTCCTTCAGATCATGACCGGCGCAGAACACATGGCCCTCAGCGGCAAGAATAATGGCGCGCACATCCTTGTCGCCGCCGGCCTTGACGAAAGCCTCGTGCAGGGCCCCGATCATGGCTTCGGAGAGCGAATTGCGCCGTTCGGGACAATTCAGGGTCAGGGTGAGGATGTTGTCCTCAAGTTGGGAGGAAAGAAGAGTGTTGTTCACATTATTTCCTTTTCATCGCCTGTTCTATCTGCGGGATCATTTTTGTTACCACCGCGATGTTTTCCGGCGGCGGCGCCATTTTCAGCGCCATGGCCATCTGCTGTTTGAACATGGCGATAAGACCGGCTTTTTGATCTTGCGGCACATTCGGGTCGGCCTGAATCTTGTTGATCATGGCCTGCATCTCGCTTTTCATCTGCGCGCCGGATTTGCCGCTTTTGGCAAAGCCGTAGGCGATGGTTACGCTCTGCATGGTCTGGGTCCATTCCTTGATGCTGCCAAAGCCGTATTTGGCCAGCATGGCGCGCATTTTTTCCTGCAATTTATTGTCCTTGAGATATTGCATCAGGGCGGCGTTGGGGTCCCTTGCCGCGCCTTTGGGCAATTTGTTCAACTGGTGCGTCTTGCCAAAGGCCTGCATTTCCGGCATGGATTTGATCAGTCTTTCAATCTTGTCCACGCTCAGCGGCACATGGGTGATCTGTGGCAGTCTGATTTGCCCGCCCGGGGCCGGGGCCTGGGCAAAAGACACAGGTATAAACGCCAGGGACAGCGCAAAGGTTGCGGCAAGAAGGCGGGAGATCAGCATGGGGTATATCCTTGGGTTGGGGCGGTGACTGGCGAAACACAATTCGGCAAATTTGAAAAACCTTACTCTGAAACGGCAATATGAAAAAACGTTATGGACATGTTGGAAACAAAAATCAATGAAATCACGCCCGGTGGGGGGCTCTGCGCCCCGGAGGCTTGCCGTGGCGGCGTTTCTTGGCTAGGTATGCGGGCATGACAATCACCGCTTTATATCCGGGCAGCTTTGACCCGCTGACCAACGGGCATATTGATATTATCACCCGCGCGGCCGCCTTCGCCGACCGGCTGGTTATCGCCATCGGGGCGCATCACGAAAAAAAGGCGTTTTTACCCGCCGAGGCGCGCAAAACCCTGATCGAGGATGAAGTCGGGGGGATTGCCGGTCATATTGAAGTCATGATTTTTGATTCCCTTGTGGTTGATGCGGCGCGCGGCGCGGGGGCGGATTTGCTTATCCGGGGCTTGCGCAATGGGGCCGATTTTGATTATGAGATGCAAATGGCCGGGATGAACGGGGCGCTGGCGCCGGAGGTTGAAACCCTCTTTCTGGCCGCCTCGCCGGGAATCAATTATATCTCCTCCTCGCTGGTGCGGCAGATCTCGTCCATGGGCGGCGATATATCGCCCTTTGTGCCGGCAAGAATCGCCGCGGCTATCGCGAAGGGTAAACGGGGCTCATGAATAGAATGGCAAAAGGAATGAAACGGATGAAACGCAGCCTTCTGACGGCATTTATTCTCACCATGTTCGGGTTTCTGGCCGGGCCGTTATCGGCGGCGGCGGACCTTGAAAATACAATCTATCTGGATTTAAAATCCGGCCGGGTGGTCATCAAGCTGTTTCCCGATCTGGCGCCCAAACATGTCGAGCGCATCAAGATACTGACCCGGGAAGGATTTTATAACGGCCACAAATTCCACCGCGTTATCGCCGGGTTCATGGCGCAAACGGGCGATCCGACCGGAACCGGCGCCGGCGGTTCGGATTACCACGATCTGAAGGCGGAATTTTCCAAAGCTAAATTCAAGCGCGGCACCCTCGGCATGGCCCGCTCGGCCAGCCCCGACAGCGCCAACAGCCAGTTCTTTATCTGTTTTAAACCCTCGCCCTGGCTCAACGGCAAATATACCGTGATCGGTCAGGTGATCAAGGGCATGGAATATGTCGATAAAATCAAGAAGGGCGACAGCCGTTCCGGCGCCATAAGAGGCAAAGCCGACACCATCATTAAAATGCAGGTTGCTGCGGACGTGAAATAAAAATACAGGATTAAGATTATGACTGATATTAAAGACCCGGAAAACACCCTCGTCATTGATATGACCCATGGCAAGGTGGTGATTGAAATGCGCCCTGATCTGGCCCCGAAACATGTTGAGCATATCAAGAAGCTGGCGCGGGAGGGGTTTTATGACGGCATTGTCTTCCACCGCGTGATCGAGGGCTTCATGGCCCAGACCGGCTGTCCGCACGGCACCGGCACCGGCGGGTCGAGCTATCCTGATCTGGAGGCGGAGTTCAATGACGAGCCGCATCTGCGCGGCGTGTGCTCCATGGCGCGGGCCCAGTCGCCCAACAGCGCCAACAGCCAGTTCTTCATCTGCCTTGATGATGCGCGTTTCCTTGACAAGCAATACACCGTCTGGGGCAAGGTGATTGAAGGCATGGAGAATGTTGACAAGATCAAACGCGGCGAGCCGGTGCACGAGCCCGATGTGATGAATTCAGTCAAGCTTGCCGCCGATATTGCCTGAGAGTTATTCCCGTCGCCCCGGCAAAAGCCCGGGATCCGTTTGATGACTGAAGTTTCGCTATTTTCTGCATATGAATTCCGGCTTTTGCCGGAATGACGGTGATCCTGCCATGCTGGTCGATGAGTTTGATTTTGATCTGCCCGAAGAGCGTATTGCCCTGCGGCCGGCGCCGGGGCGTGATCAGGCGCGGTTGCTGTATGTCCCGGCATCAGGAAGCTTGCAGGACAAGATGATACGCGATCTGCCCTCGCTGCTCAGGCCCGGCGATGTGCTTGTGCTCAATGACACCTGCGTAATCCCGGCGGCGCTTGCGGGCACGCGGACCCGCAATGGCTCAGCGGCGAAAATCTCGGTCAATCTGCACAAACAGATCAGCCGCGCCACATGGAAAGCTTTCGCGCGCCCGGCAAAACGGCTTGAAATCGGCGATGAGATTGTCTTTGGCAAGGGCAAGAACGCCTGTGTGCTCGGCGCTCTGGATGCTACGGTGAAAGCCAAGGGAGAGGGCGGCGAGGTGACGCTGGCCTTTGATCTTGCCGGGCTTGATCTGGAAAACGCCATTCAGGCGCGCGGTTCCATGCCGCTGCCGCCCTATATCGCGGCGCGGCGGGCGGCTGATTTGCGCGATGTGAGCGATTACCAGACCATTTACGCCCGCAAGGACGGGGCTGTTGCCGCGCCCACGGCGGGGCTGCATTTTACTGATGAATTATTCGCCGCCCTTGAAGCGCGCGGGGTTGATAAGGAGTTTGTAACCCTGCATGTCGGGGCGGGCACTTTTCTGCCGGTGAAAGCGGAGCAGACCGGGGAGCATAAAATGCACGCCGAATGGGGTGAGGTCACGGCGCAGACCGCGGCTAATCTTAATAAAGTGCGCGAAAAGGGCGGGCGCATCGTTTGTGTCGGC
>CAZIVB010000208.1:1173-4466 GCA_964542565.1 uncultured Hyphomicrobiales bacterium | reverse complement strand
CAGCACGGCGAGGGGCTGGTGAAAGGCGCCGACAAGATTTTTGCCCTGGGGGGTATTGATGCCGGTTTTGCCGCCCACGGAGCTGTCAACCTGGGCCAGAACCGTGGTGGGGATCTGGATAAAGTTTACGCCGCGGCGGATGATATGGGCGGCAAAACCGGCCAGATCGCCGATAACCCCGCCGCCAAAGGCGATAATGACATCACCTCGCTCGGTCCCGGCCTGTAAAATTTCCTCGCACAGTTTCGCCAGTTGTTCAAAGCTCTTGCTCGCCTCGCCGGGGGGCACAATGATGCTTTTATGGGCAATCCCGGCTTTTCCCAGCGCCGCTTGCAATGGGTTCAGATGCAGGGCGGCGACATTTTCATCGGTGATGATCAGGGTGAAGGGGCGGGCAAGATGCGGCCGGACGAGATCGCCGGCGCGCGCCAGCAGTCCCGGCCCGATATGGATCGGATAGGCGCGTTTCCCGAGATCGACGCTGAGGCTTTTGCAATGCGGGTTTGAAGATGCAGTCATTTTAAGCGTTCGCGGGCTCCATAAGGGCGAGTTCCTCAACAACCGAGCTTACAATTGCGTCGTGAGGCTCTTCGGTGCTCACGATGGTAATTTCAGCCTGTTCATAGACAGGATAGCGCTCATTGATGAGTTTTTTCATAATGGCTTCGGGGTCGGGCTCTTGCAGCAGGGGGCGGTGCGAGCGCCGCTGCACTCTTTCCATCAGGATTTCAAGGCTTGCCTTGAGCCAGACCGAAACGCTGTTGGCGAGAATAAGCTCACGGGTGGCCGTGTTCATGAAAGCGCCGCCGCCGGTGGCCAGCACCTGGGGGCCGCCTTTCAACAGCCGGGAAATGACCTTGGCCTCGCCGGTTCTGAAATGGGCCTCGCCATGGGAGGCGAAGATATCGGCGATGCTTTGCCCGGCGGCTTCTTCTATCGCCTGATCGCTGTCGGTGAAGGGCAGATCAAGCCGGGCGGCGAGGCGGCGGCCGATGGTTGTCTTGCCCGCTCCCATCAGGCCGATGAGCACAATGGAGCGATTTCCAAGCCGCGCCCTGATCTGGTTTATCTTTGTAATTTGCGACATGGAGATGTGAAAAATTATTGCGGGGACCTGATTTTTCCGAAGTTGTGCTGCTGTTTCATATCGGACAGCTTGCCTGCATGCAAGGAATGGAGGATATTTGCTTAATATCGCGTGATTTGAAACAACCGGAAGAATTGTTATGCCAACCCTTTTTCGCATGTTTGTCATTATCGCCCTGATGGGCGGCGGCTTCCTGGGCTTTCTTGTCTATCTGGGGTCTTCGGCCGAGCCGGTGCGGCAGGAGGTTTTGGTTGATATCCCGCTAAATCCGGCCGGCGAGGGCGCGCGGAGCGGCAATCCGTAATGCGCTCGGGGCGGCAAGGGCTTCACTATGTGGAGGCGTTTCTTGAAATGATGAGCGTCGAGCGCGCCGCCTCGGTCAATACGCTGGGGGCGTATCAATCCGATCTGCTCGATTTCATCGCCTTCATCTCACGCCAGGGGGCCAGCCTGGCGGATTTTGAATCTGAACATATCCGCGCCTATCTCGCCGGTCTTGAGGCGGCGGGCATTGCCGCCTCGACCGCCGCGCGGCGGCTCTCCAGTATCCGGCAGATGTGCGCCTTCATGCTGGCCGAGCAGATCAGGAATGACAATCCGGCGGAGGTGATCGACAGCCCCCGGCAGGGGCGAGCCCTGCCCAAAACCTTAAGCGAGGCGCAAATTGAAGCCCTGCTGGAGGCGGCGCGCGAGATGATCGAGGTAGCAAAAACGCAAACGGCGCGCAAAAAAGCCGTGCGGCTGCATTGCCTGCTGGAGATCCTTTACGCCACCGGTCTGCGTGTCAGCGAACTGGTGGGGCTGCCGGTGAGCGCCAGGGGGATGGAGGGGCAGGTGCTGATTGTCAGCGGCAAGGGGGGGCGCGAGCGCCTGGTGCCGCTTACCCCGGCGGCGCAGGCGGCCATGGACGCCTATATGGATGCGGCCGGGATCAAGCGGAGCGGCTATCTGTTTCCCTCGCGCGGCAAGGCCGGGCATCTTACGCGCCAGCGCTTTGCCCAGGAGCTGAAAACCCTGGCGATACGGGCCGGAATTTCATCAGGCGGGATTTCACCGCATGTCCTGCGCCATGCTTTTGCCACCCATTTGCTTAATAACGGGGCGGATTTGCGCGCCGTGCAGCAGATGCTGGGGCATGCGGATATCTCCACCACCCAGATTTATACCCATGTGCTGGAAGAGCGGCTGCGCGCCCTTGTGGAGGCGCATCACCCGCTGGCGAAAATGAATTGAGCAACAGGGCATGATTTTGACGACTTACGGCTTGACAGGCCGCGGCGGGGGCGTCACTTTCGCGGGCTAGCGATGAGTGTAAAAGTTTGAGCATGCGTACCTATCTTGATTTTGAAAAATCGGTGGCGGAACTGGAAGGCAAGGTTGCGGAATTGCGCAATGTTGCTGCTGACGGGCCATCTGTCTCGCTTGACGAGGAAGTCGCCAAGCTGGAGAAAAAAGCGCTCGAGGCGCTCAAGAATATCTATGCCAATCTGACGCCGTGGCAGAAAACGCAAGTGGCGCGTCATCCGGCAAGGCCGCATTTTTCCGATTATATTTCCAAGCTGATCGAGGATTTCACCCCGCTGGCCGGGGACCGGCGCTTTGCCGAGGATTGCGCCATTATCGGCGGTTTTGGCCGTTTCCGCGGCCAGAGCATCATGGTGATCGGCCATGAAAAGGGCTCGGACACCGAAAGCCGCCTGAAGCATAATTTCGGCATGGCGCGGCCTGAAGGCTACCGCAAGGCGGTGCGTCTGATGGAGATGGCGGACAAGTTTTCCATTCCCGTCCTGACCCTGATTGATACCGCCGGGGCCTATCCCGGCATCGGCGCGGAGGAGCGCGGCCAGTCCGAGGCGATTGCGCGCTCAACCGAATGTTGCCTGCGTCTGCGCGTTCCCCTGCTGAGCGTTGTGATCGGTGAGGGCGGCTCGGGCGGCGCGGTGGCGATCGCGAGCGCGAACAAGGTCTTGATGCTGGAGCATTCGATTTACACCGTGGCCTCACCGGAGGCGGCATCCTCGATCTTGTGGCGTGATGCTTCGAAGGCGGAAGATGCGGCCAATTCAATGCGGATCACGGCGGAGGATTTAAAAGGCTTTGGCGTCATTGACGAGATTATCCCCGAGCCGGTCGGCGGCGCGCACCGCGATCCGGTGCAGACTATCGTCTTCACCGGCAACGCCATTGAAGCAGTGCTGCAAGGGTT
>CAZIVB010000208.1:0-1073 GCA_964542565.1 uncultured Hyphomicrobiales bacterium | reverse complement strand
GAGCTGGCGATCAAGGGGCTGAAGCCGGGAAATCCCCTCTTCGTGCGTATTTTCAAGGAAGAAAGCATCCTTGAGGTGTGGATGCGGGGCAAGGGGCCCGAATACAAGAAATTCAAGACCTACCAGATCTGCAACTGGTCCGGCAAGCTGGGGCCCAAGCTGAAAACCGGCGACAAGCAGGCGCCGGAGGGGTTTTACGTTGTCAAGCCGGGGCAGATGAACCCCAACTCCTCCTACCATCTCTCGTTTAATCTGGGCTTTCCCAATCTTTACGATAAAGCCTATGCGCGCACCGGTTCTTATCTGATGGTGCACGGCGATTGCAAGTCGGCCGGCTGCTACGCCATCACCGATGCACAGATTGAGGAAATCTATGCCCTGATCCGCGAGGCGTACCGGGGCGGGCAGCGCTATTTTCAGGTGCACGCCTTCCCGTTCCGCTTAACGGAGGCCAATATGCAGCGCTATGAAGGGCATCGCTGGTACGGGTTCTGGCGCAATCTCAAGGAAGGTTACGATCTGTTCGAGCGTGACCGCATCCCGCCCGGTATCGGGGTTCTGGACAAGCGCTATGTGTTCGATATCCCCGGCGATGTGGATCCTTCCGGCGCCATCGGCAAACTGGATATCATCGCCAAGGATTCAGGCGCCTGACGAGCTGAATTCTGCCGTGTCTGATCTGATCCGGCAGTGGCTCAAAGCGGCCAGAAAAACAAGATGGCCGGGATGGAGACGGCGATAATGAGGATTTCCAGCGGCAGGCCCATGCGCCAGTAATCGCCAAAGCGATAGCCGCCCGGGCCCATGATCAAGGTGTTGTTCTTGTGGCCGATGGGGGTAAGAAAGGCGCAGGATGCAGCCACCGCCACGGTCATCAGGAACGGGTCCGGATTGACATTCAGCCGGGCGGCGATATCGACCGCGATGGGGGCGGTGATCACCGCCGTTGCGGTGTTGTTCATGACATCGGACAAGGTCATGGTCACCACCATCAGCAAGGTGAGGACGACGACCGCCGAATAACCCTCCGACAGCGAGACAATGCTGCCCGCGATCAGCGCCGTGCCGCCGCT
>CAZIVB010000207.1:0-4507 GCA_964542565.1 uncultured Hyphomicrobiales bacterium | reverse complement strand
GGACACCAGCGCCGCCGCCACCGCCAGATCGGCGGCAGGTTCGCGGATTTTTAGCCCCCCCGCCACATTGAGATAAACATCATGCCCGCCAAGGCGCACCCCGCAATGGGCGTCCAGCACCGCGAGGATCATCGCCAGGCGGGCGCTGTCCCACCCCACCACGGCGCGGCGCGGCGTCGCCAGCGTGGACGGGGCGACCAGCGCCTGAATTTCCACCAGAACCGGCCGTGTGCCCTCCATGCCGGCAAAAACCGCCGAGCCGGGCTGGGCATCATTGCGCTCGCCCAGAAACAGCAAGGAGGGATTGCTGACCTCAGCCAGCCCCGCATCGCCCATCTCGAACACGCCGATTTCATCCGCCGGGCCAAAGCGGTTTTTCACCGCGCGCAGGATGCGGTACTGGTGCCCGCGCTCACCCTCGAAATACAGCACCGTATCCACCATATGCTCCACCACCCGCGGCCCGGCAATCTGCCCGTCCTTGGTGACATGGCCGATCAGCGCCACCGCGCAGCCGCGCGCCTTGGCAAAGCGAATGAGCGCCTGTGAGCAGGCCCGCACCTGCGAAACCGTTCCCGGCGCGCTGTCAAGGCTTCCGTCCCACAGGGTCTGGATCGAATCAAGAATAACGAATTTGGGCGGCTCGCCGCTTTTCATCGCGGCTAAAATAGCGCCAAGATCGGTCTCGGCCCCCAGTTCCACCGGCGCTTTTACGAGCCCGAGCCGCGCGGCGCGCAGCCGCACCTGCGCCACCGCCTCCTCGCCGGAAAAATAAATCACCCGCTCGCCCTTGGCCGCAATCGCCGCCGCGATTTGCAACAGGAGCGTCGATTTGCCGATCCCCGGATCGCCGCCGATCAGCAGCGCCGAACCTGGCACCAGCCCGCCGCCGCACACCAGATCAAACTCGCCAATGCCTGAGCACATGCGCGGCGCTTGCGGACTTGTCCCTTGCAGCGAAACCAGCCTTGCCGCCGCCGCCTTGCTCACCCTTCGCCCCGGCGCGCCGCCAACCCCGCCAGAGCCTGAGGCTTCCTCCACAATTGTGTTCCACCCGCCGCAAGCCTCACACCTCCCCGCCCAGCGCGGCGCAACAGAGCCGCAGGACTGGCAGACAAAGCTTTTAGAAGATCGGGCCATATTCACTCCTGACTTTCAACACCATTCCCGCCCCTTTTCCGTCACTCCTGCCCCCCCTTGTCATTCCTGCCGCCCTTGTCATTCCTGCCGCCCTTGTCATTCCTGCGAAGGCAGGAATCCAAGAAAGGCTATCGGGTTATCTGATCATAAAGATCAAGCCATTCCGGGTTGTTTTCCAGTATCAAACGGATTTTCCAGTCCCGCTTCCACGCCTTGATCTGTTTTTCGCGGGTGATGGCGCTGTCCATAGTGTCGTGAACTTCATGATAAACCAGCATCTTGACGCTGTATTTTTTACTGAACCCATCCACCACGCCGTGCCGATGCTCCCACACCCGTTTTGGCAAATCAGACGTAACCCCGACATACAGCGTCCCGTTGGCCTTCGAAGCAAGAATATAAACACAAGGAATTTTGCTCATACCCTCAACCCCCAGTCATCCTCACCCCTTATATTCGTCATTCCTGCGAATTCATTCGTCATTCCTGCGAAGGCAGGAATCCAAGCCGGGTTATCCACTTGGCTGAAAATCCATTTTGGATTCCTGCCTTCGCAGGAATGACGTTCGATTGTTCAAACTATATTGTTATCATGCCGTATTACTGCAGACATATTTCATTTTTTTGCGGAACTTTTCCCATATTTCAATATTCCAGTCCTCTGATCGCAATTTATCACAATACTCGTTGAGAGAAATTTCTATTAATTCGAGGAATTTAGTAGCGTTTACAGTTTTCATTTCAGGGTCAAACAGCTTGACATCCCTCCTGATGTGCCACCCACCAGTTGTTTCCCCCTGATGCATAATCCCGCAACGAATATTTTTGTAAAATTCTTCAGATAGTTCTCGAAAATCTTCAAAATCAGAATGCCTTGAGAAATACTTTTTAAATGCTTGTTGGCTTTTTCCGTTTGTGTCTTTCCACCCCTCCCAAAACGACTCCAATGTTTCAATCATGAGGCAGGCCGATGCCATCATGATGAAACCGTTTTTTATGTGGATGCAACTGAATGGAGTTATGTAGCGCTCTGTAATTCTTTCATTGAAAAATTCTGCAATTCCCTCTCTATTCTGTAATTTTTCCATCTCCAGATATTGAGAAACCGTTACCGTTCTGGACAAAAAGGTTCCTTCATTATGCTGTTGCACCATTATGTGTTCTCACCCCTTCAGCACTTCCATCCTTATCGGCCCCTCGGCTCTTCCATGGATGAACTGGTCAACATAGTCATTGCCGCTATTGTCAATCTCGCCAACGTCGCCGGTCCAGATGATTTTGCCCTTGTAGAGCATGGCAACATGATCGGCGATCTTGCGGGCGCTGGCCATGTCGTGGGTGATGGACACCGCCGTTACCCCCATATCGCTCACCAGCCCGGCGATCAGCTCGTTGATGATATCGGCCATGATGGGGTCGAGGCCCGTAGTGGGCTCGTCGAAAAAGATAATCTCCGGCTCCGTGGCGATGGCGCGGGCAAGGCCGACGCGTTTTTGCATGCCGCCGGAAAGCTCCGCCGGGCCAAGCTCGCCGACTTCCGGGGCAAGGCCCACCTTGCGCAGTTTTTCAATCGCCACTTCTTTTGCCTGTTTGCGCGCCATGCGCTGGCCTTGAATGAGGCCAAAGGCGACATTTTCCCACACGGTGAGCGAGTCAAACAGGGCCGCGCCCTGAAACAGCATGCCGAACGAGCTTAAAAACGCCCGCCGCTCGGCGCTGGTAAATTGCGCCATATCCTTGCCGTCAATGCGGATCGTGCCGCCATCCGGGCTCATCAGGCCAAGAATGCATTTCAGCATCACCGATTTGCCCGAACCCGAGCCGCCGATCACCACCAGCGATTTGCCTGATGGAACCTCAAGATCAATGCCGTTCAGCACATGATTGGCGCCAAAGCTTTTGGTAACGTTCTCAAGCCTGATTTTGGGGGTATCCGTCATTACTGTTGCTCCGCGTCATCCCGGCGAAAGCCGGGATCCACTACAAAGATTGCGGGTTGTCTCAAAGGGCGAAATGGATTCCGGCTTTCGCCGGAATGACGCGAAACAATCATCTTGTGGCTTGTGTGCATCATCAGATCACGAGGAAAAAATCAGCGAGGTGAGAAGGTAATTGGCGGCCAGAATGAGGATTGAAGCGCCCACCACTGCATTGGTTGTGGCGCGGCCCACCCCTTGCGCGCCGCCGCGGCTGTTATAGCCGTGGAAACAGCCCATGAAGGCGATGATAAAGCCGAATACGGCCGATTTGATCAGGCCCGATGTGACATCGCCCATCTGGATAATATCCACGGTGTTGTTGATATAGCCCCCCGCGTTAAAGCCCAGGGATTTGGTGCCGACAACAAAGCCGCCCAGAATGCCGATGGTATCGGCGATCATCACCAGCAGCGGCAGGGTCAAAACAGCGGCAATAATGCGCGGGCTGACCAGATATTTGAACGGGTCGGTGGAAAGGGTGACCAGCGCGTCGATTTGCTCGGTGACCCGCATGGTGCCCATCTCGGCCGCGATCGCCGCGCTCACGCGCCCGGCCACCATCAGCCCGGCCAGAACCGGCCCCAGCTCGCGCACAATGCCGATGGCGACGATCTGCGCCACAACGCTCTCGGCGTTAAAGCGCGAGCCGCCGATATAGATTTGCAGCGCCAGAACCCCGCCGGTGAAAAAGGCGGTCAGGCCGACCACGGGAAGCGAGTTGTAGCCGATACGCATCATCTGGGCCAGGATCAGCCGCGGATAATAAGGTGGCAGCAACCCATGCAGAACGGCGTCTCTTAAAAAAAATGTGATGCGGCCGACTTCACGCGCCATGTCCATCGAAGTACGGCCGATAAGGGCAAACGGATTCAAGATGATTTCCCCAAATTCGATCAGCTATTGATTCTGATCATTAAGACTCATGATGCCCCGGAAACATAAACGCGGGCGTAGCGATTGCCAAGAGAGGTGAGGATTTCATAGCCGATGGTTCCGGCATGGCGCGCCAGATCATCAACACCGGTGTGCTTACCCACCAGTTCCACCCAGGCGCCGCGATGGGCGAGCCTTTCGGGTATGCCGGTCACATCGATAGTAATCAGGTCCATGGACACCCGCCCGACAAACGGTGCCGGGTGGCCGCTGATGCAGACATGGGCCGCGCCCTCGCCCGACTTGCGCAGGATCCCGTCCGCATAGCCAACCGGCAAGGTGGCGATGCGCGAGGCCGCCTTGCAGCGATAGGCCGCCCCGTAGCCGATGCTCTCTCCGGGCGCGACATCGCGGATTTGCGCGATCTGCGCCTCAATGCTGACCACCGGCCGCATGGGGTTCGGCGCTCCGTTCACCGACTCGCCGCCATAAAGGGCAATGCCGGGGCGCACCAG
>CAZIVB010000206.1:0-4523 GCA_964542565.1 uncultured Hyphomicrobiales bacterium | reverse complement strand
TAATCGCCGCGCGCAATGCCGAGCGCTTCCATGCAATCGGCCATCATCATGCACATTTCGGCGTCCGCCGCGCCGGGGGGTGCACCGACGGTATCGGCGTCGAATTGTTCGAACTGGCGGTAGCGGCCGGGGCCGGGTTTTTCGTTGCGCCAGACCTGGCCGCTCTGGTAGCGCCGGAAGGGCTTGGGCAGGGCGTCGAAGTTCTGCGCCACATAGCGCGCCAGCGGCGCGGTGAGGTCGTAGCGCAGGGACATCCACTGCTCGTCTTCATCTTGTAGCGAGAACACCCCGGCGTTCGGGCGGTCCACATCGGGCAGGAACTTGCCCAGCGCGTCGGTATATTCCAGCGCCGGGGTGATGAGCGGTTCAAAGCCGTAAAGCTCGTAAACGCGGCGCACCTTTTCGACCATGGCCCGCATGGCGCGCACTTCGGCGCCATAGACATCACGCAGCCCCTTGGGCAGGCGCGCTTTTGGCTTTGCCGGTTTCTTTTGTTTCTTGCTCATGGGATGCACTCACCGCCCGGTCAATGAAAATTCAAGGTCGGGCCGGTTGTAGCGGATTGGCCGGAGCCGGGCAAATACTAATCAAACAGGGCGTCGATATCGTCCTGGGCGATGCGGTCGGGGTCGTCCTGATGGCCGGGGCCATGCAGCAGGGCCTGATCGCCTTCACGCTGGGGCAGATCGGCCTCGATATCGCTAAAAGCATCGATGCCGCCCCAGATGCCCATCATGCGCTCGATGCGGTCCTCGATGAATTTGAGGGTGTTGACCACCTTGGTGATGCGCTGGCCGGTCAGGTCCTGGAAGTTGCAGGCCTCAAATAACAACACCACCTTTTCGCGGATATCATTGGCCATGTCATGCTCGGCGCCCTTTAAGGAAGCGGCGAGGTCGGAGGCATGGCCTTCAATATCTTCGGCCGCGCTCAGTATGGCTTCGGTGGCCTGCTCGGTCCCCAGGACAATCTGGTCCAGCTCGCCGGTGACCGTGGTCATGCGGTCGCCGGATATGGAACCTTCGTGGATGGTGGCGATTTCGCGCTTGGTCTGGTCAATCGCCTGATAAATCTCGTCAATCTCGACACGGAGTTTTTTGGCTTCATGCAATTCCTTCTTGAAATTGCTGATCACATCGGCGCTCAGCTCTTTTTGCGGCTCCATCGCCTTGCGCAGATCATTGATGGCTGCAAGAATTTCGCCAAGCTCGGGAGTGGCCGCCAAAGCGCCCGGAGCGGCAATTGCCGCCGCCGCGTCCGCATCATGCGCCTCTATCCGAAAACGCCGTACATTCAATCTGGTCATGGGTCAAACAGCTCCCGTAAATTCAATAGGTTAAAAAAATTACCCGCTGACGGAGCGGGCACGTTCAAGGTATTTCACCACCTCTTCCTGCAAAACTCTGGCTTCGTCCTGGAGCCCGTCAGAAGCGCCAAGAACCGTTTGGGCCGCATTGCCGGCCTCATCGATCGAACCGGCAACCCCGGCGACATGGCCCGAAACAATCTCGGTTCCATTTGCGGCCTGCTGCATATTGCGCGAGATTTCCTGGGTCGCGGCGTCCTGCTCCTCAACAGCGGCGGAAATGGCGCTGGTAATGCTGGACATATCGGCAATGGTCTTGCTTACGTTCTGAATCGCCTCCACCGATTGCCGGGTCTTGTCCTGCATGACGGAGATTTGCGAGCCGATGCTTTCGGTGGCCTTGGCGGTCTGGGTGGCCAGCGCTTTGACCTCGGAGGCAACAACGGCAAAGCCCTTGCCCGCCTCACCGGCGCGGGCGGCCTCGATGGTGGCATTGAGGGCCAGCAGATTGGTCTGTTCGGCAATTTCACGAATGAGGTCAATAACCTCGCCGATCTTGGCGGCGGATTCATTCAACGAGATAATGACATTCTGGGTTTCATTGGCCTCGTTGACGGCGCGGCTGGCGGTTTCGGCCGAGACCGAGACCTGCTGGCCGATCTCGTTGACCGCGGAGGAAAGCTCTTCCGAGGCCACGGCGACGGTGTTGACATTGTCGGAGGTTTGCTGCGCATTCTGGCTGATCTCGCGGGTGAGATCGCGCGAGGTGTCAACGCTTGATGACATGGACTGGGCCGTGTCCTTCAAACCGCTGGCGGATTCGTTCACGCTGCTGGCAACATGCATGATGCTGTTTTCAAACTGATCCGTCAGCTCGGCAAAATTCTCGAATTTCACCCGCATGGTCTCGCTGGCCTTGTTGATGGTATGGGCGCCGTCGAGATAGGCGCCGTGCAATCCGCTTTCCAGCACCCGGCGGAAAAACTTGCCCTGACTGACATAGAACAGCGAAGCTCTGGACTCACGGATAAATGCATCGGCAAGATCCAGCATCCGGTTAATATTGTCGGAAAGCACTTCGATATCGCCGCTGTCGCGGTTGTTGATAATGCGCGATTCCATATCGCCCCTGGCGGCGGCGGCGCAAACAGCGCTGACCTGTTTCAGGCTGGATTCAGAACGTCCGTTGTAATAAATCGCCATAAGCAGCAAAACCACCAGCGGTGCGGCGGCGGCGCCCATCATGCCGATTTTCAGGACGGCGAAAACAACAATCCCGGTGCTGGCGAACAAGGCGGCCCAGAGTATGAGCCTGGTCTTATAAAGTGAAGATAAATTCGTCATAACCGGTTCCTTTTGATTTCAGCAAATCAAGCAACATGGCGGCTGAGGCCTCTATGCCCTGTTTGCGGTCGCTGTGGCGGTTTTCCTCAGCCAGTAATTTGCCATAAAGCTCGGTGATGACCGGCATGACGTGTTTTTCCGGCACCCGGCGGTTGGAGTGATAACCGATGATCTTGCCATCGGGTCCAAATGTCGGGGTGACATGGGCGAATACCCAGTAATGGTCACCGTTTTTGGCCATATTCACCACATAGGCGAAAATTTCCTCGCCCCGCAACAAGGTGTCCCAGAACAATTTAAAGATGCATCGGGGCATATCCGGATGGCGGATAAGAGAATGAGGCGCGCCGATAACCTCGCCTTCGCTCAGCGAGGCCATATCGAGAAACACCTTGTTGGCATAGGTGATATGCCCCTTCAAATCCGTCTTTGAGACAATAATATCGCCCTTGTCAAAGAAGCGTTCAATTCCGGTTGGCCGGGTGTATTGCATGAGTTTGCGCGTTAACGGCCCGCTTTTTCCGATCGATGCGAGAGGTAATTTAAATGCTGGCGCGCCCATCTGTCGTGACCCCCGTTATGGAAAGGATTGCCTGTACTATCTTAACCTTATCCATCATCGGCATTAACAGTCGATTAAAGAAGCCCGCAATCGCATAGGTTGTATTTGTTTTTCAGACCGGTGGCCCGGTCCAGCCGTTCGACAAGATGAAAATCCGGCAGTTTGCAGCAGATAAACGGACCGGTATGGTCCTGATCCTTGAATGCTCGGACCACAACCTGAGGCCGTTGAAATAATCACGCCCAAGTCTGCCCGGTTAATTTGTTTGTACCAGGGCGAGACATTCTGGCGGGCAAAGCCGCGAGCCTGGCCGAAAACGCGCAAACCGGGTTTTGCGGCAAGAAGCGCGGCAAAATCCCGGCGGGGCCGGGCTGGAAACATTCAAACTTGCAAAACATTGACTTTTGGCGGCAAAACAAGAATATTACTGCCCGTTATCACAGGCAGATATGGATTTGGCTTTCCGCCGGATTCGAGGTGGAATTGTTTTTTCCATCAATTAACATGGATTTTACGCCTATTGACCATATATGAGTCTTTACCGCGTAAAATCGATGGCCGTTCAAGAAACCGATCAGGAGAGATATAACGATATGAAATTGAAAATTCTTGCCGCTGCAGCGGCGCTTATGATTGTGCCGGGCGTCGCGCTGGCTGACGGAGATATCAAAAAGGGCAAAAAAGTCTTCAAGAAATGCAAGGCCTGCCATACCATTGAAAAGGGCGGCAAAAAGAAGGTCGGCCCGAATCTCTATGGCGTCATCGGCCGCAAGGCCGGCACCGTGGAAGGCTTCAAGTATTCCAAGCTGATGAAAGCCGCTTCTGATGCCGGTCTGGTATGGAACGAGGAAATTCTGCATAAATACCTCGCCAAAAAGGGCGTCAACAAGACCCTGCATGATTTTGTGGATGCGGCTACCGGCGGCAAATCCAAGGGCAGGGGAAAAATGGCTTTTGCCGGTCTGAAAAAAGAAAAAGACCGCGACAACGTGATTGCCTATATAGCCACGTTCAAGGACTGAAGATCATACCGTTTCAGGCAGATCGAAACCGGGGCCCTGGGGTCCCGGTTTTTTATTGGCCCGGGATGAAGTTTATTTCGCGGGATTGGTTTGGTTTGGTTGTTTTTGTTGGTTGGTTGGTTGGTTCTTGTTTTCCGCCCGCCTCCGGCGTGCGTCCGTTCACGGGCTGGCGCTTGCTGCGCAAGCTTGCCCTGCCACGGAGGGGGGTGCTTGCCCTCCCACTCCCAAGGTCGCGACTAAGGCTCTGCGCGGCCATTAAGTTTATCTCGCTCGCGGCCATTCCTCGCTG
>CAZIVB010000205.1:0-4538 GCA_964542565.1 uncultured Hyphomicrobiales bacterium | reverse complement strand
CACACATGCGGGCCGCATTCGGGGCAGGCATTGGGCTGGGCATGAAACCGCCGCTCGGCCGGATTTTCATATTCCTCCCGGCACGGCGCGCACAAGGTAAACTCCGCCATGGAAGTATTGCCCCGGTCATAGGGAATGGCGCGGATGATGGAAAGGCGCGGGCCGCAATGGGTGCAATTGGTAAAAGGATAACGGTAACGCCGGTTTGCCGCATCTCCGATATCCGCCAGACAATCGGGGCAGATCGCGGCATCGGGCACAACGCCGGTTTCAATCATCCCTGTTTCCGATTGCCGGATATGAAACCCCTCACCGGGCGGCCCGGTATCAAGCCCAACGCTCACGACATTATCAATCCGCGCCAGCGGCGGCGCATCGCTTTCAAGCCGGCGCAAAAATACCTCCAGCCGCCCCGCCTCGCCCCAGACCCGGATGGCAACGCCGCCGCCATCATTGAGCACATCGCCGCCAAACCCGCATTCGCGCGCCAGACGCCACACAAAGGGGCGAAACCCCACCCCCTGCACCAGACCGCGCACCCGGATGTGGAGGCCCCTGCCCATCAATGCACCGTACACACCATGCAAGGATCAAAAGAGCGCACAATATGCTGCACCGAAACCGGGTCGTCCTCGCCTGCGCGCACCGGCGCACCGGCAAGCGCCTGTTCCAGCGCCCCCGGGACGCCTGAAGCGTCACGCGGCGAGAAATTCCAGCTTGTGGGCGCAATGATCTGGTAGTTTAAAATACAATCATTCCTGACCCGCACCCAATGGCCCAGCCCGCCCCTTGCCGCTTCGACAAGGCCAAATCCCTCCCCCTCGCGCGGCATGGTTTTTTGTTCATAAAACGCCTCGCCGGGGCGCAATTTCTGCGTCCATTGCTCCATTTGGGGCACCATGCGGGCAATCTCCAGCAACCGGGCCACCACCCGGCTGAAGACATTCGCGCCGCGCCGCGCCGCCATGTCCCTTATCAGGGGGTGGCCATCCGTGATCTGGCGCGCCAATGCGCCAAGCTCGGCCACCTTGCCAGCAAACCTTGGCGCCTTGCACCAGCTATAGCCACCTTCTGCATCCGCATCGGGAATGGTTGCACCCTCAAACGGATGCTTGGCGCCGTCATCCATTACCAGCCAGCTATGAGCGCCATCCTCGCGGATCCGGTCTTGCGAAAAGGGCAATACGCGCCCGTCCTCAAACACGCCGCCGGCAAAGAGCGGGCCATCTTCAAGCCGGTACGCCCCATAGGCGAGAAACCGGTCCTGATCGCATCTTCCCATTTTTTCCAGGCCAAGATTTTTCGAGATTTCTATAAACCTCGAAAAATCACTTTTATCCGGCGCATGATGCGAAGCCCATTTTTCAAGCTCCGCCATTGAGCCGATCGCGGTGATATTCTCCAGTGCATCGCCGAAAAGCTCAGCCTCAAGAAAGCGCCGGAAATCCGCCAGAAGGGCGAGAATGCGCAGCTTTTCCTGAATCTCGACGGATTTCGTCATGCCGCCGGGCTGAATGGCGAGAGAATGCGGCCATTTGCCCGCCAGAATGCCCATGATATGCAAAAATCCGGCCCGCGCTGGCAAAAGAGCCGCCAGCGCCTCACCTTCAAGCGCTTTAAAACGCGCCGCCGCCGCCGCGAACCAGCTCTTGCCGGCATAAATCTGCCGGGCAAAATCGGGCATGAAGAACAGATAAAAATGCGTGAGATGATCGGCGATATTTTCCACCGCCAGCGCCAGATTTTGCGCATAAATCCCGTTTGGCGGCGGGGTGAGGTTCTGGATCGCCGCCAGCGCCTGGGCGGCGGCAAGCGACTGGGAGACCGAACAGATGCCGCAGATGCGCGGCGCATAGACCAGCGCGTCCCTCGGGTCCTTGCCGTGCAATATCGGCTCAAAGCCGCGATACATCGGCGAGGTGACAAAGGCGCGCTCCACCCGCCCGCCCGCGATATCGAGCTTGATCTCAAGATCGCCCTCAACCCGGTTGAACGGCCCGGTGATGCGCCGGCTCATGATTTGCCGCCGTTGCGCTTTTGCGCCGGCAGGACGCAAATATGATCCGAATGGGCATTTTGCTTCAACCGCCTTGGCGTGGCGGCCTTGGACAATGAGGACAGCGCCACAAACCACGCCTTGGGCATGTCAATCGGCAGCCCCACCGGAATCCCGGCGAATTTGGGCGTCTCGACAAAGGCATGCCCGGGCTCTTCAAATCCCGGCTCGGTGCAGGCGATGCACGGAAAGCCGCCGCTGATGCACGACCCGTTGCCGTTCCAGGCCCTCGTATTGCAATCGGCGCAGGCCTGGGTGCCCTTGCAGCCCAGATTTTCCATCAGACAGCCCATATCGGAAAGTTTCCCGGCGCTGGCCTTGAACTCATAAAACTCGTTGCGCGGGCAGCCGTGATGCACCAGCTTGTTGGCGGTGCCGCGCGGACGGCCCCAGGCATCAAGATCGCCAGCAAGCATATCCCCGGATGTGACATGCATCAGGGTTTCGAGCACCCATGCCGGGTGCGTGGGACAGCCCGAAACCGAGATCACCGGCAGGCCCGAAGCCGAACGGAACTTGCCCCCCAGAAAGCCGCCCTTCTCGCGCCCGTCAAAGCCAAGCCCCCTGGCCTCGATATGATTGTCGCCGCCAGCGCTCATCCCGCCAAAGGCGGCGCAGCTTCCCACCGCCACCACATTTGCCGCCAGAGCCGCCAATTCAGCGATATGGCGCATCATCGCCGTGCCGGTGCCCGCGAGAATATGAAATCTGCCGCTGCCCCCCGGCCCCTCGATCACCGCCCCTTCGAGACATAAAATATCAAGAGTGATTTCACCCGCCTTTATCCGCGCCAGCAAATCCAGAAATTCGCACCCTGATTTTTCACTCAGCCCCGGATGCCACAACAGCTCAATTCCGGCGCTTTGCAGTGAGGTGAGCAGATCGGGATTTTCCGCCCCCAGCAAGGATACGGAACAGCCGCCGCAGCCGCCCGATTGCAGCCACAGCAGATTCTTTTTTTCCAGAGCCCGGTTGTTATGCATGAGGGCCCTCCTGCGGCAGATGCAGTGAGAAAACCGCACCGCCTTCGGGATGATTCTTGCCCGTCAGGGTGCCGCCAAGCTCCTCCGCCATCCCGTAGCTGACATAAAGCCCCAGCCCGGTGCCCTTGCCGATGGGTTTCGTGGTGAAAAAGGGTTCAAACACATGCGATTCAATCTCCCCCGTCAATCCGGGGCCAAAATCGCGCACCGAGGCAAAAACGCCGCTCTCATCCCGGCCGCATGAAACAACCAGACGCGAGTTTGCCTCACCCTCCATGACATCAACCCCGTTCTGGACAAGATTGACGATAATCTGGTGCACATGGCCTTTTTTGCTGCTGATCTTCAGGGATTGCGGCAGAATAAAATCAATCGCCGGCGCATTCCGGCTGGTCTTTTCCACCCACCGGGTCGCGGTGCGGATGATGGCGGGCAGCTCAAAAGCCTCGTTTTGTTCCTCCTGGCCACTGAAATAGCGCCGCAGATCATGCACGATCTCATTGACCCGTTCCGCGCCTTCAAGAGTGCCTTCAACCAGCGGCGAGAGATCGGCCGCGATCTTGTCGATCTTCAACTCCGCCCGCAGCGCGCCCAGCTTCGCCGGGTCTGAAATTGTCTCCACCGCGCCCAGATAGCGGGTGATGTTCTTGCCGTAGCGTTGCAGCGCGTGCATATTGCCGAATACAAAGCTGATCGGATTGTTAAGCTCATGCGCCACCCCGGCCACAAGCCGCCCCAGCGCCGCCATTTTTTCCGACAGGATAAGTTCCTGCTGCGCCTGCCTTAATTTGTGATGCGCCTGATCAAGCTTTTCATAGGCGCGGCGCAGCTCTCCCACCGGCCGGCCGATAAGCACCAGCCCGACCAGCTTGCCGCGGTGATTATAGCGCGATGTGCAATTGACCGAGAGCGGCACCGCCTCGCCGGTCTGGCTGATCAGCGACACCTCGCAATCCACCACCGAGTGCCCCGAGCGCACTTTTTCCGGCAATTTGCGCACCAGCGCCGCGGCTTCACCGGTAAAGATCGAAAGCAGGGGCTGGCCGCAAATTTGCGCTCCGGCCTTGCCGGTAATCCGTTCCAGCGCCGCATTGGTTTGCTGGATAATCCCGTCGATATCACACACGATAAGAATATCGGTCATGGAGGCCAGAACGCTGCTGATAAACCTTTGCGCATCTTTCAGCGCCGCGTTATTGGTCTCAAGCTCCACCTGCGAGCGCACCAGATCGGCATAAACCTGATCCATCTTGCGGATAACTTCAATCCACGCCCCTTCATCGGGCGAACCGATGCGCAAGGAATCCAGCACCCCCGCCTTGTCCAGTAGCCCGCCCGTCTCCGGGGGCGGTTTTTGTGTGCCCGGCCCCATCTTCAAACCTCCCCGCTCTCAAGCTGTCCGGTCTTGAGCAAACCATAGCGCTCCAGCTTTGAACGCAAACCCACCCGCGACAGGCCAAGCTCGCGCGCCGCCCGGCTCTTGTTCCAGCGGTGGCGGA
>CAZIVB010000204.1:0-4538 GCA_964542565.1 uncultured Hyphomicrobiales bacterium | reverse complement strand
CAATGCCTGCCCCGATTGCGGCCCGCATGTGTGGCTGGAGGATGAGGAAGGGGGGATTGCCCCGGAGGCGGGCGAGGATGCGGTAGCGGCCGCCGGCCGCCTGATCCGGCAGGGCTTCATTGTGGCGGTTAAAGGGATCGGCGGTTTTCATCTTGCCTGCGACGCCGGTAATGCTGCGGCTGTTGGCAGGCTGCGGGCGCGCAAGCACCGCTACGACAAGCCTTTTGCACTGATGGCGGCGGATGCGCGGATGATTGAAAGTTACGCGGAGCTTGATGCGAAAAGCCGCCAATGGCTGGAAGATGCCGCCGCCCCGGTGGTGATTTTGCCAATGAAACCGGGCGGCCCGCTTCTGGCGGCGGGCGTTGCGCCGGGGCAAAATACGCTTGGCTTCATGCTGCCCTATACGCCGCTGCATCATCTTCTTATGCGGGGGCTTGGGCGTCCGGCCGTGATGACCTCGGGCAACAGAAGTGATGAGCCGCAATGCATTGACAATGACGAGGCCAGGAGGCATCTGGCGGCAATTGCCGATTACCGGCTGATGCATGACCGCGATATCGTCAACCGGCTCGATGATAGCGTTGTCAGCATTGTTGACAAGCGTATGCGGGTTTTGCGCCGCGCCCGCGGTTTTGCGCCCGCGCCGATGAAGCTGCCGCCGGGATTTACCGCTGCGCCGAGGGTTCTGGCCATGGGGGCGGAGCTTAAAAACGCCTTTTGTCTCATCGGGCAGGGCAAGGCTGTGCTCTCGGCCCATATCGGCGATTTGCAAGATGCGGCGACGCACGGCGAATACCGCAAGGCGCTGGAGCTTTACCGGCGCTTATTTGATTTTGAGCCGGAAGTGATCAGCATTGACAGGCATCCGGGCTATCATTCGGGTCTCCGGGGGGCGGAAATAGCGGCGAGGGATGATCTGCCGCTGATAAAAGTGCAGCATCATCATGCCCATATTGCCGCCTGCATGGCGGAATACGCCATGCCTCTGGATAGCGCTCCGGTATTGGGCATTGCGCTTGATGGTCTCGGGCTTGGCGATGACGGGCAGCTTTGGGGCAGCGAGTTTCTGCTGGCCGGTTATACGGGGTTTAAACGTCTGGCGCATTTTGCCCCCATTGCCCTGCCCGGCGGCGAGAGGGCCATGCGCGAGCCATGGCGCAACGCTTATGCGCATCTGGAAAAAGCTCTTTGCTGGCGGCGGGTTTGCGTTGATTATCCTGATTTGCCGATCCGCCGTTTCTTGCAGGAAAAACCGCTTGAAACACTGGATAAAATGCTGGCGAACGGGATTAACTCGCCGCTGGCCAGCTCGGCGGGACGGCTGTTTGACGCGGTTGCTGCCGTGATCGGCCTTTGCCGCCATGAAGTGAGCTATGAGGGGCAGGCGGCGATTGAGCTTGAAGTGCTGGCGTCGGGCTATGGGGCGGAAAATGCCGGGCATTACGGGCTCGATATTGACGGACAAGGGCCCTTTATCCTTGGTTGGTGCTCCATGTGGCGCGGTATTCTTGATGATCTTGAGCGGGGTAAAGAGGCCGGTCTCATCGCGGCGCGGTTTCACAATACGCTTGGCCGGGGCCTCTTGCGCCTTACCGCCCTTTGCGCCGGAAACCACAGTTTCAAAAGCGTTGTTCTGACCGGCGGGGTTTTTCAGAACCGGTTATTGCTGCAAGATTTATCGCGCCGCCTGGGCAAACAGGGCTATGATGTTTACACCCCCGCGCAAATACCGGCAAATGATGGCGGGATTTGCCTCGGGCAGGGGGTCATTGCCGCGGCAAGGCGGCTTGAAGGGATGAGCCGATGACAACTATCCTGATGCTCGGGTTTTTTCTTGGCATGCGCCATGCGCTCGAAGCCGATCATATCGCCGCGGTCGCTTCCTTGACCTCGCAGAATCTGTCGCTGAAAAACGCCGTCAGGACCGGCGCCGTCTGGGGGGCGGGGCATACGGTGATGCTGTTTTTGTTCGGCTCCATCGCCCTGTTGCTGAACAACACCATTCCGCAGGCGATGTCGGACTGGCTGGAATTGGCGGTGGGCGTCATGCTGGTTGTTCTGGGGGCCGATGTCCTGCGCCGCCTGATCCGCGATCGCATCCATTTTCATACCCACCGGCATGAGGGGAATGTCGAGCATTTTCACGCCCATTCCCATCGCGGCGAGAAGACAGCGCGGGTTCATCCGGTCCGGCACGCGCATGAGCATTCTTCCGCCTTTCCGCTGCGGGCGTTTTTGATCGGCCTGATGCATGGCATGGCCGGTTCGGCGGTGCTGATTGTGCTCACTTTACAGACCATGGCGTCGATATGGACGGGGATGATTTACATCTTTCTGTTCGGGGTGGGCTCGATTATCGGCATGGCGGTTCTTTCCATGATTATCGCGGTTCCGATCCATAAAACCCGCTCCATGACCTGGCTTCATAACGGCTTGCAGGGGCTGATCGGCACCTTGACAATCGGCCTTGGCGTGGTGACTGTTTTTTCGCATATTTAATACTATTAACCCGATTTACTCCTTGCCTGAACGCGCCTATAGTGAGTGAACAGATCCACGGTATTGCTAAAAATACTGTTTAAAATCTGGAGGTTAATGATGGTTTCTCCAGTTGGCGTTTTTGCGGCTCCCGTCATCACCGATGCCGCCGGGCTGGGGGTGCTTATCACTGCCCTGGGCGCGGATGGCCGCCGGGTCATAGGCCCGGTTTGCCGTGACGGGGCGGTTGTTTACGAGCCTGTCGCAAAACTGTCCGATTTGCCGCAAGGGGTGCTTGACGAACAGGAGGCTGGCGTTTACCGGCTGAAAAAAACCGGCGATTCGCGCTATTTTGCCCATGTGGTGGGGCCGCAAAGCTGGAAGCGCTATCTTTTCCCGCCCAGACAGTCCTTGTGGAGCGCAAGGCGCCGGGGCAAAGGGTTTGAGATTGTAAAAGATACTCCAGAGCCTGCGCCCGAATATGTGTTTTTGGGGGTAAGGGCCTGCGAGCTGGCGGCGCTTCATATCCATGACAAGGTTTTTGATAACGGGGATTTTGCCGATCCGGGCTATCTGGCGCGGCGCGAGCGGGCGCTGATTGTCGCGGTCAATTGCACCCGGGCGGGGGGGAGCTGCTTTTGCGCCTCCATGGACTGCGGCCCGAAGGCGGAGCAGGGCTATGATCTTGCCCTGACGGAGATTGCCGCTGAGGGCGGGCTGCGGATTTTGGTTGAAACGGGCTCCGAGCGCGGTGCGGCTATCATGGCCGGTTTTGACGCGCCGCTTGCGGATGAAAACGATCTTGCCGCCGCCCGGGATGCGGTCCGGAACGCTGAAGAGGGCATGGGGCGCAAAATGAGCCAGGGCGCCCGAAAAGCGCTCGGCAAATCTCTGGATAATCCGCGCTGGGACGAGATCGCGGCGCGCTGTTTAAGCTGCGCCAATTGCACCATGGTGTGCCCCACCTGTTTTTGCACCTCTACAAAGGATTTGACCTCGCTTGACGGCAAGATCGCCGAGCGGCAGCGGGTGTGGGATTCATGTTTTACGCTTGATTTCAGCTATATTCATGGCGGCAGCATCCGGCGGGGCACGGCGGCGCGCTACCGGCAATGGATCACTCACAAGCTGGTACACTGGCATGAGCAGTTCGGCATGAGCGGCTGCACCGGCTGCGGGCGCTGCATTACCTGGTGCCCGGTGGGGATTGATATTACGCAAGAAGCCCGGGTGATAACGGAAAGCTTCGTGAAAGGAGGCTAGCAATGGTCAAGATCAAGGGGCTGGACAGAATGTTGCGCGAGCATCCGTTTTTTGAAGGCATGGGGGCGGATGTTCAGGGAATTGTTGCCGGTTGCGCCAGCAATGCGCGCTATGAGGCGGATCAGATTATCCATCATGAGGGCGACAAGGCGGACCGGTTCTATCTGGTTCGCAGCGGCGTTGTTTCGATCGAGATGCATGTGCCGGGGCGCAAGCCGGTGATCATGGATACGGTGCATGACGGCGAGGTGTTCGGCTGGTCGTGGATAACGCCGCCCTATCGCAATTCTTATGATGCGCGCGCGGTCCAGCTTACCCGGCTGGTGGTGCTGGACGCCAAATGCCTGCGCAAGAAGATGAAGAAGGATTGCGCTCTGGGCTATGAGCTGCTCAGGCGCTTTATACCGGTGATGGCGCATCGGCTTGCCTCCTCGCGCCTGCAAATGCTCGATGTTTACGGCTCTCCGAAAAGAGGCGATTGATCTTATGTCCCCGGTTCCGGCCCTGAATGATCCGATGCTGCCCCGCCCCTTCAGGATTGAACGGGCGTGGCGTGAATTGTCCGATACGTTTTCGCTTTGTCTCGTGCCGCAAAAGGGGGCGAAGGGCTTTGCCTACCGGCCGGGGCAGTTCAACATGCTGTATCAGTTCGGCGTTGGTGAAGTGCCGATCTCGATCAGCGGCGATGCGGCGGAGCCTCTAAAACTGGTTCACACCATCCGCGCCGTGGGAACGGTCACGGATGCCATGGCAAAGCTGAAGAGCGGCGATATTATCGGTTTGCGTGGTCCGTT
>CAZIVB010000203.1:0-4558 GCA_964542565.1 uncultured Hyphomicrobiales bacterium | reverse complement strand
AAGACGGCCAGAAACAGGATAAACTCGGCCACGGTGATCATGATGAGCATGGCGCAAATCCGCCTCGCCGAGGGCTTCAGGGACTGCCAGAAGCGGCGCATATACCATCTATATCCCGGCAGAAAAGAGTAACGCTTCCAGTTTTTCAGATAACGGTGAATATCATGGCCCCATTGAATGAGGCTTTTGTCCACCTCATCAAGCCGCTCTTCACGCTCTTGCTCGGGAACGGAGCTGTAATCATCCCGGATCGTCAAGCTAGCGCCATCGGGCTCCAGCCGGATGCGGGTAGAGGTCTTCAGCCCCTCGCGGTAATGAACCACAATCCCGCCGTCAATCGGCTCCACTTCGATTATGGTGTCAAATTCCTTGCCGTTACTGAGGTTTTTCCCTGCAATCCGGTGCAAACCAGGCCGCAGATTTTCCCAGCAGGAAAATACCATCAGGGAATTGATGCGAAAAACCCGCTCGACATCATTGACAAACGCCTCCATCCATTCACGCGGCAGCGGCGTTTTGATCGTCACCCAGGCTGCATCACTGGCATCGTCCGGAATTTCATCCCTGTTCATGATTCTGGATGGGGAATAACCAGCAGGCGGGTCTTCAGGACGCGCAGCAGCGGGTCGAGTTTCATGCGTGAGGAATACCCGGCAGAACCTTTGGGCCGCGGCGCACCGATAACCGCCAGATCAAAATCGCCCCCGTCGCAGTCTTCGATCAGGCAGAGTTCAGGCTTGCCCAGTGTGATTTTATGACTGTAGGCAATGCCGCGGGATTTGGCCTGCTCCTCAACCCGGGTGATTTCCACCGCCGTTTCGGCGGCGAGCTGGTTTTCGACATATTTGCCGAAACGAACCTGGGTAACCGCATTATTGAGCCAGTCATCCCCCATCATGCCTTTCCAGAAATCAGGCACAACCAGGAGGTGATGCAGGGCCGCGCCGCTTTCCTGCGCCAGATCAAGCGCCGCGATTTCAGCCGCCACGGCCCCCGGAGTGCCGTGAGAGGCCAGAATGATTTTTTTTAGCTGCATGGGCTCGCTGTATTGTTAAGAAAAAGACGCATCGCAAAGACAAAACAGGCCCGGCACACCGCAAGACGCGGATGCCGGGCCTTATATTGCTGTGCCGGTCAGGTTTTAAGGAACCAGTATATACACACCGAGCGCGATCAGCATGGCGAAGGTCAGGGCGAGGAAATCCTCGCGCCGGTCCGAACCAAAGATCGACAGGGCGGAGCCGCGATGAAACTTGGCGCCGGCTTCTTCTTGCAGGTCGATGTCTTGTGAGTCGTGTTTGCTCATTTCTTGATCTCCCTAAATGGTTTCGTGCACGAACAGCACAATAACGATGAGTGAAAGAACCGCCTTCGCCGTCCCGACAATGCCGCCGATCACCAGCGGCTGCCCCCCCGCCTGTTTAATAGCCGAAAACGTGATCTGCATCCCCAGACCGGTAAGGCCAAAAGCAAACAGCAAGGTAATCCACTGGCGGAACTTTTTGATCTTGGCGGCGGTGTGACGTACCGCCTTATGGGCTTTTTTGAGGATCTTGGTATTGGCCTTCGACATGATCTTGGAGTTTGCCAGCCCCCTGAGGGTGGCGTCGTCCTCAATGCTCATGACCTTCTTGTTTTCCATCAGCCGGTCAAGTGCCGCCTTGCGGTCGGCGCGCTGGACCTTGCCAGCCTCGGATTTGAGCTTGGCGACTTCCTCGTCTTTCAGCATTTTGGAGGCCTTGACCTTGGTATTGTCAAAATACTTGCCCTTGTAATGGTTCGGCGGCGCAAAGACGCCGGTCGAGGACAGGGCGAACATCAAAATGAAGCCAAGGACGAAGACCGGGAATTTTTCAAAAACCACCTTGCCGACATTGATCTTGCCGCTGGCGGCCTCGCCTTCGCGTTTGACATACCAGACCGCGAGCCACAGCACGATGATCGGCAGGAACAACACGCGGGTAATATTGAAAATTTCCGCAACTTTAAGCGTCTCGATGCCGTCGGGCTGATAGGCAAGGGCTGCGCCCGCCACCTGGGCGGAGTTCAAAATGCCGGTGCCGGCCCAGGCGCCAAACTGGATATTGCCAAGATCGAGCATATGCCCGACAATGGGGAACAGGAACATACAGCCCACGCCCCAAAGCAGGATCGTGCCGATGGTATAGGCGATTTCCACCGACTTTGCCTGCACGACCGGAGCCGAGGCCACCGTGGCGGAGACACCGCAAACCCCCATCCCGGCAGAAAGCACACCGCCCATGGAATTTGGAATATTGCGCATACGCCCCAGCATCAGCACCAGACCGACCGAACCCAGAACAAAAAACCCGACCATGATGACGGAGAGTTTGCCCAGTTGCTGCAATTCGGCGAAGCTGTAAAGCGTACCCAGCAGAATAACGCCGGTTTTCAATCCCAGACGCGAAAGCCGCACACCGTTCTCGGCCCATTCGGGAACCCGGAACACATTGACCACGACAATGCCGGCCAGAATGCCCAGAACCACGTAATTGAGCCCCAGAACCTTGTGAATGGGCTTGTCGCCCATAACCGGGCCAAAGGACTTGCTGATAACGGCCACCAGCGGCGCCGCGTACCAGCGAATCGCCATGGCAATCAGCAGAATAAACAGGGCCCCGGCAATCGTTGAGAGATAATAGTCGAGATTGCCTTCCTCATGCCGGCCCCACATATGCCAGGCGCCGACAAGAACGCCCAGGATGCCAAAGGCATAACCCATGCCGACGACTTCACCGAGATACTTTTTGTTGCCAAGAAAAGCGTTCAAGGCATCCAGAAGCCCGTTTGCGGTCAGAAACGCCATAGCCAGAAAAATAACGCCTATGATCAAAAGTGCCGGATGTTTTTTGGTATAAACCATGAGTTATCGCCCCCTTTTTTTCTTAATACTAAAGTATTTAGCATGTTGGATTCAACGAATCAAGGACGGACGAATTAGCAATATCTAATATTAATCCGGTGTTTGCTTGGCAGGTTCCGGTTTTTTTCAATGAAAAACCCAAAGCCGACCATTGCGCGGCCCGGCTTATTATCCACGGTAAAATCATTCCCACATACATTCATGGGCAAAGCTGGATATTACTGCTAACTGCCTAAAATATCAGACTTTAACGATTTTTCTGCGCCGGTCGGGGCCTTCATAACCCTCGCTGGCACTGCGGCGGCGGTCCGGGCCGAAAAAGCCGGGAGAGCGGATAAACTTGCGCGGGTGGTCCAGCGTCTCGACGATGCGCAGATAAAGATCCTTGGCGCTGACCGGCTTGCCCAGAAACTCCGTTATCCCCGCATCACGCGCCTTCGTTACATACCGGCGCTCGGTATAGGCGGTCAGCATGATGACCGGAATAAAGGGATTGGGGCTGTCCCTGGCCGTACGCACGAGGCGGACAAATTCGTTTCCATCCAGCGGGGCCATCTGCTGGTCAACGATGACAAGATCAATAGCGGCGGTTTTGAGCGCTTCAAGAGCTTCCATGCCATCACAGGCCTCAACAACCTTGCGGACACCAAATCGGGACAGCATGGTCCGCACGATCAGCCGCATGTATTGACAATCATCAACAACCAGAAACGAAATTTCGGAAATGTCATATTCCATGGGCAAATTCTTGTTCCCTGCAGGCGGCTTCCGGCGCTTTTGCGCTCGCATCGGGTCCAATATATAAAAATGTTGCTAAATGAGGCTTAAGTGAGTTGGTAAATTTTCCCGTAATTTATCGCAGCGGCATTCATGACAATTGGAAAAAGGCCTAAAACCGGCCCATACGCCCCATATACGGCGTTCCGCTCAGCAACGAGATCACATGCGCCAACGCCATGATGAGAACCAGAATGCACAGGAAAAGCACCGGCGTGAGCGGAACAAGACGGGGCTTGCCAAGCTCCACCGGGCGCTTTTCAAGCCAGACCAGATAAACAATCAGCGCCATGGCCGCACCGATCAGCGCAATTGTGACGAAAAGTTCCATAAATATCTCTTTTCCTTGGCGGCACAAATGTGTATCAATCACATTCTCCGGGCAAGTTGGCAAATATTGATTTTCCTTTTCGCCGGAGTTGACACAAACCGGCGTTGCGCGTATGTTCCGCCGCGTTTTTACATCTACAAATACCGTTAACCGGTTGGCCGGATCGCCTGCCCCGGGCAGGTGAAGGAGTTGGTTATGAAGATCCGCAATTCAATCAGGTCGCTGCGTGGGCGCCACCGTGACAACCGTGTCGTGCGTCGCCGTGGCCGCCTCTATGTCATCAACAAGACCAATCCCCGCTTCAAGGCGCGTCAGGGTTAAAACCGCCCCGCATCCGCGCCGCGGCTTTGGCATAAAACACGTTCATAAAACTGCATTTCTCAAATCCGCCAGTTGGCGTTATGCTGGCGCGATGGTGCTTGTAATCGCAATTTGGCTGAGCCTTGCTCAACCGGGTGTCCATGCGGATTCCGGTTCGGGCCCGGCTGCGTCCGGCCCTCGTTATGATCTGGAGCACTTCCGGAAAAGTGGGAACCGGTTTTCCGATAAGAAGTGCGGCAATAACA
>CAZIVB010000202.1:0-4559 GCA_964542565.1 uncultured Hyphomicrobiales bacterium | reverse complement strand
CGGAACAGTTCCGGACGGGAGTGCAACTCCCGTCCGGCAATAGGGAGTGAGTAATTCCTCGCCATCCAGCTCGCTGCTCCCTGCTTGTCCCCCCCCTCCGTGGCAGGGCAAGCTGGCGAGAGCCAGCGCCAGCCCGCGAACGGACGCACGCCCGGAGGGCGGGTGGAAAACAAAAAACACCGGCCGGAAAACAAAAAATTATCAGCCTTGCGGAAAGGGGACCAGTTTGCGCTGATCTTCATCCCAGAGGCGCAGCTTGAGGCAGGCGAAACTCTGCATCAGCGACAGGCGCCTTACCGCTTTGAGTTCGGAGTGATCTTTCAGCACTTCGGGCAGGCGGTAATAGGGAATGCGGCTGTTGAGGTGGTGCACATGATGGATGCCGATATAGCCGGTGAGCCAGGCCAGCGGGCGCGGCAGATCGTAAAACGAGCTGCCAAACAGGGCGGCTTCGGGCAGTTGCCATTCCTCATGACCGGACCAGTAGGTGTCCTCGAACTGATGCTGGACATAAAACATCCAGACGCCGATGGAAGCGGCGAAGATCGTGATCGGCAATTGCACCAGCAGGAACGGGACAACGCCGAGCATATACATCATGATGCCAATCACCACCGCGACCATGACATTTGTTCCCATGGCGCTGATCCAGTAGGGCTTGCTGGCTTTCATCAGCCCTGTCGGAACGCGGTTGCGCAGCAGGAAGTTGTAGGCGGGGCCTATCCCGAACATCACCAGCGGGTGGCGGTATAACCGATAAGCCAGACGGCCTGCCGGTGAGCGCGCCTCATATTCGCGGATGGTGAGGGTATCGATATCGCCGGTGCCGCGTCTGGACAGATCGCCCGTGGTGGCATGGTGGATGGCGTGATCGCCGCGCCAGACTTCGTAAGGCGTCATGGTGAAGACGCCGAGGATGCGCCCGACCCAGTCATTGAGCGCCCTTGAGCGGAAAAAAGCGTAATGGCCGCAATCATGCTGGATAAGAAAAAACCGGACGAGGAAGGCTCCGGCCGGCAGGCTGATCAGCAAGGTGAGCCAGTAGCTGACGGAAAGCGCCGCCCAGGCGGCCACCCAGAGCGCGGCGAACACCGCCACGGTCACGGCAAGCTCAATCACGGAGCGTTTGTGGTCGGGCTGGCGGTATCCGGCCATGAGCTTCAGCCAGTCGCGAGCCGGTGTCGCCGCCGCCCCGGTTTTCGTCCGTGTCATAGATACCCCTGTGCCCCCATCAGAAAATTCCTGATGCGTTCAATAAACGAACGGCGGAAATAAGCAAGGCAAAGCTGTATATCTCGGCCTGTTCAGGCCGCTTCCTCACTGCTTTCTTCAAGGCGGCGGTCAAGATAGGCGTCGATATTGCCCATCAGCGCCTCCTGCTGGCCGGCAAAGAAATGATTGGCGCCGGGGACGACCTCGTGATCAATCACTATGCCCTTTTGAATTTTGAGGCGTTCCACCAGCTTGACGACGGAATCGGGCGGCACAACGGCGTCATCATCGCCGTTGATCATCAGACCCGATGAGGGGCAAGGGGCAAGAAAGCTGAAATCATAAAGATTCGCCGGCGGGGCGACGGAAATAAAACCGGCGACCTCGGGACGGCGCATCAGCAACTGCATGGAAATCCAGGCGCCAAAGGAGAACCCGGCCAGCCAGCAGCCGCGCGATTCAACATTGAACCCCTGCATCCAGTCGAGCGCCGCGGCGGCATCGGAAAGCTCGCCGATACCATTATCATATTCACCCTGCGAGCGGCCAACGCCGCGGAAATTAAACCGCAAGACCGAAAACCCCCGCTTCACAAAGGTGTAATAAAGGTCATAAATGATCTGGTTATTCATCGTGCCGCCAAATTGCGGATGCGGGTGCATGATCATCGCCACCGGCGCGGTGGGATCCTTGACGTGGTGGTAACGACCTTCGATACGGCCCACCGGACCGTTAAAAATGACTTCAGGCATATATGTGACCTACTCTGATTGACTCTGCTCACCCGTTTGGCCGGTTTTTGGAAAAACCGCCGAAAACTCTTTTTAAACGCTTTGCGTTTTTGATACTTGACTAAATTAGTCAAGATTAATATATCCCATACAAACAGCGCCACTTTGGTGGAAATGGCGCCGGGATACGAAAACACAGGTTGGCGCTTATGAAAATGACGCGAACCTGCGGCAACGACAGTAACATAAATATTGGTTAAAAATCCAGCATTTCAAACCCAAACCTTAAGATAGGGTTAACGGACCGGGCGAACGGCGACATGAAACTGAGCACAAAGGGAAGATACGCCGTGATGGCGATGGCCGATATCGCGGCGCAAAAGGAGGGCTCTCTTGTGCCGCTTCTTGCCATTTCCGAGCGCCAGGATATCTCGCTTTCCTATCTGGAACAGCTCTTTAACCGGCTGCGCAAGGCGGGGCTGGTCACATCCGTGCGCGGCGCAAGGGGCGGCTACAAGCTGGCGCGGGCGGCGAAGAGCATTTTGATCTCCCAGATCATGGACGCGGTCGCCGAGCCGGTTTCGGCAACAAGGTGCGATACCGGAGCCGATCAGGGCTGCCGCGGCAACGAGCGCTGCATCACCCATGATTTGTGGAGCGAACTTGACCAGCATATCACCGGTTTTTTATCCTCGGTCTCATTGGCCGATGTTATCGCCAGTGCGCCTTGCGGTTCAGATTCCCCCCTCACCCAGCTTGCCTCCAAGGCGCAGCGGGCGGCGCAAACCGCCGCTATCCGGGCAAAGGCGTAAGCGATCATGGCCTCAGCGCGCACATATCTCGATAACAACGCTACCATGCCCCTGCGCCCGCAAGCGCGCCGCGCCATGATTGACGCGCTTGATACGGGCGGCAACGCCTCTTCGGTATATGAAGAAGGGCGTCTTGCGCGGCAGATGATTGAAAAGGCGCGGCGGCAGGTGGCAAGGCTGGTCAATGCCGCCCCGGCGGAGGTTATTTTCACCTCTTGCGGCACGGAGGCCAATAATCAGGTTATTTTTTCCGCTGTCACCGGCGGCACAAGGCATATTCTGGTCTCGGGTGTTGAGCACCCGGCGGTGCTCAAAGTGGCAAGGGCCAGCGGCGCTCAGGTTCAGGTTCTTGAGGTTGACGGCAAGGGTCAGGTTTTGCCCGCAACTCTCGTTGCGGGTCTTGAAGCGGCAGGCGCCAAGGAGGCCCCCTCGCCGGTTCTGGTTTCCATCATGCTGGCCAATAACGAAACCGGCATTCTCCAGCCCGTGGCCGAGCTGGCGCGGATTACCCATGCCCATGGCGGCCTGTTTCATACCGATGCGGTGCAAGGAGCGGGGAAACTTGCCCTTGACATGCAGGCTCTGGGAGTGGATTTGCTCTCGCTTTCGGCCCACAAGATCGGCGGGCCGCAAGGTTCCGGCGCATTGATCAGCGCTGCTTCAAGCAGAATTGAACCGCTGATCCTCGGCGGCGGGCAGGAGCGCTCAAAGCGGGCGGGCACGGAAAACCTCTCCGGTATTGCCGGTTTTGGCGCGGCGGCGGAAGCGGCGCTTGAAGAGCTTGAAGACATGAGTCGCATCAAGGGCTTGCGCGATGTGCTTGAGGATGAGATTCAAACTCTGGACGCTTCGATTGTAATTCTTGGCAAAGATGCAGAACGCCTTGACAATACATGCTTTTTCGCCACACCGGGCATCAGGGCCGAAACCCTGGTGATCGCGCTTGATCTTGACGGCATTGCGATCAGCGCCGGTTCGGCCTGCTCATCTGGCAAGGCGGGCACAAGCTATGTGCCGGTGGCCATGGGCTTTGATGAGGATTTAGCGGCAAGCATGATCCGGGTGAGTTTTGGCTGGCAAAACAACCGCGACGATGTTGAGAGATTTATCGAAAGTTATAGCGCTGCGGTCAAACGCATGCGCGGGCAAAACGGCGCCGGGAGCGCCGCACAGGAAGATTGAACACATGGCAGCAAAAACCGAAACCGCCGAACAGGTCGCCGAGATTGGCGTTGAGCAGTACAAATACGGCTTTGTCACCGATATCGAGACCGAAAAGGCTCCCAGGGGGCTGAACGAGGACACCATCCGCTTTATCTCGGCCAAGAAGAACGAGCCGGAATGGATGCTGGAATGGCGGCTTGACGCCTATAAGCGCTGGCTGACGCTGGAGGAGCCGACATGGGCGAAAGTGCATTACCCCAAAATCGACTTTCAGGATTTGTATTACTACTCGGCGCCGAAGAAAAAGGGCGATGGGCCGCAAAGTCTTGATGATGTGGACCCGGAACTTCTCGATACCTACAAGAAACTCGGCATTCCGCTGCGCGAGCAGGAAATCCTCGCCGGGGTCGAAAACCCGACCATGGCGGTCGATGCGGTGTTTGACAGCGTTTCGGTCGTCACCACGTTCAAGGAAAACCTGGCCAAGGCGGGGGTGATCTTCTGCCCCATTTCCGAGGCGCTGCAAAGCCATCCTGAACTGGTGCGCAAATATCTTGGCACCGTGGTGCCGGTGACGGATAATTTCTACGCCACCTTGAATGCCGCCGTGTTCTCGGACGGCTCTTTCGTCTACATCCCG
>CAZIVB010000201.1:0-4596 GCA_964542565.1 uncultured Hyphomicrobiales bacterium | reverse complement strand
CTGGGCCTGCATTTCCGATTTTATTTTCTTGCCCATGGCGCGGCGCAGCAAATCGGCCTCGCCGAGCGAATAGCCGGATAAAACCTGGGCTATCTGCATTACCTGTTCCTGATAGATTATGACGCCGTAAGTGTCGGCCACCACCGGCTCTATCATCTTGTGCAGGGATTCGGGTTCCTCGCGGCCATGTTTGCAATCGAGATATTTGGGGATATTTTCCATCGGGCCGGGGCGGAACAGGGCGACGATGGCGATCAGGTCCTCAAAAACCGTCGGCACCGCCTTGCGCAGCAGATCGCGCATGCCGGCGCTTTCAAACTGGAACACGCCGGTGGTGTCCCCATGCGCCATCATCTTGTAGGTGATCTCGTCCTCAAACGGGATTTGCGCCGGATCGACATGAATGCTGCGCTGGGCAAGAAGCTGGCAGGCCTTGTCAATCACGGTGAGGGTTTTCAGCCCCAGAAAGTCAAATTTCACCAGCCCGGCGGGCTCGACCCATTTCATGTTGAACTGGGTCACCGGCATGGTGGAGCGCGGGTCGCGGTAGAGCGGCACGATCTCGTCCAGCGGCTGATCGCCGATCACCAGCCCGGCGGCATGGGTCGAGGCGTGGCGGTAAAGCCCTTCCAGCTTGACGCCGATTTTGAGCATCCGGGCGACATTTTCATCCGCCTCGCGCGCCTCGCGGATACGCTCTTCCGAGGCTATGGCTTGCGTGAGAGTCACCGGATCGGCCGGATTATTGGGGATCATCTTGCAAATCCGGTCAACCTGATAATAGGGGATTTGCAAAACCCGTCCCACATCGCGCAGCACCGCACGGGCCTGAAGCTTGCCGAAGGTGATGATCTGGGCGACATGATCCGCGCCGTATTTATCCTGAACGTAATTGATCACTTCGTCTCGCCGTTCCTGACAAAAATCGATGTCAAAATCAGGCATGGAGACGCGCTCGGGGTTCAAGAAGCGCTCAAACAGCAAACCAAAGCGCAAGGGATCAAGATCGGTGATGGTCAGCGCCCAGGCGACAATGGAGCCAGCCCCCGAGCCGCGCCCCGGCCCCACCGGAATGCCGTGCTCCTTGGCCCATTTGATAAAATCGGCAACGATCAGAAAATAGCCCGGAAAATCCATCCCCACAATGATATCAAGCTCATGGGCAAGCTGGCTGTAATACTCCTCCGGCTCCTTTCCTGGCGCGCAGCCGTGAATTTCAAGCCGTTTGTCGAGGCCTTCCTTCGCCTGCGCCCGCAATTCGGCTTCCTCGTCTTCAGAACCGAATCTGGGCAGGGTGGGGCGGTCGACGACCTGCGGCCGGTAGGCGCAGCGCCCGGCGATTTCCAGCGTGTTTTGCAGCGCTTCGGGCAGATCGCTGAAAAGCTCAATCATTTCAGCCGCTGACTTGAAATAATGCTGATCTGTCAGCCTGCGCCGCTCGGTAGCGGCGACAACCTCGCCTCCCGCGATGCAGATCAGCGCATCATGCGCCTCATAATCCGCGGCCTTTTCAAAAAAAGCCTGATTGGTGGCGACAATGGGCAGCTCCTTGTCATAGGCAAGCTCCAGCAGCCCGGCCTCGATATCGCGCTGGGCGCTCAGCCCGTGGCGCTGCAATTCAACATAAAGATTGGAACCGAATATCTGCTGCAGGGCCTCAAGTCGCGCCCTTGCCAGATCATCCTGATGCGCCCCGAGCGCTTCATCCACCGGGCCTTCCGGGCCGCCGGTGAGCGCAATCAGGCCGTTGGAGTGGGTTTTCAGGTCATCAATCGTAATATGGGGCGTTTCATGCCCCTCAACCTGCAAAAACGCATGGCTGGTGAGCTTGAGCAGCGAGGCGTAACCGCCCGCATCCTTGACCAGAAGAACCAGAAACGGAAATTCCAGCGGCCCCGCGCCGCCTTTTAAGGGGCGGCCCCCGGTATCGCCGAAATCCACCGCCAGAGTGCAGCCGATAATCGGCTGGACGCCGTTTTTCGCCAGGATTTGCGAAAACTCAAGCGCGCCGAACAGGTTGTTGCGATCGGTAATCGCCAGCGCCGGCATCCGGGCCTGGGTGCAAAGCTCGGCCAGACGCGAGATTTTCAGCGCCCCTTCAAGCAGGGAATAGGCCGAATGCACCCGAAGATGCACGAAACCGGCGCTGTAAAGATGCTCCAGATAGCTTTGCGGGGTAAGATCGATTTGTGATTCAGGCGCGCTCATAATGCCGTATTCTAACCATCATGCGCCGCCGCGCCAGAGCCTGCGGCGTTTTCTCCACCCCTTATTCGGAACTGCGCAAATTGGGCATATAGCGGACTTTCTGCCCCAGCACCTGGCGGTTGACAACCGCAACGCCGCCTTCGGTGATATGAAAGCGCTCGGCATCGCGTGCCGGGTCTTCGCCGATCATGGTGCCGGGCGGGATCTGGCAGCGATTGTCGAGAATGACATTGCGCAGCCGCGAGCCCGCGCCGATCTCACAGCCCGGCAGGGCCAGAACGCCGGTCAGCTCGCAGTTTTCATGCACCTTGACATTGGAAAACAGCACCGATGTATCCAGGCTTGAGCGCTGGATAACGCAGCCGCCGCTGACCATGGTGTTTTCAACATGGCATGAGCTGGCGCAGCCGACAAAATGCGCTGGAGGAAGCTGCGCCTGATAGGTATAGACCGGCCAGCTTGTGTCATAAATATCAAGCGGCGGGTTGGAGATGATCAGCTCCAGATTGGCCTGATAATAGGCATCCAGCGTTCCGACATCGCGCCAGTAATGCCTGAACCCCTTTTCCGCCGGGTTGGAAAACTCATAGGACTGGACAAAGTCGCCCGCCTTGAGGGCGTAAGGGATGATATCCTTGCCAAAATCATGCGCCGAGCGGCCCTCTCCGGCATCCTTGCGCAGGATGTGGCGCAGATAATCCATCGAAAACACATAAATTCCCATGGAAACCAGAGCCTGATCAGGCTTGCCGGGCAGGGCCTGCGGATAATCTGGCTTTTCTTCAAAGCCGGTAATCCGCCTGGTTTCATCAATGCTCATGACGCCAAATTCCGTGGCGTCTTTTAATGATGCCGTGTTGCAGGCGATGGTAAATTTGGCCCCCGCCCGGACATGCGCGCCCAGCATCTCGCCATAATCCATGTTGTAGATATGATCGCCCGAGAGAATAAGCACATATTCAGGATTATAACTCTCGATGATATCCAGCGATTGAAAAACCGCATCCGCCGTGCCCTGATACCAGGATTCTTCATTCGTCCATTGCTGCGCCGGGATCACATCGACAAACTCGCCATGCTCGGCGCTGAGGAAATTCCAGCCCTGCTGGATGTGCTGGATCAGAGAATGCGATTTGTACTGGGTTAGAACCGCAATGCGGCGAATGCGCGAATTGATGCAGTTGGACAAGGTAAAATCGATAATCCGGTACTTGCCGCCAAAAGGAACCGCGGGCTTGGTGCGCCAGTCGGTGAGGGCTCCAAGCCGGGTGCCCCTTCCGCCGGCCAGAACAAGGGCAAGGGTATTGCGTGTGAGCTTTGATACAAAACGGGCCTCTGTTGTTGGCATACCATTCCCCTTGTTATGCAGTATTATTTCCCAAGCTTAAGAAAAACCTGTGCTTTTCCCAGCACTTTGAGAGGTTCTACAATGATTCTCAATGTGGCCCAGCGCCGCAGCTCCCCCCTACCAGCTTCCGCTGTTTTGCATCGAAGCCCAGGGCTCTTGCGGCGCCAGCGCCGCGCCCTCTTGCAGCAGCTCGATCGATATGCCGTCGGGTGAGCGCACAAAGGCCATATGCCCGTCCCGCGGCGGCCGGTTGATCACCACGCCGCCATCTTGCAGCCGGGCGCAGGTTTCATAGATATTTTCAACCTTGAACGCCAGATGACCAAAATTGCGCCCGCCGCTATACTCCTCCGCGTCCCAGTTATAGGTCAGCTCAATCTCGCATTCGGGGTTTTCATCCGCGCCAAGGAACACCAGCGTATAGCGCCCTTCGGGCCGCTCCATGCGCCGGGTCTCGTGCAATCCCAGCAGCTTGCAATAAAACTCAAGTGATGCCTCCAGATCGGATACCCGTACCATGGTGTGATAAAAACGCATGATCTTATCCCTTCGCCGCTTCTGATTTTGATTGAGTTGACAGCCTATCATACTTGGCTCAATTAGATAACATCTGATCAACCGGCATAAAGGGCGCGTTATGAGCAAGAAAACAGGGTTTTACATAAACGGCAAATGGGTCGAGCCCATTGGCCGCGGGATTATGGATCTGGTGAACCCGGCGACAGAAGAAAAAGCGGCTGAACTCAGGCTGGGGAACGCCCAGGACATTGAGCGCGCCGTTGCCGCCGCGCGCGCCGCCTTTGCCGCCTTTTCAACCACCAGCGCCGCCAGCCGCATGGCGTTGATCGAGAAAATTGTAGAAATCTATAAAACCAGATTTTCCGATATCGGCGAATCAATATCTGAAGAAATGGGCGCACCGCTTTTGTTTGCTTCAAAAATTCAGGCTGGGGCGGGTCTGGTGCATTTCCGCCAGATTGTAAAAGTCATGGCGGAAAATCCCTTTGAAAGCATATCGGGCACAACCTGCATCCTGCATG
>CAZIVB010000200.1:0-4604 GCA_964542565.1 uncultured Hyphomicrobiales bacterium | reverse complement strand
CCCGGCAGGGACGAATTCGCCAGAAGCTGGAGCTATGAACGCCGCTTTACACCGGCGATGGATGCCGGGCTGCGCGAGCAAAAATATCAAGGCTGGCGCAAGAGTGTCTCCAGGGTTCTTTCCTGATCTGCATATTTCGCTTGCATATCGCCAACAACTGTTCTTAGATTTCTTCCATGATTTGACCGGGAGAAGTCAGATCCAACATAAAGAAAAGAATACGGGAGCAGATTATGAATTTTACCAAGACACTATTATCATGCGCCGCGCTCATTGCCGGGCTCGGACTCGCCATGCCGTCGGCCTCGGCGGAAGATTGCCCGCGCGGTGATCTCGACAAGCGCTTTTGCGATCGCGACGGCGACATGATCGCGGACACCCCCACCGATCCTTCAAAATGGGCGGATCCGGCAACCTTGATTTTTGCCTACACTCCGGTGGAAGACCCGGCGGTTTATAAAGAAGCCTGGTCCGATTTCCTGGTTCATCTTGAAAAGGAAACCGGCAAGAAAGTCATGTTCTTCCCCGTCCAGTCAAACGCGGCCCAGATTGAGGCCATGCGTTCGGGACGACTGCATATTTCCGGTTTTAACACCGGCTCCAACCCGCTCGCCGTCAACTGCGCCGGTTTTTCGCCTTTCACCATCATGGCGAGCAAAAACGGCAATTTCGGCTATGAGATGGAAATCATCACCTATCCTGGCTCCGGCATCAAAAAGGTTGAAGACATCAAGGGCAAAACCCTCGCCTTTACCTCGCCGACATCAAATTCAGGCTTTAAAGCCCCTTCGGCGATTTTGAAAGCCGAGTTCAACATGCTCAAGGACCGCGATTTCAAGGCGGTGTTCTCCGGCAAGCATGACAACTCCATCCTCGGCGTCGCCAACAAGGATTACCCCGCCGCCTCCATCGCCAATTCGGTCAAGGCGCGCATGATCCTGCGCAAGGTGATCACGCCCGAGCAGACCATAACGATCTATAAATCCCAGACCTTCCCCACCACCGGTTTTGGCACCGTGTACAATCTCAAGCCGGAGTTGAGAAAGAAGATCAAGGACGCCTTCTTCAATTTCAAATGGGAAGGCTCATCGCTGCAAAAAGAATTTGAAAAGTCAAAGGAAGGCCAGTTCCTGCCCATGACCTATAAAAAATTCTGGGCCGTGATCCGCACCATCGATAAAGCCAACGGCGTTTCCTACGCCTGTAAATAAGCTCAACATGTGTCCGGCGCTTGCGTGAGGGCAAGCGCCAGCGCCGGATAATTCTTCATTTCGTCATCCCCGCTTTTGCGGGGGCGGCGATGTGTCTGCGATTATGGGGGGCTTATGCTTCGTCTTGAGAATTTCACCAAGCGTTATCCGACCGGCGATCTGGCGATGAGCAATGTCACGCTGGATATCCCGACCGGGCAGGTTGTCGCCCTGATCGGTCCGTCAGGGGCCGGCAAAAGCACCCTGATCCGCTGCATCAACCGGCTGGTTGAGCCCACATCCGGCGCCGCGATCCTTGACGATATCAACCTCACCGTTCTTGGCTCTTCTGCCCTGCGCAAGGCGCGGCGTCACATGGGCATGATCTTTCAGGAATATGCCCTGGTCGAGCGGCTTTCGGTGATGGAAAACGTGCTCTCGGGGCGCCTTGGCTATGTCGGCTTCTGGCGCAGCTGGTTCCGCAAATTCCCCCAGAGCGATATTGACGAGGCGTTCCGGCTGATGGAGCGGGTCGGTATCGCCGATATGGCCGACAAGCGCGCCGATGCGCTTTCGGGCGGCCAGCGCCAGCGCGTCGGCATCGCCCGCGCCCTTATTCAAAACCCGAAACTGTTGCTGGTGGATGAACCCACAGCCTCGCTTGATCCCAAAACCGCGCGCCAGATCATGCGCCTGATCACCGAGCTTTGCGCCGAGCGGGGCCTTGCCGCCATCGTCAATATTCACGATGTCGCCCTGGCCCAGATGTATGTCGAGCGGGTCATCGGGCTTCGTACCGGCGAGGTTGTCTTTGACGGCCCGCCCGAGGATTTGAACCCCGAAGTTCTGACCGATATTTACGGCGAGGAGGACTGGGAGGCCACGATTGAAGAGGTGGAGGAAAACGGCGAGGAAATCAAGGAGGCGGTTGCATGAGTGAAACCGCCGCCGCGCCCCGGGTCTGGAAGAAACCGCCCTTTATTGAAAATCCGGCCCTGCGCTGGGGCTTGATCATCGGGTTTACGGTTTACTTTATCCTCGCCTTTGCCTCCATGGACATCAACTGGATGCGGGTTTATGAGGGGCTCGACCGCGGCTTTAAATTTATTTTGTCCTTCATGAAACCCGATTTCATCAGCCGCGGCGGCGCGATTTTTGAAGGCATTGTCGAATCGCTGGTCATGACCGTGGCGGCCACCGTTGTCGGGCTGATCATGTCGGTTCCCATCGGGCTTGGCGCGGCGCGCAATATCTCGGTCCTGCCGGTTTATCTGCTCTGCCGCGGCATTATCACTATCTCGCGTTCTCTGAACGAGATCATTGTCGCCCTGTTCATGGTGGCGATTTTCGGCTTCGGGCCCTTTGCCGGCTTCATCGCCCTTGCCTTTGCCTCCATCGGCTTTCTGGCCAAATTGCTGGCCGAGGAGATCGAGGGGTCTGAAAAATCCCAGGCCGAGGCGGTCCGGGCCACCGGGGCTTCATGGATGCAATGGATTAATTACGGCATCCAGCCGCAATTCATGCCGCGCCTGATCGGCCTGTCCATGTACCGGCTCGATTCCAATTTCCGCCACTCCTCCGTGGTCGGGCTGGTCGGGGCAGGCGGCATCGGCGCCACCTTGAACACCGCCTTTGACCGCTATGAGTTCGACACCGCCTCCGCCATCATCCTGACCATCATCATCATCGTCATGGCGCTTGAATATTCATCCAGCCTGATCCGCGCGAGGTTGCAGTAATGGCCGTTTTCACCAATCGGGGCGGAAGCAAGATCTGGCAGCGCCGCGACCGCAACAGCCAGCTTCTCGTCTGGGCCGGCTGGATGGCCGGGATCATGGTGTTCATGTATTGCTGGCAGCAGATATCCAAGGCCACGACCTGGGTCTTTGTCATGGATGCGCCGCGCATTGCCGATGATATCCTCTCCCGGGCCCTTCCGCCGCGCTGGAGCTATATGGAGCAGCTCTGGTGGCCGGTCTGGGACACCATCAATATCGCCACCATCGGCACCGCCATATCAATCATCATCGCGGTCCCGATTGCCTTTCTGGCCGCCAGCAACACCACGCCGAGCAAATATTTCATCCGCCCCGTGGCGCTGTTTATCATCGTCGGCTCGCGCTCGATCAACTCGATCATCTGGGCCCTGCTTCTGGTCACCATCATCGGCCCCGGCGTTCTGGCCGGCACCATCGCCATCGCCCTGCGCTCCATCGGTTTTGTCGCCAAGCTGCTCTATGAGGCGATCGAGGAGATCGACCGCAACCAGATCGAGGCCATCACCGCCACCGGCGCCAGCCGCTGGCAGGAAATCGCCTATGGCATCGTGCCGCAGATCATGCCCACCTTTGCCGGGATTTCGGTATTCAGATGGGATATCAATATCCGCGAATCCACCGTTCTGGGCTATGTCGGCGCCGGCGGCATCGGCATGCAGTTGCAGGCTTCGATGAATGTACTGGCCTGGCCGCAGGTGGCGCTCATACTGCTGGTGATTCTGGTCGCGGTCGTGATCAGCGAATGGGTCTCCGCCAAGGTGCGCGGCGCGATCATCTAAAGATATGCAACCCGGTCTGGTCATAAAAGGCATTGACGCCGCCTGGAGCTTTGCCCGCTATGAGCAAATCCGCCATCGCCTGCCAAAGGGGCATTTCCCCAAGCAGCCGGTTCACGCCCGGAATCTGGGCGAGCTGGCGGATCATTTTGATGTTTTCCTGCTTGATGCCTTTGGCGTTCTGAATATCGGCGAAACCGCTATTCCCGGCGCGCCGCGGCGCATCAGCCGGTTGCGCGCTCTGGGAAAACCTTTATTTGTTCTCACCAACGCCGCCACCCATTCCTCGCGCAAGGCACCGCAAAAATACCGCAAATTCGGCTATGAATTTACCCGGGACGAGATCATCTCAAGCCGTGATCTTCTCATCAATGCGCTTGCAAGCTATCGGCGCCAAATGAGCTGGGGCGTGGCCGCGCCGCTACTGTCAAGAATGGAGGAGTTGGCGCCCAACACCATAGCACTGACTGAAAACCCGGGCGCTTTTGATCAGGTGGACGGGTTTATTTTCCTCTCGGCGCAAAACTGGTCGCCCGCATTGCAGACAAGAATGAGCCAGGCCCTGAAAACCAATCCGCGCCCGCTGCTGGTGGGCAATCCCGATCTGGTTGCGCCGCGTGAAACCGGCCTTTCGCAGGAGCCGGGGCATTTTACCCATATGATTGCCGATGCAACCGGCACAGCGCCGCGCTTTTACGGCAAGCCATTCGGCAATGCCTTTGATGAGGCCAAAAGGCGCTTGAGCGCCAGCGGTATCAACTGCCCGCCCGGGCGCATGGCCATGGTCGGCGATACCCTGCACACGGATATCCTCGGCGGCGCGGCAGCGGGGCTAAAAACCATCCTTGTGACGGATCACG
>CAZIVB010000199.1:0-4659 GCA_964542565.1 uncultured Hyphomicrobiales bacterium | reverse complement strand
GCCTCGACCCAGCTTGGCGATTTGCCTGCCCCGTGAACATTTTTTAGCAACCGGTCCGCCCCGGCAACGCTTAAGGGCCGGGGAATCAGATGGCCCAGTTTGGGCATGCGCACCGCCGCCAGGGATATATTTTCAAGCCGGCCGGTTTTTTTGCAAAAGCGGAACAGTGAGCGAATACCCGAAAGCCCCCGCGCCAGGGAACGATGCGAGATCCCCTGCGCCCGGCGCGCCGCTAAAAAGGCGCGAAAATCCGCTGTTCGCAGAGCTTCCAGATCGCCCAGTGAAACCGCCCCGGCCAAATGGTCCTGTAAAAAATCAATAAACTGCTCAATATCGCGTATATAAGCCTCTCTGGTGCGCTCCGAAGAGCGCCGCTCGGTGGTTAAAAACCGCAACCAGTCGGTGATTGCCGCGCGCAAATCCGCATCGGCGCTGGGCAGGCAATATGCAGGTTGCGGCATGGCGGTGCTCCTGGCAAAACGTAAAACAAGCTGGCCTCATGCTAGATTATCCGCCTAAATGTTACCAAATCACTTTTCTGGACAGATAATGAACCGGCAATACGCTCATGTTTTAATCCCTCTGGCACTCGAGCACCCCTATACCTATCTCGTGCCGGAAGACTTGCATCTGGCGGAAGGAGATTTTGTGCAAGTTCCTCTTGGCGCGCGCACCATCACCGGCGTCGTCTGGGGCCTCACGCACAAGACCGGCAACGAGCCGCAAAAACTGCGCCGGATCATCGCCCGCCTCAACGCGCTGCCCCTGCCCGCCGCCATGCGAAAATTCATCGACTGGGTGGCCGCCTATACCCTCGCGCCGAAAGGTTCGGTTCTGAAAATGGCCATGAGCGTCCCCGCCGCCCTTGGACCCGAAAAAAACCAGATCCATTACCGCCTCACCGGCGCAAAGCCTGAACGCTCAACCCCGGCGCGCCGCCGCATTATAGAGCTGATGTCGGACGGGCTCGCCCGGCGCGCCGGTGAAATCAGTCATCTGGCCGGCACCTCCGCCAGCGTGGTGAAAGGTCTTGCCGGACAGGGCGTTCTGGAAAAAATCGCCATGCCCGCTCATCCGCCATCCAAATCCCCGGACCCCGCCGCGCCCGGATATGAGCTCTCCGCCGATCAGGCGGCGGCGGCGCGGCGCATCCGTAAAGAACTGCTTGAACCGGGCACCCATATGACGGCATTGCTCGACGGGGTCACCGGTTCGGGCAAAACCGAAGTTTATTTTGAAAGCCTGGCGCAAGTTTTAAAAAGCGGCAAACAGGTTCTGGTTCTGCTGCCTGAAATTGCCCTCACGGCGCAGTTCCTGAAGCGTTTTGAAGCCCGTTTTGGCGCCCCGCCCGCCCTGTGGCATTCCGCCATCAGCCCCGGAAAACGCGAGCGCACATGGCGCGGGATTATCAAAGGCGAGATAAAAATTATCGTCGGGGCGCGCTCGGCCCTCTTCCTGCCCTTTTCCGATCTCGGGCTGATCATCGTCGATGAAGAGCATGAAAGCGCTTTTAAACAAGAAGACGGCGTCAGCTATCATGGCCGTGACATGGCGGTTCTTCGCGCTTATCTAGGCGATATCCCCATAATCCTGAGCACCGCGACCCCGTCGGTGGAAACGCTTAACAATGCCCGCAACGGCAAATACCGCCATATCCTTCTGCCCGCCCGCCATGGCGGCGCCAAACTTCCCGTCATCCGCACCGTGGACATGCGCAAAAATCCGCCGCAGAAACAAAAATGGCTCTCCCCGCCGCTCATTGAGACCGCTAGCCGGACCTTGCAGCGGGGCGAGCAGGTGATGCTGTTTCTCAACCGGCGCGGCTATGCGCCGCTCACCTTGTGCCGCAGCTGCGGCCACCGCATGGCCTGCCCCAACTGCCAGGCCTGGCTGGTGGAGCACCGCTACAAGGAACGTCTGCTATGCCACCATTGCGGATTTTCTTCCCGGACGCCGCAAACCTGCCCGGCCTGCGCAGCGGTGGGCACGCTCACCGCCTGCGGCCCGGGTATCGAGAGGGTGGCGGAAGAGGCCGCCGAAATTTTCCCGCAATACAGCCTTGCCCTGCTTTCCAGCGATCTTGATGGCGGGATTAAGAAAATGCACCGGCTTTTTGCCGAAATCGAAGCGGGTAAAATCGATATCATCATCGGCACCCAACTGGTCGCCAAAGGGCATCATTTCCCCAATCTCACCCTGGTGGGGGTCGTTGACGGCGATCTGGGTCTGGCTCACGGTGATATGCGCGCCGGGGAGCGCACCTACCAGCTGCTGCATCAGGTTGCCGGCCGTGCCGGGCGGGCCCAGGCGCCCGGACAGGCCCTGATCCAGACCTATGAACCTGAAAACCCGGTCATGACCGCGCTCACCTCAGGAAACCGCGAGCTTTTTTACGACCGGGAGATCGAGCTGCGCCGTCTAGCCGCCCTGCCGCCATTCGGCCATTTGGCCGGGATTGTCATTTCGGGCAAAAAGGAAAGCCTTGTTATCTCGTTTGCCCGCAATCTGGCGCGCGGCGCACCGGTGCAGGGCGGGATCAGGGTTTTGGGACCGGCCCCCGCGCCGCTCGGCTTTTTGCGCGGCCGCTACCGCTACCGGTTTCTGCTCAAATCAAAAACCGGTGTTCCGCTTCAGGGCTTTATCCGTAAATGGCTTGAAGGCAACCGGCCCCGGCATGGAATCCGTATTCATATCGACATTGATCCACAGAGTTTTTTGTAAATTATATGCGCTGTTGCAACGGTGATGAAACCGCCTGCAAGTTTTTTTGGCATTGCCACAGGGTCCGTATTGTCAGTCATAAGTAGCTATGGTAGTGGATGCGCGAGTGAACTATAAACGTCGTGGAAATTAACTGGCAACTTGGTCTTTATCGCTGTTTCAAATTTTTGAAAACAACGATAGATTGGGGCATCCAGGTCTGAAAAAGACCGGTAAAGAGAGAAAAACACAAGTGTCTGGCAAAACCTCCACACTCGCATCCGTTTCCGGACGATACGCAAAGGCATTGTTCGATCTGGCGCGTGAAGACAGCCGGCTGGACGAAGTTGATGCCGAGCTTGGCAGTTTTCTTGCGGCGCTGGATGAAAGCGCCGATCTTGAGCGCCTGATATCAAGCCCGGTTTTTTCCCGCAGCGAGCAGGAAAACGTTCTGGCCCGGGTGCTGGAAAAAATGCAAATCAGCGGTTTGACGCCCCGTTTTTTCGCCCTGCTGATAAAAAACGGCCGCCTCAATTACATCCGCACCATCATCCGCGATTACCGCAATCTGCTGGCGGAAGAACGCGGCGAGATCACGGCCGAGATTTGCTCGGCGGTCAAACTGAGCCCCGCCCAGATCAAGAAACTGCAAAGCGCCCTGAAAACCCTCACCGGGCGCAAGACAAGCATCAACCAGAGCGTCGATGAAACCCTGCTGGGCGGGCTGGTTGTGAAACTGGGCAGCCGTATGTATGACAGCTCCTTGCGAACAAAACTGTTTAATCTTCAACGTGTGATGAAAGAGATCGGATAATGAGCGTCCGCGCCGCGGAAATTTCCGCTATTTTAAAAGAACAGATCAAGAATTTCGGCTCCGAGGCGGAAGTCTCCGAAACCGGTCAGGTCCTCTCCGTCGGCGATGGCATCGCCCGCGTTTACGGCCTTGACAATGTTCAGGCCGGTGAGATGGTCGAGTTTCCCGGCGGCATCCGCGGCATGGCGCTCAATCTGGAATCCGACAATGTCGGCATCGTAATTTTCGGCGAGGACAGCAACATCAAGGAGGGCGATACCGTCAAGCGCACCGGCGATATCGTTCAGGCGCCGGTCGGCAAGGGCCTTTTGGGGCGGGTCGTGGACGCGCTGGGCAATCCGATTGACGGCAAGGGGCCGATCAAGGCGGATGAATACAAGCAGGTCGATGTCAAAGCCCCCGGTATCCTGCCGCGCCAATCGGTGCATGAGCCGGTGCAGACCGGCATCAAGGCCATCGATGCGCTGATCCCCATCGGCCGCGGCCAGCGCGAATTGATCATCGGCGACCGGCAAACCGGCAAGACCGCCATTGCGCTTGACGCCATCCTGAACCAGAAATCCATCAATGAAACCGATGATGAGAGCAAAAAGCTCTACTGCATCTATGTCGCCATTGGCCAGAAACGCTCAAGTGTCGCCCAGTTCGTGAAGGTTCTGGAAGAAAACGGCGCGCTGGAATATTCCATCATTGTGGCGGCAACCGCCTCCGAGCCCGCCCCGCTGCAATTCCTCGCCCCTTACACCGCCTGCACCATGGGCGAGTTTTTCCGCGATAACGGCATGCACGCCCTGATCACCTATGACGATCTTTCCAAACAGGCGGTCTCCTACCGGCAGATGTCCCTGCTTCTGCGCCGCCCGCCGGGACGCGAAGCTTATCCGGGCGATGTTTTCTTCCTGCACTCGCGCCTGCTGGAACGCTCCGCCAAGCTGAATAAAGATCATGGCGCGGGCTCCTTGACCGCCCTGCCGATTGTCGAGACCCAGGCCTCCGATGTGGCGGCCTATATTCCCACCAATGTGATTTCAATTACCGATGGTCAGATTTATCTGGAACCGGATTTGTTCTGGAAAGGTGTTCGCCCAGCGATCAACGTTGGTATTTCTGTTTCACGTGTGGGTGGTAATGCTCAGACAAAAGCA
>CAZIVB010000198.1:0-4755 GCA_964542565.1 uncultured Hyphomicrobiales bacterium | reverse complement strand
TATGGCGGGATTGCCCTCAAGATCAAGACAATCGGCCAGGGTCTCGCCCTCATCGGGGTCAAACTTCATCAGCGGATAGGCGCGCGATTCCACCGCCAGTTTTGACTGCTTGTCCATCAGATCATCGCCAATGCCGTGTTCGGGCGGGCAGACGGCGTAAATATTGAACAGGGCCGGGCGGCGCGAGTTCAGGCCGTCGATATAGCCCTCGATCAGATGGGTGACATTGGAGATCGCGCCCTGCAAGACATAGCTGGTGCGGTGCGCCATGCCGATCAGCGAGATTTCCTTGCGGATTTCGGTCTTGCCCTTCATGGCCTCGCCGTAAGGGCTCATATCGGCAATTTGCGAGATGAAGCCCGAGGTGCAGGCCTGACCGCCGGTATTTGAATACACCTGGGTGTCAAGCACCAGAACCTTGACCGGCATGCCCGAAGCCATGGCGCGGGAGAGATTCTGGAAGCCGATATCATACATCGCCCCGTCACCGCCGATGGCGACCACCGGTGGGCACAAGCGCCATTCTTCATCGCTGAAATCTTTCCAGGCGAACCGCTGGAACTCTTTTTTATGCTCGGCGGCATTGAACTTGCCCGCAAGCTCAAGCTCGGCCATGCGAACCGCCTGAAAGCCCCTTGCCATCTTGGCCATATGGCCCTCGAAAATGCCCATGGCGACAGACGGGCTGTCCTGGAAGAGATGCGAGGTCCAGGGGAAGGGATAGGGATTATAGGGGAAGGTGGAGCCCCAGACGGAGGTGCAGCCGGTGGCGTTGATCACGCCCATTTCGGCGCGGCCGCGCCTGGTCGGGCCTTCAACATAACGCCATTTGAGATCGCGCAACTGGTCAAGCAGTCCCGTGGCCCAGCCCAGCCATTCCCGGTCGAGCACCGTATGCTGACCGGCCATGTCAAGCTTACCCGAAAGCGCCGCCAGGGTGAGGTCCTGATCCGTATCGGCCGCAAGCGCCCCTTCAAGCGCAGAGACATCGGAAAGGTCCAGCCCTTCGGCCAGTTTGAGCCGGATATGCTGCTCAAGCCTCGTGACCAGATCGTCAATATGTTTCAGATGCGCCTCAACGCGCGGCTGCATCATGGCCGATACGGTGGCGGTAAACAGGTGAATGGCGGTTTTCTCGCCGCAGCCCAGACAGGCCCCGTCGCCGCACACCATGGAATTGTGACTGCGTTTGTTCAAAAGCAGGGTCTGGAGCGCGCCGATCTTTTCATCAATATCATCGATGCGGCTGAACTGGGGACTGGTGGAGGGCAGTTTTTGCCAGAAGTCCCATTCGGCCCGCATCCGCCGTATGGAATCATTATTTTGCGCCAGATTGAGCAGGGCGTTGTCGTCACAAATCTCAACACAGACCATGCAGCCCTTGCAGGTGCCCGGATTGACGGTGACCGAGAACAGACCGCCCGAACCTCTGGTCTTTTTCTCCCGGTTGATCCAGTAAGGCTTTGTGACCGCAAAGCGGAATTTGGCCAGCGCTTTGGAAAAAGCGGCGAATTCGGCTTCAAGCTTTTCCTTGTCCTGCCCTTCAAGTTCGCTTTCCTCAAGGTTTTGGGCGATGGCTTCATCAATAAGGCCGCGGACATCCGCCGCCTCTCCGGCGGCATCGATTTTCGGCCGCAGGATTTTTTCGATCTTGCGGCTCTCGCGGCGCAAATGCGTGGTCAGCTCGCCCTTGGCCTCAATAACGGAAATTGCCGAGGCGAAAATCTCGCCAACCGTGTTCACCAGCCCCGGAATCGCCGAATCCGGGCAGGCGGTATAACAATCGCCGCAGGCGGTGCAGTTTTCGGCGATAAATTCAGGATATTCAAACCGGATCTGGGTCATATCGCGGAAAACACCGGTGGAAGCCGGAATCAGGGAAAGCGCCTGGAAGGGGTCGGCGAGCACATTGTCCCCCTCGCCCTTGGCGTAAAAATGACCGATCTGCTCCCAGAAGCGATGAATATCGGCAACGCCGCCATCCGCCTCGGGGATCTGGCGCAATATGGACGGCAACTGGGCCGCCTTGCGGCCATAGCCGGGGGTGCCGGCCGAGGCTTTTTTGCCGGTGATTTCGCGCACCTCGTCAAAACCGCGGCGCACAACCCGCAAATTGTCGTCAACCACCCCCTTGCCCTTGTCGCCGAATTTGTCATTGAGTTGATCGGTGATGGCGGCAAAGAGCTTTTTCTCATCCAGCCCGGCCCGCTCCATGAGCGGCGAGGCGGCGAAAAACGCTCCCTGGAAGGCGTTGCCCTGCATGCGCAGTTGCAATTCGGGGTTTTTGGCCTCTTCGCGGGCGATCTTGAAACCGTCGACGAAATAGACGCGGATTTTCTTGGCTATAATGTAATCCTGGGTGTGGCGGGGGAAGGAATTCCACAGCGCCGCCGCATCATTGCCGCTATGCTGGACAATGAAAACGCCGCCCTCTTTAAGCCCGTAAAGCGGATTGGAATGCGAGAACACATTGGGATCGGGCGAGAGCACCACATCGACATGATGATACTCGCAATTGAGCAAAATAGGTTCGGGCGCCGCCGACATGTAATAGGTCGTGGGCTGGCCTTTCTTTTCCGAGCCGTATTTCGGGTTGGCCTTGACCTCATAGCCAAGCAGCTCATAAAGCGTCATGGCCAGATTTTTACCCGTGGTGATCGCGCCCCAGCCGCCAACCGAGTGCATCCGCACCGTAATTGCCCCTTCGGGCAGAAGATCGGGATTTTCCGAGCCGCGCACCGCCAGATCGGCGATATCGGGATAATGATCAAGCAGATTTTGCTGATGCACTTCCTGCTTTGGCGTTGCGGCCGCCTCCTTGACAAAATCAATGCTCAGATAGAAAAATTTTCGCTTGCCGCCGTCGGGCAGCATGTTTTCAACCGCGCCGATGATGGCCTCGGGCTGAAGATCGCGGCTGCCAAGCCCGTAAGCGCCGGAATAAAGCGGCGGTAAATCCTTCAAGGTCTTGCACACCGCGTAATCGGGATGCGGCAGATCGCGCGGGGTTTGCCCGTTCTCGATGCTCTTTGAGAGCGCCGCCCTGATCTCGCGCATGAGCGGCAAATCCTCGGCCAAGGGCTGGTCGGTGCGCTCAAGCACCGCAACGCCTTTTTTGCCCAACAGCGCCTTGGTGATCAGATCGCCGGGGAAGGGGCGGTACATGGTGATATCCAGCACGCCGATCTTGAGCTTGCGGGTGCGGGCAAGATAATCGGCAATCGCCCCGGCCTGCGGGATCATGGAGCCCATGCCGACGATGACATAATCGGCTTTTTCCAGATTATAGCCGCTGATGCGCTGATAGCGCCGCCCGGTCAGGGCCTCGTATTCGGCCATGACCTGATCGGTTATGGCCGGAATATGATCGTAAAAATAGGGCCTCTGGGCGGCAACAGCCTGCATGAAGGCGTCCTGATTCTGGACAACGCCGGAGGTTACGGGCCGGTCCACATCCCACAGCATCGGCACCCGGCGGCGGGTTTTGCCATAGATAATCTGCTGCGCCGGGGTCGGGCATTCGATCTCGTCATCGGGACGGCCCAGAAACTCGGCGATCAACTCGCGTTCGGGCACCATGATGGGCTCAATCAGATGGGTGGTGAGAAATCCGTCCTGGGCAATCGCCGCCGGGGTGAGGGAAAGCTCGGCAATCTTGCGGCCGATCAGATTGAGATCCGCCGCGCCCTGCCCGTCAGCGGCAAACATCTGGATAAAACCGGTATCATCGATGCAGTGGTAATCATCATGGGCGCAGTGCACGTTGAGCGAGGCCTTGGTGATCGCCCGCGCGCCGATATTGAGCAGATAGGGCAGGCGCTTTCCCGCCGCGGCATAAAGCGATTCATGCATGAAGGCGATGCCCTGGGCGGAGGAGAAATTCGTCGCCCGCAGCCCGGTCATGGACATGCCGGCGGTAACGGCCGCCGCGGCGTGCTCGGATTCCGGCTCAATGAAAATCAGCGCTTTGCCCGAGACATTGACATGCCCCCTTGCGGCTTCTTCCGCCCAGTATTCGCCCATCTGGGTCGAGGGCGTGATCGGATAGGCGCCGGCGGCGTCGGAGGCCTCGCGCTCGCACATGATCACGGCGGTGTTGCCGTCAAGCGCCATGCGGTGGCCGGGATATTTGAGGTTCTTGGTGTTTTTCTTCTTGAACATGGGGTTTGCCTATCTTCAGTGATCGGAATTGGAATGATGTCTAGCCATGCCGGATGGGCAGGGACTGGGTGCGGAAAATGCGTTTGGCGTGTTTGCCCTTGCGGATCTGGTTGACCGCATCGAGCCAGACAATGGCGCCGGTGGGGCAACGCTCGATGGCCACCGGCGAGGCGAGCATGTTTTTGTCGTAATTGATAACGGCAAGATTGTTTTTCATCTCGATCAGCCCTTCGGGCGAGTCCACGACGCAGCGCTCGCAGGCATTGCACGCCACCTCGCAATCGGCCTCGGCCTCTTCATTGGCCAGCAGATTGGCGCAGGCGACCCATAAGCGGTGACTGACCGGGTGGATGGAAAACAGATTTTTGGGACAGATATCGACACAGTCGCCGCAGGCGGTGCAGCTATCGGCATCAACAACCGGCAACCCGTGTTTGTTCATGGTTATGGAATCAAAATCGCACACATCGGCGCAGTCCGCCAGACCAAGGCAGCCCCAGGCGCAGCTTTTGGGTCCGCCCGCCACCAGCGCCGCGGCGCGGCAACTTGTCAGCCCGGAATAGCGCGAGCGCATATGCGCCACATGAGCCCCGC